>JANTHO010000061.1 GCA_024762335.1 Acidimicrobiia bacterium | reverse complement strand
TGGCCACTCGAACGCTCGTTCTCGGTGCGGGAATCGTCGGCTCGGCAGCGGTCTGGGACCTGGTTCGCAGAGGCCACGCGGTCACAGTCGCAGACGCCGACAGCGAAGCGGCAGAAGCCGTCGCCGGGGAGTTCGGAGCGACAGCCGTCACCGTCGACGTCGCCGACGATGCCGCCCTCACCGGGCTCATGGAGGGGTTCGACGCCGTCGTCTCTGCCGTGCCCTACCGGTTCGGCCTCGGCGTCGCTGCCGCGGCGATCCGTGCGGGTGCTCACTACGCGGACTTCGGGGGCAACCCGACGGTCGTCGCGCGTCAGGCCGAACTGGATCACGATGCGCTCGAGGCAGGCGTGCTCGTCGCTCCCGACTGCGGCCTCGCTCCGGGACTCGCAAATGTGATGGCCGAGTATCTGATCACGACGACCGCCGGTCATCCACGTTCCGTTCAGATGCGGGTCGGTGCACTCCCCCGGGTGCCGGTCGGGACACTCGGATATCAACTGGCGTTCAGCCCCGCCGGGCTGATCAACGAGTACGCCGAACCGTGCGAGGTCATCGAAGACGGCGTCTATCGAACCGTCGATCCACTGACCCGCTTCGAAGACGTCGAATGGGAGGGGTGGGGTCCCCTCGAAGCTTTCTCGACGGCAGGCGGCACGTCGACGATGTGCGCCGTCCACGCAGGATCCGTCGACGATCTCGAGTACAAGACCCTCAGGTTCCCCGGTCACGGACGCATCTTCGCCGCGATCCGGGAACTGGGTCTCTTCGACGAGACCGGTGACCCTTCACCGCGATCGGTGTTGCTCGAGGCGCTGGAACGCACGCTGCCCCGAAGCGACGACGATCTCGTGCTCGTCCGGGTGTCGATCGAAACGGATGAGACGGCACGAACCCTCGAGATCGAAGATGTCCACGACGGCCGGTTCTCGGCCCTGGCACGCACAACGGCGTTCCCGGCGACGGCGCTCATCGACCTCGCGGTCCGCGGGGAGATCACCGAGAAGGGTGTGCACACGATGCACCGGGCCGTCGACGGCCCCACACTGTTCGAGGCGCTCGAACCCGTCGGCATCGTCGTCACCGAACGCCGCTAACCCCCCGAACTCCCAGGTGCCATGCGAACCCAGGGCTCGCAGGTGCGTATACGTGCTTCTCCGGAGCAGAGAACGCCGGAAGTCGCCGTTCGTCGTACCCGATCGGCCCGTCAGCCTGCGTTCAAGCCGATCCGGTCGCCGGTCTCGGGATCGAAGAAGTGGATCTTGGCAGTATCGACGACCAGCTTGATCGCGGACCCGTTCGGAACGTCGATGTCGGGACTCACGCGGGCGCTGAACTTCGTCTCGTCACCGAGGCTCGACGAGTCGGCTCCCGAGTCGGCCAGCAGCTCCTCGATGTCCGGCGTGATCACCGGAGCCTCCGGGAGCATGAAGTGGACGTAGGTCTCGGAGCCGAGCATCTCGTTGACGTCCGTCACCACGTCGATCGTGTGGTCGGGGTCGTCCGGCAGCATCGCAGCGTTCTCGAACTCACCCGGGCGAATGCCGACGACGAGCTGTTTGTTCATGTGGTTCTCGAGACCGGGGTGACGGTCGAGCGCCTGCTGGGCGATCTTGATCTTCTTCCCGGCGAACGAACACCACACATCGCCCCCATCGGATGAGAGCGTCCCGTAGATCATGTTCATCGCGGGGCTGCCGATGAATCCGGCCACGAAGAGATTGACCGGCTCGTTGAACAACTCGGTCGGTGCTGCCACCTGCTGCATGTTGTACGGGCGCTTCGCCGAAACGGGCCGCAGAACGGCAACCCGGTGCCCGAGCGTCATCGCCTCGACCTGATCGTGGGTGACGTACACGGTCGTTGTGTTGAGCCGATGATGGAGCCGTCCCAGCTCGGTGCGCATCTGGACACGGAGCTTCGCATCCAGGTTCGACAGCGGCTCGTCCATGAGGAACGCCATCGGCTCGCGCACGATGGCCCGCCCCATCGCGACACGCTGACGTTGGCCGCCGGACAATGCTTTCGGTTTGCGATCGAGGAACTCGGTGATCTCGAGGACCTCGGCCGCATCCTGGACCCGACGCTTGATCTCGTCCTTGGGGGTCTTGCGGAGCTTGAGGCCGAACGCCATGTTGTCGTACACCGACATGTGCGGGTAGAGGGCGTAGTTCTGGAACACCATCGCGATATCGCGGTCCTTCGGAGCCACATCGTTCACGAGACGGTCGCCGATGTAGAGCTTGCCTTCGGTGATCTCTTCGAGACCGGCGATCATTCGCAAGACCGTCGACTTTCCACAGCCTGACGGGCCGACGAGCACGAGGAACTCTCCGTCGTGAATCTCGAGATCGACCTGGCCAACCGCACGAGTTCCGTCGGGGTAGATCTTTCCAATGTCCTCGAGTTTGATCTCCGCCATTTTCGGCTCCTTGGCTAGCTCCGAGCACATCGTACCACCCCGCGAGGCGCGTGGCGTGAACGTCAGACTGCGGCCTCACTGGCTATGGTGGACCCATGACCGAATCGAACATTGCCATCGTCACCGGGGGGGCCGGCTCGGTTGGTCGAGCGCTGATACCCCTCCTCGTGCAGCGGGGTTTCAGACTCGGCGTGTCGTACATCGCGCCCGAGCAGGCAGCCAAGCTCGAGAGCGAGATCGATCTGCCGGAAGAGCAGTTGCTGCTCCGTCGGGTCGACGCGATCGATGCCGCTGCCACGAACCGGTTCGTCCAAGAAACCGTCGACACGTTCGGGCCGCCCAACGTCCTCGTCTGTCTCGTCGGAGGCTGGGCAGGGGGGCGCGATGTCCATGAGACCGACGACGTGCGATTCGACCGGATGATCGACCTGAATCTCCGCTCGACGTTCAACGCCGTCCGAGCAGCGATTCCGCACATGCGGAGTTTGGATTGGGGCAGGATCGTCATGCTCGGGAGCAGACAGGCGATCGATCCCCCCGCGGGTCAGGCCGCGTACAACGTTGCGAAGGCTGGGGTCATCGCCCTGGCGAAGTCCGTTTCACGCGAGCTGAATGACACGAACGTGACCTGCAACGTCATCCTCCCGTCCGTCATCGACACGGAGCGGACGCGGGCGGCTCTCCCCTACTCGGACTACGTCAATTGGCCGAAACCGGCGGAGATCGCGAACGTCATCGATTTCCTCACGAGTCACCGCTCGGCCGTAATCGACGGTGCGCAGATCCCCGTCTGGGGTGCGGCCGAGTTCTAAACCTTCGGTCTCAGACGACGAGACCCCTATGGCGAGATGGCTACGATCTCCGTCATGAAGCGTGACTACGACGTCGTTGTCGTCGGATCGGGTTTTGGCGGGAGCGTCTCAGCGCTTCGTCTGACGGAGAAGGGCTACCGGGTGGGCGTGCTCGAAGCCGGACGCCGCTACCGGACCGGGGAGTTCCCAACCACCAACTGGGATGTCAAACGGTTCGTGTGGGGACCGCGGCTCGGCATGTACGGGATCCAGCGTCTCGATCTGCTCAGCAACGTGCTCGTTCTCTCCGGTGCGGGCGTCGGAGGCGGGTCGCTCGTCTACGCGAACACCCTCTACAGGCCCCACGATTCGTTCTACACGGACCCCCAGTGGGGGAACGTCACCGACTGGAAGGCCGAGCTCGCGCCGTTCTACACGCTCGCCGAACGCATGCTGGGTGTCACCACGGCCCGGGCCGATACCCCGGCCGACGACGTGATGCGCGAGATCGCGAGCGAACTCGGCGTTGGGGACACATTCCAGCCCACGCAGATCGGCGTGTTCCTCGGAGAGCCGGGAGTCGAAGTGGACGATCCTTACTTCGGGGGTGCCGGCCCGAGGCGTGCGGGATGCACCTCGGTTGGGGCCTGCATGGTCGGCTGCAACCAGAATGCGAAGAACACGCTCGACAAGAATTACCTCTACCTCGCCGAGAAGGGCGGCGCCGTCGTCCATGCGGACACGGAGGTCGTCGACATCGAGCAGTTGCCGAGCGGCCGGTGGATGATCTCGACGCAACGCCCCGGACCGCGCACCGGGGCCGACAAGGGCGTCTTCTTCGCCGACCAGGTCGTTTTCTCAGCCGGGGCGCTCGGGACGACGCGCCTCCTTCTCAAGCTCGCAGACAAGGGGCGAATCCCCTCCGCGTCGGATCAGGTCGGCCAGCTCGTCCGAACGAACTCGGAGGTGCTGCTCGGGGCAACGGCTCACGATACGAGCATCGACTACTCCCAGGGCGTGGCGATTACGTCGTCGATTCATCCGGAGCCGCACACCCACATCGAGCCGGTCCGCTATCCGAAGGGCAGCTCGGTGATGGGTCTGTTGGGCACGCTTCTCACCGACGGTGGTCCAGGCATGCCACGACCGCTCCGGTACCTGGGGAACATGGTCCGGCATCCGATCCAGTGGTTCCGATCGATGTCGGTGCGCCGGTGGGCGGAACGCTCCGTGATTCTTCTCGTCATGCAGAGCTACGACAATTCGCTGCAACTGTTCCGCAGGCGGGGTTTGTTCGGTACCCGCGTCGTTTCCCGTCAGGGCCACGGAGATCCGAATCCCATCTACATCCCCATCGCAAACGAGGCGGCGAAGATCGCCGCAAGAGCAATGGACGGTGATCCGATGAGTTCCATCAACGAAGTGCTCCTGAACCGTCCAACCACGGCCCACATCCTCGGAGGCGCCCCCGTTGCCGCCGACCCGTCGTCGGGTGTCATCGACGCGTACCACCGCGTCTTCGGCCATCCGACGCTTCACGTCATCGACGGCGCCGCTGTGGGGGCGAACCTGGGGGTCAACCCATCGCTCACGATCACGACGATGGCGGAACGCGCGATGTCGATGTGGCCGAACAAGGGCGAACCGGATCCGCGCCCCGAACCCGGTTCGGTCTACGAACCGATCCCCCCGATCCGCCCCAACACCCCGGCCGTGGACCCCTCCGTCATTCCCCTCGGCGTCTGGCGTTGATCTGAACCATCTGTCACCGTAGGCAACGCGATAGGCGTGAAGAGGGTTAGAGGTCGACCCAGACGTACTTGATTGCGGGGTCGTCCTCGCTGGGTTGGACCTGGAACCCGATGGATCTGACGAGGTCGAGCATCTTGCGATTGTTTGCCAGCACCTCACCTTCCATCATGTCGAGTCCCCTCGATCTCGCAACCTCCATCAGTCGGGTGAGCATGCGCTGGCCGATCCCGTGGCCCTGTAGTTCATCCGAGACGACCAGCGCGAACTCGCAACTGTTCTTGTCCGGGTTGGTGACGTACCGCACGACACCGTGCTCAATCTCGTGACCGGCGTCGCCGGTCACGGCGATCAGCGCCATCTCCCGGTTGTAGTCGATCTGGGTGAACCGAACCAGCATCTCAGGAGTGAGTTCGTGCACGGCATGCATGAACCGGAAGTACTTGGTCTCTTCCGACAGGTTCCGGACGAACTCCGCTTCGATCTCGGCGTCCTCGGGGCGAATCGGCCGGATCGTGACGTCGGTGCCGTCCGGGAGTTGCCAGTGCGTCTCGAGGTCCGATGGATACGGGTGAATCGCCATGTGGTTGTACGGATCGGTCGATGGCCGTGGGATCCCCACGACGATCCGTGCGTCGACGGCAACGACGCCGTTCTCATCGACGAACAGCGGGTTGATGTCCATCTCTTCGATCCACGGCAGCTCGCACGTCATGTTCGACACGCGCAGCAGAACATCGACGAGCGCATCCACGTTCGCCGCCGGCATGTTGCGGAACTGGCCGAGCATCTTGGCGATCTTCGTCCGCGAGATGAGATTGTTGGCGAGCCGCTCGTTCAGCGGCGGAAGAGCCACGACCACGTCTTTCATCACCTCGACCCAGGTTCCACCGGCTCCGAAACTGATCACCGGTCCGAACACCGGGTCCTTGAGCACACCGACCATGACCTCGCGGCTGTTGCCCGAAGTGCGCATCTGCTCCACGGTCACGCCTTCGAGGTTCGCGTCCGGCCGGGCCTTGTGGACCCGTTCCATCAGGTCCCGGTAGGCGCCGCGCACGTCGCCCGCGCTCCGGATACCGAGTTTGACGCCCCCGACGTCGGACTTGTGAGAGATGTCCTCCGAGTAGATCTTCATGGCGACGGGGAATCCCATCGAGACGGCGACCACCAACGCCTCCTCCGGAGTTCGAGCGAGAGCGTTGCGAACGGTTGGAATACCGAACGCCTGCAGCAGAGCGATCGATTCGGGCTCGGTGAGCACGCTCCGCTTCTCATTGATGGCGCTCTCGATGATGAGTTGGGCGGCCTCGGTGTCCGGCTCCTCGTGGTAGATGGATCGTCGGGCGGGCGTCTGCAACAGCAGCTTCTGGTTCGCCCGATACGCGGCGAGGTATCCGAAGGCATCGACGGCCGCTTCCGGGGTGTTGAACGTCGGGATCTTTGCTTGCCGGAACGCCTGCCTGGCCGGGTTCACTTGCTTGCCGCCCATCCACGACGTGACGATCGGCTTCTGATTGCGTTCGGCTGCATCCCGGACGGCTTCGGCCACATCCAGAGGCCGGGTCATTGCCTGCGGCGTGAGGATGACGAGCACGCCGTCGACGTCCGGATCCTTGAGACAGATATCGATGGCGTCCTTGTATCGCTCCGGCGGGGCGTCCCCGATGATGTCCACCGGGTTGCGGTGGGACCAGGTTGAAGGGAGCACGGCGTCGAGCTTCTCGACCGTCTCTTCGCCGATCTCCGCCAGATTGAGTCCGACGTCCGAAACGTGATCTGCCGCGAGCACGGCCGGACCGCCGGCATTGGTGATGATCGCGATCCGGTCGCCGCTGCTGCGGTAGCGAGACGAGAGCGTGCCCGCGGCGGCGAACACCTGGCTGATCGTCTGCACCCGAACGACGCCCGACCGGTTGAGCGCTGCGGTGAACGCTTCGTCACCGCCGACGAGGGCTCCCGTGTGCGACATGGAGGCGGCCGCACCTTCCGAGTGGCGTCCCGCCTTGATGACGACGACCGGCTTGGCCCGGGCAGCGGCTCTGAGGCCGCTCATGAACGTGCGGGCGTCATGGAGGCCTTCGACGTAGAGGATGATGCTCTGTGTCTTCGGATCGGATGCGAGGTAATCGAGGATGTCGCCGAAGTCGACGTCGGCGGCGATCCCGGTCGATACCACCGCGGAGAATCCGACGTCACGGTTCTCGGCCCAGTCGAGGAACGCGGTGCACAAAGCGCCCGACTGTGAGACGAGCGCCACTCCGCCTTCCGAAGCGTTGTTGTTGCCGAAGGTGGCGTTCAGCCCGATGCTCGGCCGAATCAGACCGAGACAGTTCGGGCCGAGGAAGCGAATGCCGTACGACCGGGCAAGGTCGAGGACTTTGTCTTCGAGTGCCCTGCCGGCGGGTCCGACCTCGCGGAATCCGGCGGAGAGGATGATCATCGACTTGATGCCGTGCGTGCCGCACTCTTCCACGATGCCGGGAACCGTCGATGCGGGCGTCGCCACAACTGCGAGGTCGATGGCATGGTCGATGGACTCCAGATCCGGATACGCCTTCTGCCCCTGCACCTCGTCCCGTTTGGGATTGATGGCGTAGATCTCACCGTCGAATCCACCGTTGAGGAGGTTCTCAAACACGACCTTGCCCACGGAATCGGCCCGTTCGCTTGCGCCGAACATGACAACGGATTTCGGCGCAAAGAGCGCCTTCAGGTAGTGCGAACGCATCGGGTCTCATCCTCCTCGGAATGTCGTCATCCAGCATGGCCGGATCCGCGGACTATGGGTAGGGTCTCACAGCACTTCCGCAGACCCGGCGTACCTAAGGTACCGACCGGATCGGTTCCGGATTGGAGCAGTGTTGATGACGAGTGCAGCCGATGTTGAGATGCGAGCTCTCGATGCGCCCGACGACCTGGAACAACTCACTGCGCTCTTCGCCGGAGTCTTCGGTGATCCCGTTCCCAACGTCGTCGACATGCGGGGGTCGCTTCTGGCAGGAGGCGTTTGCATGGGCGCCTCGATCGGAGATCGGCTGGTCGGTGGGTTGTGGTCGTTCGCCGGTTGGAATGAACACGGCCCGTTCCACCACTCCCACACCTTGTGCGTCGATCCGGAGTTTCAGGGACGGGGCATCGGGGCCTCTCTCAAGCGGTACCACGCGCGCTGGTGCCGTGACAGCGGCATCGACCGGATCGTCTGGACGTTCGATCCGCTCATGGTCGGCAATGCACGGTTCAATCTCAACCGGCTCGGTGCCGTCGGCGACCGTTGGATCGAGAACTGTTACGGATCGATGCCGGGGAAGCTCGATCCTGCCTCGAGAACGGGCGAGGATGCCCCGAGCGATCGCCTGTCGGTCACCTGGGATCTCACAGGATCCCCCGCCATGGCAACGGGACCACCGACTCTTGTTGACATTCCGCCGACCGGGGAAGCGTCCGATTTGATCCCGGTACACGAAGCAGTCCTTCGTCTCAGAGATCGACTCCGGCCGCTCATCGACGGCGGAGCGATCGTGACGGGCGTCGAACTCCGGCCGGGCGGTTGGGCGTATCGTGTGGTCGATCCGGCCCGGGAGTAGTCGTGCGTCTCGATGCAGTCCATGTTCACGCAGTCACATTGGGCTTGCGTGCGCCGTTCGTGACGAGCGTTGAGCGCGAGGTCGATCGGCCGGTCCTCATCGTCGAGGTCGAGTCCGAAGGGCTCCGGGGATTCGGCGAAGTCGCGATCAGCGACAACCCGTGGTTCTATCCGGAGACCCGTTCGACGGCGCTGTTGATGCTGCGCGACTTCCTGGCACCGATGGCGCTGGCCGCTGACTTCGACCGACCTGAAGAGGTGCCCGCGGTGTTCGATCGTGTCCGAGGGTGGTCGTTCGCCAAAGCGGGGTTGGAGGGGGCGATCCTCGATCTGCTTGCGAAACGCGCCGATCTCCCGCTCTACCGATTCCTCGGAGGCGAACGAGACCGGGTGCCGTGCGGCACCTCGATCGGCATCGAGGGCGACCTGGATGATCTGCTTCGTCGGGTCGACAACGCCGTCGCGGCAGATACGAGTCGGGTCAAGATCAAGATCACACCCGGACGAGATGTCGATGTGCTGTCGGCGATCCGGGACCGCTACCCCGACATCCCCCTGATGGCCGATGCGAACGAAGCGTACGGACGGCAAGATCTGGAGGACCTTGCAGCGTTTGACCGTTTCGACCTCCTCATGCTCGAGCAGCCGTTCCCGGGCAATCGACTCGATCTCCACGCCGAGCTAGCGGAGACGATGCGGACACCGATCTGCCTCGACGACGGCATCCACGATTTCGAGACGGCTCGCCTCGCCCACAGCATCGGTGCCCTGGGGATCCTGAACGTCAAGGCGCCGCGCATGGGCGGCTGGATCAGAAGCCGGGACGCGGCGGCGTGGTGTGCCGACGTCAGCGTCCCGGCCTTCGTCGGGGGGCTCGTCGACACCGGCGTCGGTAAAAGCTTCAATCTGGCGCTGGCTACATGCCGGGGTCTCGAACTGCCCGCCGACTCAACCCCATCCGCGCATCACTTCGAACACGACCTCGTGGACCCGCCGATCGAGATGCCCGGCGGCTTCTGGATGGCGCCCGACGCACCGGGGATCGGTGTCGCTGTTGATCGCGAGCGTCTCGTATCCGAGCGCACGGTCACAGTCAGTTAGGCCGCCGGGGCCGGTGCGATCAGGACGGGGACGTCGGCTGATGCTACCGACGAGCGCCAGGCGCGCCGATTGGCGAGCCTCTGAGGCATGGCGATGGTCGTCGGACCGACCCGGGAGGCCTTCTCGAAAACGCTCCGGCCTGAATATGCGCTCTCGGTGACGACGTCCACTCGTTCGCGGCTGCCGATCCGGTTCGAGTAGGTCTCTGCGAGACGGTCGAAGTAGATCTCGCTTGCGTCCGGCACGGTGAGGCTTTCGGACTCGGCGAAATTCTCGATGTCGCTCATGGTTCCGCGGCTGACGAGCACGACGACGGTGGCGCGTGCTCCCCCGTCGACGGCTTTGCGGGCGATCTCAATGGTTGCTTCTCCGTCGAGACTCGGCTCGACGACGGCGACGATGTGTTCCTGTGTATTCATTTCGGTTGCTCCTCTTTCAGTTCGATTGGTCTTGATCTTGTGGTTCCTCGGCCGACCACGGGAGCGGGACGATGAGATCCCACAGGTATTCGTCGTCGATCGGGTCTCCTGAGAGAAGGAGGCGGTAGTAGATCGATCCGAGGATGTGGTCGAGGATGTGGTCGATTCTCCGGTCCGTTTCTCCCGGCCCGACGACCCGGCGAACGAGGTCTGCGGCGATGCTGCGACGTTCGGCCCAGAACCGGTGGAACGCGGATGCCATCGCCGGATTCCGTGCCGATTCTCCGACGATTCCGGCCAGGATCGCCCCGAAGTCCGATCGGGTGTTGAGCCGAACGATGTTCTGCAGGAAGATGAACAGGGCGTATCGGGGGTCCTCCACGTCCGGGATCGGGGCGTTCTCCGCCGAAAGCTCCGAGAGCAGGTGCTGGACGAGCATCTCCTTCGATTTCCACCGCCGGTAGAGCGTGTCCTTCC
>JANTHO010000060.1 GCA_024762335.1 Acidimicrobiia bacterium | reverse complement strand
ATCGCCGAGTTGGGTGACGCACAGATCGTGGCGGGGAATCCGTGATAGCCGAGGAACGACGGTCTACACCCTCGGTCCCGAACAACCTCGGCGGCGATCCGGTCGAGTTCGCTCGTGGTGACACCCGGAGCAGCCGCCTCCCGCACCGCTTGATGCATGGCGGCGACGCACTGTCCGGCGATCACCATCTTCTCGAAATCTTCCGGCTTCTTCCGGGTAATGACTCCTGCTCTGGCCATCAGCAGATCATACCGCTCACGACCCGGCAGAACACTTGGTCGATCGTTCCGACTCCGTCGACGCGTTGCACCTTGTCGGTGTAATAGTCGATCAGCGGCTCGGTCTCGGTGCGGAAGATCTCGAGTCGGTGGCGAATCGTGGGTTCGTCGTCATCGGAACGTCCCTCGATTGCTGCGCGCTTCAGCAGACGTTCGACGATCTCCTCCTCGGTCACTTCCAACACGAGCACCGTGTCGATCGCATCGTCGCCGAGTGTCTCGGTGAGTGCTTCAGCCTGGCGAACGTTGCGTGGGAAGCCGTCGAGCACATAGCCGCAGTACGCGTCCTGCTTCCGGAGTCGCCGTTCGATCATCGCGATCACGAGTTTGTCCGGGACGAGTTCTCCCGCCTCCATGTAGCGGACGGCCTCCCTTCCGAGCTCGGTGTCGTTCGCCACGGCTTCCCGGAGCATGTCACCGCTTGCGACGTGCGGAACGCCGAGCGCATCGACCAGCCGTTTCGCCTGGGTGCCCTTCCCGACCCCGGGGGGCCCGATGAACAGGATCCGTCTTCCCATTGATCTCTCCTGATCGAATGTCAGCACAGGTTACTGGACGCAAACCGTGCCGCCGCCGGACGCACGAAGCGGGCGGCCCGAAGGCCGCCCGCTCTTTCTGCTTTCTACTTCCTACTTCCTGCTGATTCCCTCAACTCAGCTGAGGAAGCCCTCGTAGTTCCTCATCATCAACTGCGACTCGACCTGCTTCATCGTCTCGAGCGCCACACCGGCCACGATGATGATCGAAACGCCGGACAGGCCGACCGGGACACCCCAGATCCATCCGAGGATGGACGGCAGGACCGTCACGACGGCCAGGTACATGGCGCCCGGGAGCGTGATACGACTCAGGACGTGCTGCAGGTAGTTCACCGTCGCACGTCCGGGACGGATCCCGGGGATGAACCCGCCCTGGCGCTGGATCATGTCGGCCTGACGTTCCGGGTCGAACTGGATCGCCGTGTAGAAGTAGGTGAAGAACACCACGAGCAGTGCAAGTACGAAGATGTACCAGAGGCTCGGCGAGAACCCGCCGCCGCTCGACGAGAGAAGGTTGTTGTCGATCCAGTTCCGTACGGTGGCGCCCCAGCCGGTCGGCGGCAGGATCGATGCGATCAGCGCAGGGAAGTACATGATCGACGTCGCGAAGATGACCGGGATCACGCCGGCCATGTTCACCTTCAGCGGGATATAGGTGGACTGGCCGCCCATGACCTTGCGGCCGCGGACGCGTTTGGAGAACTGGACGGGGATCCGCCGCTGTCCCTGTTCGATGAAGATGATCCCGACCGTCAAGGCGATCATCACGGTCACGATGACGATGAACTGATAGGTCTGCGAGTTGGCATTCAGGATCACCAACTGGGATGGGATCTGCGAGATGATCGACACGAAGATCAGCAGCGACATGCCGTTGCCGACGCCTCGTTGGGTAATCAGCTCACCGAACCACATGAGCAGCGCGGTGCCTGCCGTCATGGTGACCACGATGATGATGACGTTTCGGGGGGTGTAGTCCGGGATCAGATCGACGCCGCCCGTCAGCTGTCCGGAGTGGAAGAGGAACGAGAAGCCGGTCGACTGGAGGAGCGCCAGGATGACGGTCAGATACCTCGTCCACTGGGTGATGACCTTCTGCCCCGTCTCCCCTTCTTCCTGCAGCGCCTGCAGCTTCGGGATCACGACCGCGAGCAACTGAAGGATGATCGACGCCGTGATGTACGGCATGATCCCCAGGGCGAACACCGACAGACGCGTCAACGCACCGCCGGAGAACAGGTTCAACAGACCGACGAACCCTGAGTCCGTAGCCCGATCGGTGAACTCTTTGATCGCACCCAGGTCCACACCGGGCACCGGGACCGTAGTCCCGAGCCGGTAGAGGACGAAGATAAACAGCGTGAAGAGAATCTTGTTCCGCAGATCGTGGATCCGGAACGCGTTCCTGAAGGCGGTCAGCATGTGGTTCGAATGCTCCTCTTGCCGGTGATTGGCACGGTAGTAGTAGTCGGGACGGCTAGTCCTCGACGACCTCGACGGTGCCTCCAGCGGCCTTGATCTTCTCAACGGCTCCCAGGCTGAATGCATGGGCCTTGACCGTCAGTGCCCGATCGAGGTCGCCCTCGCCGAGCACCTTGATCTTGCCGCGATGCTTCACCAGACCTCGGTTCCGAAGGTCGTCGACGGTGATCGTGCTCCCCGCGTCGAAGTCGTTGAGACGTTCGACGTTCACGACCGTGTACTCGACACGGTTCGGGTTGCGGAATCCGCGCAGCTTGGGCATCCGCCGCTGCAACGGCATCTGGCCACCCTCGAAGCCGCGACGCACCTTGCTCCGGGCCTTGAGACCCTTCGTGCCGCGACCGGCGGTCTTTCCACGCCGTCCGCCTTCACCGCGTCCGACGCGGATCTTGCGCTTCTTCGACCCTTCTGCAGGTCGGAGATGATGGAGTTTCATCCGATTTCCTCCACTTCGAGGAGATGCTTCGCACGGAACACCATGCCACGCACGTCCGGCGTATCGGGCCGCTCGACCGAATGATTGATCTTGCGAAGCCCGAGGCTTTCAACGGTTGCACGCACCTTCGGCTTCTCGCCGATCGTGCTCCGCACCAATGTGATCTTCAACGTCTCGGCCATCAGGAACCCGCCTGGGTCTTCATCAGTTCGGCCGACCGGTATGCGGCGAGCAACGCCGGTGGGAACAGTTCTTCCGCCCGCTTGCCCCGTGCCTTGGCCACTTCATCGGGCCGCGACTGGGACTGGAGGGCGTTCACGGTTGCCTTCGCCACGTTCACATGGGTCGGGGACCCGAGCGACTTGGCAAGCACGTCCTTGATGCCCGCGGCTTCGAGGATCTGACGGACGGCACCGCCGGCGATGACCCCGGTACCGGGTGCTGCCGGCTTGAGCAGGACGCGTGAAGCGCTCTGTACACCGATCACCTCGTGGATGATCGTCTGACCGGCCATCGGCACGTCGAACATGTTCTTCTTGGCGATCTCCATGCCCTTCTGAATGGCCATGGGGACTTCCTTGGCTTTGCCGTAGCCGATACCGACCTTGCCCTTGCCGTTTCCGACGGTCACGAGAGCCGTGAACGAGAATCGGCGGCCACCCTTGACGACCTTGGCGACGCGGTTGATCGCGATGACTCTCTCGTCGAACTCCGGTTCGCGGCGTTCCCTGCGGTCCCTGCGATCCCTGCGGTCTCTGCGATTGCTGTTGTCTCGGTTCGTCATAGCGCTCCTAGAACTCCAACCCGGCGGACCGGGCTCCGTCGGCCAGCGCCTTGACGCGCCCGTGGTAGGCGAACCCACCGCGGTCGAAGACGATCTCGTCGATTCCTGCGTCCTTGGCCCGGGAGCCGATGAGCTTCCCGACCTCGGTTGCGGTCTCGACGGTGAGGGTCTTCTTCGCGAGCTTGCCCTCGCGGCTGGAGGCCGAAGCCACCGTGACACCCTTGTCGTCGTCGATGATCTGTGCGTAGATGTATCGGTTGCTGCGGAACACCGCGAGCCGGGGCCGAGTGGCGGTGCCGTGCACCTTCTTGCGGACCCGGAAGTGGCGGTGTCGCCGAGCGTCTGTACGTGAGCCTCTCATCAGGCCACCCCTGCCTTCCCGGCCTTGCGGCGTACGTGCTCGTCGACGTATCGGATGCCCTTGCCCTTGTATGGCTCGGGCGGACGGACGCGACGGATGTTCGCCGCAACCTGGCCGACGAGTTGCTTGTCGATCCCGCTGACGATGATCTTCGTCTGCTCGGGGACCTCGAATGTGATTCCGTCCGGTGCCTCGATCGACACCGGGTGCGAGAACCCGACCTGTAGTTCGAGCGTGGATCCCTTCAGCGCGGCGCGGTAGCCGACGCCGACGGCTTGCAGTTCCTTGCTGTAGCCGGCGGAGACGCCGACGACCATGTTGGCGATCAATGCCCTGGTCAGTCCGTGCAGTGCACGGGCCTCGCGCTCATCGTTCTCCCTCGCGACGGTGACGACACCGTCCTCGATCGAGACGCCGATGCGCGGGTCGATCGCCTGGGTGAGGGTGCCTTTCGGCCCCTTCACCGTGACGGTGTCCCCGTCGACCGACACCTCGACACCGGCTGGGATTTCGATCGGTGCGTTTCCGATGCGACTCATGTCACCACACCTCGCAGAGGACTTCGCCACCGACCTTGCGGCGCCTGGCCTCACGATCGGTCATCACGCCGTCGGATGTCGAGACGATCGCGACGCCGATGCCGCCGCGCACCCGGGGCACGTCGGATGCACCCTTGTAGACGCGGCGTCCCGGCTTCGAGACGCGCTCGAGCCCGCCGAGGATCGGCTGACGGTCGTTTCCGTAGCGGAGCCGGACCGTGAGTTCTTTCCCGACGCGAGCGTCGTCGACCTTGTACCCGTCGATGAACCCCTCTTCCGAGAGGATCCGGGCGATCTCTTCTTTGAGCTTCGACGATGGCATCGTCGTCTCCGGATGCAGCGCCGTGTTGGCGTTGCGGATCCGGGTGAGCATGTCGGCGATTGGATCGGACTGCATGGTTACCACGAAGCCTTTCTCACACCGGGAAGCTCACCCTCATGAGCGAGATCCCGCAACGACGACCGCGACATGCCGAACTTGCGGAAGTAGCCGCGGGGGCGACCGGTGACACCGCAGCGATTGCGGTAGCGGGTCGCGCTGGCGTCGCGCGGCATCTTGGCGATCTTCTGATACGCCTCGCGTTTGTCTTCGTAGGAGGCTTCCGGGTCCTTGATCACTTTGACCAGCTCGGCCCGGCGTTCGGCGTACCGATCGACCATCACCCTCCGTTTGTTGTTCTTGACGATTTTCGATGTTTTCGCCATCACACACCTGCCTGTTGACGGCGGAACGGGAACCCGAATGCATCGAGTAACGCCCTGCCTTGCTCGTCGGTTGCCGCCGTGGTCACGATCGCGATGTCCATGCCGCGGACCGTGGAGACCTTGTCGTAGTCGATCTCTGGGAAGATCAACTGCTCGGTGACTCCGAAGTTGTAGTTGCCCCGCCCATCGAATCCGTTCGGATTCAGACCACGGAAGTCCCTGATTCGGGGGATTGCCGTCGCGATGAGGCGGTCGAGGAATTCCCACATCCGCGGACCGCGCAGGGTCACGGATGCTCCGACCGGGACACCTTCACGGAGCTTGAAGTTCGAGATCGACTTGCGGGCCAGCATCACTTTCGGCTGTTGTCCGGTGATGATGCGCAGGTCCTCGACTGCTGCATCCATGAGCTTGGAGTCCTGGGCGGCGTCACCGACACCCATGTTGACCACGATCTTCAGGATGCGCGGGATCTGCATCGCGTTCTCGATCTCGAGATCTTCCTTGAGCTGGGCCGCGATCTCGTTGTCGTACTTCTCTTTGAGACGGGGGACCATCAGAGATCACCTCCGCACTTCCGGCAGATGCGATGCTTTCGGCCCTCTTCGTCGAACCGTGCACCGATGCGCGTCGGACCACAGGTCGGACATACGATCATGACGTTCGAAGCATCGATCGGCATGTCCTTGTCGATGATTCCGCCCTGCATGGTCTGCCCGGTTGGTCGCTGCGAGCGCTTCGCCGTGGCAACGCCTTCGACGATGATCTTGTTGCGATCGGGGAACACTTTGGCGATCTTGGCTTCCGTGCCGACATCCTTGCCGGTGATGACGTGCACCGTGTCGCCCTTCTTCAGTTTCATCACAGCACCTCCGGTGCCAGCGACACGATTCGCATGAACTTCTTGTCACGCAACTCACGTCCGACCGGTCCGAAGATCCGGGTTCCGCGTGGTTGCTGTTGGTCGTTGATGATCACGCAGGCGTTGTCATCGAAGCGGATGTAGGTCCCGTCGGAACGACGGTTCTCCTTCTTGGTCCGCACGACCACGGCTTTGACGACTTCACCCTTCTTGACGGTTCCGCCGGGTGTGGCGTCCTTCACCGTTGCCACGACGGTATCGCCGAGGCTCCCGTACCGCCTCCCGGATCCACCGAGCACGCGGATGACCAGAACCTCTTTGGCGCCGGTGTTGTCGGCAACCTTGAGCCTGGATTCCTGCTGGATCATCTGGCACGCTCCACGATCTCATCGACGCGCCAGTGCTTCGACTTCGACATCGGGCGCGTTTCAACGATCCGCACGGTGTCGCCGACGTGGGCGTCGTTCGTTTCATCGTGGGCGTGGAATCGATTCCTCACCGGCACGGTCTTTCCATACTTGGGATGACGTTTTGAGTCACGGACTTCGACGGTGACCGTCTTGTCCCTGGCGTCCGAAACGACGACCCCGACGCGTGTCTTGCGGCGTCCCCGTTCCATCTACGCCTCCTCCTGCTGTGATTCCCATGCGGCGATCTCCTGCTGGCGCATCGCCGTCTTGATGCGGGCGATCTGTCGCCGCACCTGTTTGATCCGTGCTGTGTTGTCGAGCTGATTCGTGACGATCTGGAACCGGAGGTTGAAGAGCTCTTCCTTGCCGGCATCGAGCTGCTCCTGCAACTCGTTGTACGTCAGATTCTGCAAGTCGGCGGTCTTCATACGTCCTCCCGGCCCACGAATTTGGTTCTGATCGGCAGTTTGTGTGCAGCGAGGCGCATGGCTTCACGGGCCAGTTCCTCGTCGACGCCGGCCATCTCGAACATGATCCGTCCCGGTTTCACGACGGCGACCCAGTACTCCGGGTTGCCCTTGCCGGAGCCCATGCGAGTCTCGGCCGGCTTCTCCGTGATCGGCTTGTCGGGGAAGATCGTGATCCAGACCTTCCCTCCACGTTTGATCTTCCTCGTCATGGCGATACGAGCGGCCTCGATCTGACGGGCCGTGATCCAACCCGGCTCCTGAGCCTGGAGGCCGTACTCGCCGAACGTGACTTTCGCCCCGCCCTTCGCCTTGCCGGTCATACGGCCCTTCTGGACCTTCCGGTACCTGGTGCGTTTCGGCATCAACATGCGTTACGCCTCCTCTTCCTGATCGGAGGCATCGCTGGTGCCGTCCTCTTCGTCGACCTTCTGAGTCTCTTCGACCTCAGTGGTTTCGACCGTGGGGGTCTCCTCCACTTCGGCTGTCTCGTCGAGCGTTTCAATGACCGCTTCGGCAGCGGCCTCCGTCTCGACTGCTTCGACGATGGCCTCTACGGCAGCTTCATCCGCAACCTCGGAGACTTCTTCGGCCACTTCGGCGACGGCTTCGGCAACGACTGCTTCGGTGACGGCCTCTTCTGCCGTCTCTTCAGCAACCACAGCTTCGATGATGTCGTCTTCGGTGCCGGTCTCTTCAGCGACGGCTTCCGTCACGATCGCTTCTTCGACGGCGGCTTCGGCGACGATCTCGGCGTCGGCCGCCTCGATCGCTGCTTCGGCTGCCACGGCGTCGGCAACGACGGCCTCTTCGACCGCTTCAACGGCCGCCACGCCTTCGGCCGCAACCGCTGCCTCGACGACCTCTTCGGTCACCGCCCGAGCCTCGGCGAATTCGGCAGCCGCATCGCTGGTCGTGGGCTTCCTTCTTCCACCGCCGGCTTCGATGAGACGCTTACCGCCCTTCTTCCCGCCGCCGGCCTCGACGACGCGTTTGCCGCCGCCGGCTTCGATGAGACGCTTGCCGCCGGTGTCGCCCGCGGCCGCTTCTGCACGGGACCGTGCCGAACGCCGCCGGCGCTTCGACGGTCCGCCTGCAGCGAGACGGGCTTCCGCAGCGATCTTCTCGTTGCGGGCCGTTGCGCTGGTGAGCAGGTCTCCCCGGTACACCCAGACCTTGATGCCGATGGCACCAACCGTCGTGCGAGCGGTTGCCCGACCGAAGTCGATGTCGGCACGCAGCGTGTGAAGCGGAACGCGACCTTCGAGGTACCACTCGCGGCGCCCCATGTCGGCGCCGCCGAGGCGGCCCTGCGCCTGGACGCGAACGCCCTCGGCGCCCGCCTTCATGGCGGTCTGGACGGTGCGCTTCATCGCCCTGCGGAACGCGACGCGTCCCTCGAGCTGGTCGGCGACGCTGCGTGCGAGCAGCGTGGCATCGAGTTCGGGGTTCGAAACCTCGATGACGTTGAATTTGACGTTACGACCCGACAGGTCCTCGAGACCGCTCCGAAGCCGTTCGGCCTCAGAACCGCCGCGACCGATGACCACGCCCGGGCGTCCGGTGTGAATGTCGATCTGAACCTTCTTGTCACCGATCCGCTCGATGTCGATCCTCGAGACGGCCCCGCGCGTCAGTTCGTCGCGCAGGTACTTCCGGATCTTCTGGTCTTCGAGAACCTGGCTGGCGTAGTCCTTTTCGCTGTACCAGCGGGACTTCCAGTCGGTGACGATGCCGAGCCGCAGGCCGTAGGGATGGATCTTCTGCCCCATTAGGCGTCCTCCTCCGTGTCGGCGTCTGCGACGACGATTGTGATGTGGCTGGTACGTTTGCGAATTCTCGTTGCACGACCCCGTGCCCGCGGACGCCAGCGCTTGAGGGTCGGACCCTCATCGGCGAACGCTTCCGCGACGACGAGTTCTTCGGCATCGACAGCGAGATTGTGCTCGGCGTTGGCCACGGCCGAGTCGAGGCACTTCAAGATCGGATCCGCCGCTCGACGGGGCGTGTGCGTCAGGATGACGCGCGCCTCATCGACCGGGAGACCCCGCACGAGGTCCAGCACCCGTCGCACCTTGTACGGCGACTGCCTGACGTGTCTGGCTTTCGCGTGGGCCTTCATCGCTTCCTCGCTGCTTTCTCGCTCGCCTGGTGCCCCCGGAACGTCCGGGTGGGAGCGAACTCGCCGAGCTTGTGCCCGACCATCGATTCACTGATGTACACCGGAACGTGCTTCCGGCCGTCGTGTACGGCGATGGTGAGGCTCACCATCTCCGGGGTGACGGTCGACCGCCGGCTCCATGTCTTGATTACTCTCTTGTCTCCGCGGTCGTTGGCCGCTTCGACTTTGCGGAGGAGGTGTTCGTCGACGAACGGCCCCTTCTTCAGGCTCCTCGCCATGATCTACCTCCGACCCTTCTTGCTTCGGCGACGAACGATGTACTTGTCGCTGGCCTTGTTCTTCTTGCGGGTCCGCCCCTCGGGCTTGCCCCACGGGCTCACCGGGTGACGGCCACCGGAACTCCTGCCTTCACCACCGCCGAGGGGGTGATCGACCGGGTTCATGACGACACCACGCGACTGCGGGCGCTTGCCCTTCCAGCGGCTCCGGCCGGCCTTGCCGATCTTGACGAGATCGGCATCGGTGTTGCCCACCTGTCCGATCGTCGCCCGACAGTCGAGCAGAACCTGGCGCATCTCGCCGGACGGCAGACGCACGAGCGCGTACTTGCCCTCTTTCGACATGAGCTGGATCGCTGCGCCGGCGGACCGGCCCATCTTCGCTCCCCCACCGGGGCGGAGCTCAACGGCGTGGACGACCGAGCCGGTCGGGATGTTCCGCAACGGCATGGCGTTCCCGGGCCGGATATCGGCCTTCGAGCCCGATTCCAGCATGTCACCGACCTCGACCTTGAGGGGAGCGAGAATGTACCGCTTCTCTCCGTCGACGTAGTGCAGGAGCGCGATGCGTGCGTTCCTGTTCGGGTCGTATTCGATCGCGGCGACCTTGGCGGGGATCCCATCCTTCGTACGCCGGAAGTCGATGACCCGGTACCGCTGTTTGTGGCCCCCACCGCGGTGACGCGACGTGATCCGGCCGTATGCGTTGCGACCCGAGGATCGCTTCTTTTTCGCCAGGAGGCTCTTCTCCGGCTTCGACTTCGTGATCGTTTCGAAGTCGGAGACGGTCTGGAACCGGCGGCCCGGCGAGGTCGGCTTGAGTTTCTTTACACCCATGTCGCTATACCTCGAAGATGTCGATCTTGTCGCCGTCGGCGAGCTTGACGAGGGCACGTTTCGTGTTCTTGCGCTTCCCCAGCGTGTAGCCGGTGCGCTTGACCTTGCCCTTACGGTTCATGGTGTTCACCGAGACCACCTTCACGTCGAAGATCGACGAGACGGCTTGTTTGATCTCGGTCTTGTTCGCACGCCAGTCGACGACGAACGTGTACGTGTTCTCATCCTCGATCAGGTCGTACGACTTTTCGGACACGATCGGCTCGAAGATGATGTCTCGAGGGTTCTTCACGAGTCCACCTCCTCACCTTGCTCGTCCGTAGCGGCGGGTACGTCTTCCGTTGTTTCCGCCTTGCCTTCTCTCGCCTGAGCGGCATGCTCTTCGGTTCCGCGCGGCACGCTCTGTCCCAGGTCCAGGGTTCCCTTCGACATGATGACCGTTTCGGCCCAGAGCACGTCGTAGGTGTTGGCCTG
>JANTHO010000059.1 GCA_024762335.1 Acidimicrobiia bacterium | reverse complement strand
TCATGTCCATGCCCCAGAACGTGAAGAAGATGTGCGTCTCGATGCCCAGCTCCAGGGCTCCGCTCGCCATGATCAGCCCCGGGTAGGCCATGTCGAGCGAGCCTTTCGAGCACACGAACGAGATCTTTCGGTCTTCGTCATCATCTCCGAAGTCGGGAACGATCGGTGTGTCGGTCATGGTGATCCTCTCTAGATGCAGCCGGCGGGCTTGGGGAGACCGGAGACGTAGGACATCTTGCGGGCCGGCTTCTTCGGGAAGAGCTGGAAGAGCGTCTTCGTCGGGATCCCACCGACCGCAGAGACCCGACGCAACGTGGCGGTCTCGCCCTGCTCCTTGTAATCGGCACGCAGGAACGCGATCACCCTCAAGTGATCCTCAGTGAGCTCGGGGATTCCGATGTTCGCTGCGAGTTCCTTTGCGAGGTCCTCACTCCACTCGTCGTACTCCGTGAGGAAGCCCTCATCGTCGATGTGGACCTCCCGGCCGCCGATGGTTGTTACCGGCATCACGCACCTCCTTCAGGTGAGTTGGTTGTTGTCTTTGAGTCGATCGTGGCCTTCGCCGCCGCGGTCTCCGACGAGGACACGGCTTTGAACGTGTTCAACGCACGGGCAATTCCTCGCCGCACTTCTGGGTCACGTATCTGTCCGGCGAGCGCGAACAAGCCCGGTGGCTCTGCAGGCTCGAGTTCGGCTGCCGCCTGCTGCCGCTGCGCTGCGTCGAGCAGACGCTGAGCGACGACGAGCATCTCGGGCTGGGTCAGGTTCTTGACGATGTCGAGCATCTGAACGATGTTGTCGCCGAGGGCGTCCACATCCTCTTTCGAGTACGCAGTCACGACCCGATCGACGACCCCGAGACCTGCGCCGACGAACTCGAAGTAGCCTCGCTGCTGGTAGTCCTCGAGCGCGTTCAGCGCCTTGATGAACGCTTCGTTCGTCAAGGCGCCGGCATCGTCGAGGAACTCGACGAGGCTTTCGTACTTCGCCATGCCGTCTTCGATGTTCTTCGTGTTGCGTAGAATCCGGCGCAACAGGTGCAGCATGTCCTCCGGCTGAACGAACTCCTGGATGGACTCCAATTCGTCGCTGGCCAGGGTCATCGCCTCAGCAGCGATGGGAGCAAGGTCGGTTCGCAACTCATCCCACTGTTGCCGTCGGAGGCGCTGTTCGCGAAGCTCCTCGGCGATGAGGTCGAGCTGGCCGGACATCTTGTCGAGTTTCTCCTCGAGTTCGATGATCCGATCCGTGGAGGTGTCGGTCATCACACCTCCTCGTCGATCTTGCCGGCCATCAGCATCTCGTGGGGAAGAGGCAGCGGCTTGCCGCGGAGGAGCATGTTCCAGTAGGTCCACTTGAACATCATCTTTCCCCAGTGGTTCATCTCCGTCTCGCGCAGCAGCGTGAACGGTCCGATGCCCGGCAGCGGGTACTTGCCCGGCAGCGGCTCGGTGTCGTAGTTGAAATCGATCAGCAGGCCCTTGCCGTGACCGGACTCGATGAAGCAGTTGGCGTGACCGTCGAACTCCTCGAGCATCGGTAGACCCTCGATGTGGCGGAGGAAGTTCTCGGTGAACACCTCGACGGCGAAGTGGGCGACGGAGCCCGCTTTGGACGTGGGAAGGTCGGCGGCGTCGCCGACGGCGAACACGTTGTCGAACTGCTTCGAGAGGAAGTTCTTGCTGTCGACGGGAACGAAGTTGCCTTCGTTGCCGAGGCCCGAACGTCCGATCACGTCGGCTCCCATATTGAGCGGGATCGTGATGAGCATGTCGTACTCGACCTCGCGCTCGTCGTACGAGACGAGTTTCTTCTCGTCGCTGTCGACCCGCTCGAGGTAGAAGTCCGGTTCGAGGTTGACACCTTTGTCCTCGAGGAGGTTGCCCAAGTGCTTCGCCGCGATCGGCTTCGTGAAGGCGCCGTCGAGGGGCGTGACGTAGGTGAGTTCGACCTTGTCGCGCAAGCCCTTGTCCTGGAAGTAGGCATCGGCGAGGAAGATGAACTCGAGCGGAGCGACCGGGCACTTGATCGGCATCTCGACGATGTTGAGAACCAGCTTCCCGCCCTCCCAGAATCGGATGGCCTCGGCGAGCGCCTTGGCGCCCGGCAGCGTGTAGAAGTCGTGGATCGTCTTTCCGTACTCGGGTCCTTCGAGGCCGGGGGTCTCATCGGGGCGGATCGATGTCCCGGTGGCGATGACGAGATAGTCGTACTCGACGACGGTGCCGTCGGCGAGCTTCACCTGGTTCTCGCCGGCTTCGATCAGATCGATCTCGGCTTCGATGTACTCCACGCCCGAGGGGATGAAGTCGGCTTTCGGCTTGACGACGTCATCGGGCGTGTAGATCCCGAACGGGATGAAGAGGAACCCGGGTTGGTAGTAGTGGGTGGGTTCCTGGTCGATCATCGTGATCTTCCAGTCGCTTGCGGCGAGACGGGGGCGAAGCTTGGCCGCCACCATGGTGCCGGCGGTGCCTGCTCCGAGGATCACCAGTCGTTTCATGTATTGCTCCTTGTCGGGTCGTTCGTTGTTCGGTCGGCGGTCAGGATGAGAGAGAGATGCTTGGCCAGCGTCGAGACACCGTCGATGAGCCGTTCCTGATCTTCCGGGGCCAGGCGGTGCACATCGTTGATGCTCGCGGTGATGATGTCGACGGAGACTCTGGATTCCGCAGCGATCGCCTCGATCTCTGCGGGGGAGGGGGGCCAGTCGTCCGGCGCGATACCACCGGCGATCACCATGCCGGCGAGTTCGTTCTCGACGCGGATGAATGCCCGGGTGCACAGGAATCCGAGGTGGCTGGGACGGAGCCGTGGTTCGAAGTCGTACTGGCTGCCGAGGGCTTTCCACTCGGCGATGCAGCGATCGAGTGCCTCGGCCTCGCCGGAGACGGCCCCGAAGTATCCGCACGGGTTGGAGACGGCGGTCATCGGGTTCCCGGCGATGTCGGTGACGATGACCATGATGTCGTACAGGTCGGCGAACAGGTCGGCCAAGCGTTGCAGAGCATCGGTCGGCGAGCCTTGTTGCCGGAAGTCCCCGCCGAGCATCACGTTGATTTCATCGGCAGGGAACCGCCACTGGCGGCCGACCTTGATGGCCGGGAGTCGACCCGACTCGGCCATCCGGTAGATCGTCGATCGGTCCACGCGAATGAGTTCCTGGACGTCACGTGCAGTGAGATACGTCGGCGTGGGCTGCGTAGTCGGCATCAGCGTGCAGGCCGTGCAGATGATGCCTGATGCGTGTGCATGAGATGCATGTTATGCATGTTGTGAGGTAATCAAGCCGTCGTATCAGGGCCGGAAGACCCTAAATCCTCATCACATGACGGATTCGAGCTTCGAGAACCGCCGAAATCCGGGAACCCGGCGTACCTGCCGAACGTCATACCTTGGTATGAACGAGAGAGGTTTCGACATGAACGAGACGATCGAGATGGCCCCCTTCGACGCACCGGTGTTGGAAGAACGTCCCTGGGCGGTGTTCTCTGCATGTCGGAGCGCCGACCCGTCGCTCTTCTTCGCCGCAACGCGAGACGATGAACGCGCCGCCCTCAAGATCTGCGGTACCTGCACGGTCAGAGAGCAGTGCCTCGGATTCGCCCTCGAGACCCGTGAACGGTTCGGTGTCTGGGGTGGGACGACCGAGCGTCAGCGCAAGCGGCTTCTCAGGGCCTGACGGTTCCTACATCGCGCGCTCGCGGACAACCTCGACGATATTGAGGCGTCGCACCGTTCGGATGCCGGGGATCACCGACAGGAGCGCCACGATGATCATGGCGATCGCAGCGAACACGAGCGTGGACGGACGCATCTCGAGATTGAACTTCATCATGTCGCTCGAGTACGTGCTCATCATCCACGCCGCTGCGAGGTAGCCGACGATCAACCCGGGGATGATCCCGAGCGAGACGAGCAAGACGTTCTCGCCGGTGATCAAGCCTGCGATGCGCCGGTTCGAGAGTCCGTTTGCCCGCATCGTGGCGTACTCGGTGGAACGTTCGGCGACGTTGACCGAGATCGTGTTGAAGATCAGCGCGAACGCCATGGCCCCACCGAAGGCGATCATGATGCCGACGAACGCATAGAAGAGTCCCATGTATTGCTGGACCAGGTCGTAGATCTCGCGGCTGTCGATCACCGAGATGACGCCATCGACCCCATGGATGCTCTCCATCACGGCGGATCGGTCGACGCCGTCTGCGAATACGGCTGCGACGGTCGTCACCGTCGGATTCTGCAGCACCGTCCCGGGCACCGACGGGTCGGCTGCTTCGAGTGCGCTGATGAGAGCGTCGCGGTTCATGTAGAGGACCGTTCCCATCGGCTCTTCGATGAACCCGCGGATTGGGGCAGTAACCGACGTCTCGAGCGTGCTGAACTCGATCGTGACCGTGTCGCCGACATCGACTCCGATTTCGTCCCGCAGCGAGACGCCGGCGATGACTCCGTCGGCCGGGAGTCCGCCGCCATCGGTCGAAAAGCCCCGGACCTGTGTGCCGGAAACATATGCCTGGAGCTGGGTACCGTAGCTCTGTCCGTCGGACTTCGCCGTTGCCGGAAGGGTGATGACGGGTTCCGCGACGGCGACACCATCCACGGCAGCAACCGCATCGACCTCTGACGCATCGACGGGCCGGTCCATCAAGACGGTCGAGTCCGAGAGATCGATCTGATTGAACTGGCGGTCCAACAGGATCTGGACGGTGTCGATCATGCCCCAGGCAGCGAGTACGAGGGTCAATGCAAGCACGACTCCGAGCATCGTCGACAGGCTTCGGAGCTTGTTGCGACCAACGCCACGAAGGACCATGAGCCAGCGAACCGGCAGCCGGCGAAGGGTTGGAAGCACGGTTTCCACGAGACTGCGACGGCCCCCGGTCGTCGGGACCTCACCCCGCATGGCTTCCGCCGGACTGCTGCGGAACACGGCGAGAGCGGGAGCGAGCGCAGCGAGCGCCCCGGTGACGATTCCGAAGAGGACGCCGACGATGGCCGTCGACCAGCGGAGTTCCCGGATCGTATCGGGGATACCCAACTCACCGGTATAGGTGCCGGTGATGGCCCACCCGGCGGCAATGCCGAGGATCGTTCCGATCACGGCCGCGGCGACACCAAGGATCAGGCCGTACGACAGATAGTGCCACGCAAGCTTGCCGCGGCTCATGCCGCTCGCTCGCAGCGTGCCGATCTGGGAGCGCTGTGTGTACACGATCCGGGTCAGCAGGATGAACGCCGCCATGCCGGCCGCGAGGAGGAACAGAATGGGGAACGCGACTGCCATCTGTTCGAAGCCCATCAGGTCCAGGTTGAGGCCGGCGTTCGAAGGCTGGTCGGCCTGGGTCATGATGTCCGCGGCGTTCGCCGAGTTCGCAGCATCCGTAACCGCTGAATCGACGGCTTGCCGGTCGACGCCATCGTCATACAGCATGACCACCTGGTTGGTGGTTGCTTCGGGGGCCACGGCGGCGACGGCGTCTGCGGAGACGAACGCCACGCCGAACGTTCCCGGAAGCGAGAAGAAGTCCTGGCGGCTGCGTGCCGGCCAGAGGTACTCGGGGGAGACGGCAATGCCGCGAACGGTCACCGTCGTCCAGCCGGCTCCCGTTGCGATGTCGAACGTGTCTCCGACAGCGAGCTTGAACTGTTCCGCCATGTGCGTCTCAACGAGCACGCCGGTGGGGTCGTCCGGCGCGAGGTACGACCCGTCGGTGACGTCGATCTGGTTCACCTGGGGTTGGCCGTCGGCCGGCATGGTCACGATGCGCCCGAGGAGGACGGTGTCGCCGACCGAGAACGGGATGTCGGCCTGCGTCCGTGCCTCTGCGATCTCCACACCGGGGATCGACGTGGCGGTGTCTGCGAAACCGTTGTCGGCGCCTGTGACGGTCATGTCGGCGAAGTGCAGCCGGTCGTAGGTGCCGTTGTACGAAACGTTGAGGTTCTGGTACGAGTCGTACGAGGCGCCGAACATGATGACGCCGAGCACAATTGTGACGAACACCGCGATGAACTGCCATCGCGAGCGACGGAAGTCGCGCGCTCGTTTGGTCGCCAGGTAGCTCACCAGGTCAGCTCACTCGGCTCGGCCGGCGAACGGTTCTCCTGCATGTCGACGACCACGCCGTCTCGGACGCGGATCACGCGATCTGCCATCTGCGCGATGATCGCGTTGTGTGTGACGGTGAGTACGCTCCGATCACGGCCGGCCGTCACCGTCCGGAGCAGTTCGAGGATCTGGATACCGGTCTCGATGTCGAGCGAACCGGTCGGTTCATCGCAGAGCACCAGACTCGGGTTCTTGACGAGTCCGCGTGCGATCGAGACGCGTTGCTGCTCACCACCGGAGAGCTGTCCGGGGAAATGGTCGCCGCGGTCCGTGAGACCAACCTGCGCGAGCACCGTGTCAGTTCTCGCCTCGGCGTCGCCGTCGATCAGTTCGGCGATCAGTCCGATGTTCTCGCGGGCGGTCAGTGTCGGCACCAGATTGAAAAACTGGAAGACGAATCCGACCGTTCTCAGCCGGTATTCGGTTCGTTCCTTCTCGTTGAGTGACGAAACAATCACGCCGTCGACATCCGTGGTTCCGCTCGTCGGTTCTTCCAGGGCACCGATCTGATTGAGGAGCGTCGTTTTGCCCGCACCGCTCGGGCCCAGGATGACGACGAATTCCCCCTTGGGGATCTCGAGATTCACGCCGTCGAGGGCGCGCACTTCGGTTTCGCCTTCGCCGTAGGTTTTCGTGAGGTCGGTTGTTCGTACGGCGAGGGTCATGAACCGGACTCCTTTGTGACAGTAACTTCCATATGATAGTGTCTAGCAAAACAATGAGCAATTCATCACCGCTGCGGGAACGCAAGCGCCGATCCATGATCCTCCGGATCCAGGATGAGGCGTTCCGCCTCGTCTTCGAGCACGGGTTCGCGGGGACAACGGTCGAACAGATCGCCGAGGCCGCAGACGTCTCACCGTCCACCGTGTACCGGACGTTCGGGACCAAGGAGGGGGTGTTCCTGTGGGACGAGCTCGAGGTTCCGACGCTCGAGTCGCTCGAACAGGAACTCGCGCACCACACGCCGGCGGAGGCCGTGGTCGCCATTGTTGAACAGATCGGATCGGTCGAATTTCACCTCC
Source organism: Acidimicrobiia bacterium (assembly GCA_024762335.1). Classification (GTDB taxonomy): domain Bacteria; phylum Actinomycetota; class Acidimicrobiia; order Spongiisociales; family UBA5794; genus JAHEEL01. Next base: position 4,685 of record JANTHO010000059.1, on the reverse strand, counting down.
CCGTCGAGGAGATGCGTCGCAGGGCCCGATTCCTGTACACAGAACCGGCCCTGCGGTGCGCTCTCGGAGAGGCGTTCGCAGGATTCGAGAGGACAGTCACTGAGATGCTCAGTCGCCGGGGGACCGTTACCCCGGCGGAGGCCCGCATTTTGGCTGTGTCGGGTATCGCAGCCATGGGGGAAGCGCTCGAGGGATGGGCGCTCTCCGGATCCGACATGGACTTGGCCGACGCGACGCAGGCAGCGGTTGCCTCGCTCCGGAGCGTCCTTCGGGGTTAGAGTCTTCAACCATGACTGATGTCGCCTGGCCATCGCTGCTCGAGACGCTCATCGCGGGTGCCGACCTGACCCGCGAGCAAGCCCATGCTGCAATGGGCCGGATCATGGCGGGGGAGGCAGATGATGCCCAAATCGCCGCATTCCTCGTGGCTCTTCGTGTGAAAGGCGAGACCGCCGACGAGATGACCGGCCTCGTCGACGCCATGGTCGACGCCTCAGTCCGGGTGGATGTCGGTGAACCGGTCGTCGATTCCGTCGGAACCGGTGGTGACCGATCCGGGACGTTCAATATCTCGACGACCGCGGCGCTGATCGCTGCCGGCGCCGGTGTGAAGATCGCGAAGCACGGCAACCGATCGGCATCATCAAAGACGGGTTCGGCCGACGTGCTCGAGGCACTCGGATTCGATCTCGAGATGGACCCGGACGACACCGTTGCCATGATCCGGGATGTGGGGTTCGGGTTCCTCTTTGCGCGCCGCTATCACCCGGCGATGCGCCACGCCGGTCCGGTGCGCTCCTCGCTCGGCATTCGAACGGTCTTCAATTTCCTCGGACCGTTGACGAACCCGGCCGGTGCGAAGCTGATGTCGGTGGGAACGGCCGATGCCCGCATGGCGAAACTCATGATCGACGTCCTTGCCAATCGTGGAGCGGAACGAGCGTTCGTGTTCTACGGCGAGGACGGCCTCGACGAGCTGACGACCACCGGGCCGTCGTTCATCTACCGGCTCCGCAACGGCGAGGTCACGACCGCCGAGTTCACGCCGGAGGACTTCGGGGTCCGGCGTGCAACGCTCGACGATCTGCAGGGGGGGACGGCAGAGGACAACGTCCGCATTCTCCTGGACGTGCTCGACGGCAGGCCGGGTCCGAAGCGGGACATTGCCGTCGTCAACGCTGCCCCTGCGATCGTGGTTGCCGACCTGGCAGACGGTTTCGTGGAAGCGGTCGAGCTGGCCAACGAAGCGATCGACTCCGGCGATGCCAGATCGGTGCTCGATCGAGCCATCGCGTTCACCAAGGACCGTCAGGAGAACCGTCCCCATATCTGAGCGGGGCGTGTACGGTTGACGGATGCGGAGAGCAAGCCTTCTGATCATCGTGTTCGCTCTTGTCGTTGCAGCCTGTTCGTCGGCTGCCGACGAGGCCCCGTCCACATCGGACGGTGCAAGTGTGACGACATCGCCCGTTACGACCTCACCCGTCACTACGTCCCCGACCACCACTTCGCCGGGAACCGCGTCAACGGTCACGACGTCGCCCGTCGAGGAGGCAGCGCCACCGGTCGATGGCCCGCCGGCACCGGATTTCACCCTTGCCCTCGGCGACGGTGGAGAATTCACGCTGTCGGCCGAGCAGAAGCCGGTGTACATGATCTTCTGGGCCGAGTGGTGAAGCGTCTGTCGACGGGAGTTGCCCGTCGTTGATGCCGTAGCCCCCGACTACGAGGACTCGGTTCGGTTCGTCGCCATCGGTGGACAGTCGGATTTCGAGAAGACCAAAGCCCGTGCAGACGAGTTGCTCGCGAACACCGACTGGGGCTTCGACGACTCGATCTGGGACCTCTACGGCGTGCGGGGCCAACCCGTGTCGTTCCTCATCACCGGCAACGACATCGTCGTCGGCAACTGGTTCGGCGCCGCCGGCGAACAAGAACTCCGAAAAGCCCTCGACGAACTAGTAGCCCTCGGAGCCTGACGGTGGGGGGCTTTCGTCCCCCCCTCATCTCTTCCTCCCCCTCAGGGGGAGGTGCCGAGCGCAGCGAGGCGGAGGGGGTCAGAAGGTTCAGATCGAAGACCGAGTGAGCTCCCACCATGTCCCCTCGGCCGAAGGACGGGGGGACACGGAGCGCAGCGACGCAGGGGGGCGGCCTTGGGTCTCCTGGCCGAACGCTACTCCGCCCGCCTCGGCGCAAGGACCCCGAACCAGATCGCGCCGGCGATCCCCACCGCGAGCGCGGCCCCGTAGAACCAGAGCGGGCCTCCCGAAAGCGACGGCTGGAACGGCTCGGTGACCAGACGAATGGCTGCGGCGGCAACGACGGCAACCGATGCCGGCACACCCGCTCGAGGTCTCCGGTACGCCTTCCACCAGGCGATTGCCACTGCCGCGACGCCGAACATCACGGCCGCGTAGATCCCGACCGGATGACGCGTGACCGTGCTTCCGGCCTGCGAAATCGCCCAGGGAAGATCGGATGCGGTACCGAGACAGGTTCCACGAACGAGGCATCCGGCCGACCAGCCTGCGAGACCGGCGAGAGCGGCAGCAGAGAGCCCGTCGGCGGCATAGATGGGTTCCTTGCGGGCCTGCCAGAGGAAGACGATCGCGGCTCCGATCGATGCGCCGGCCGTGGACACCCCGGACCGGACCAGAATGATGTCGGCCGGATGGGCGATCGGGTTCGTACCGTCGACGAGCATCGCAACGATCCGGCCGATGAAGATCCCGGAGACGGCCGAGACGACACCGATCTCCCACAGGTTCCCGGTGCACCGTGCAGCGTTCCCGTGCTTGGCTTCCCACCAGAGCATCAGGTAGGCGGCACCCGCGGCGATGGCTGCGGCGCCGAGGAGGGTGAACTCCATCAGCCGTTCACCAGTTCGTCGATCTGGAGCACGAGCGTACGCTCGTCGATGACCCCGAAGTGCAGATAGGAAAGCTCGCCGCCGGGGCGGTAGAAGAACGTGAGGGGCACACCCCTGTTGCCGCCGAGGTCGGTTGGTATAGCGCCGGATGGGTCGGCGTAGTGCTCGATCGGCGCATCGGGGAAGAACTCTGCGATGAACGCCGCGGCGCCGTTCGGCGTGTCCCGTACATCGAGGCCGACGAAGCGCACATCGTCTTTGAACTGTGACGCAGCCTTGCTCAGCAAGGGTGCTTCGGATCGGCAGGGCGTGCACCACGATGCCCACACATTGAGAACGATCGGTTCGGTCGACTCCTGGAGGAGCGTCTGCATCTCGTCGCTCGTGATCGGCGTCGGCGGTTCAACCCCTTCGACCGGCGACGCCGACGAACAGCCGGCAGCGATCACGGCGAAGACGAGCGCTATGACGACGAGTCTGGACACGAGCGACAGCGTACTCGCCAGATCATGCAAGTCGGTTCGACGCAACAAGTGTGGGGCGGCCAGTTGGCCGCCCCACACGATCGATTGGTCGAATCGTTGTGTCCTGCTACTCCTCCTCGGCGAAACCCCACTTGTTGGCCGCGAGGACGGCGAGTGTACCGAGCAACAGCAAGGCGAGAGCGAGGAGTGCGAGTTCCTCTGAGTTCATGCCCGTCACCGGCAGCACTTCAGCCACACCGAAGTCGGCATCGAGGAAGGTCGGGTCCTCCTCGGTGATGTTGATCGTGAACGAGCCGGCAGTGGTCAGGTCGCCGGACACGGACTTGAGGTCGAGCACGGCTGTGAACGTGTTCGGCAGGTCATCCGCTTCGGAGTCGAGGAAGAAGCTGTAGAAGCCATCCCAGGCGCCCTTCGCCGTGGTTGCCGTAGCGATCACGTTGCCGTCGGCATCTTTGAGGAGAACCTTTGCGCCGTTGATACCCGGCTCATCGGCGTCCTGCACCCCGTTCTTGTTCTTGTCGAGGAAGACCGTGTCACCGATCTGACCCGTGAACAAGATCTTCAGGCCCGCATAGTGCGACGGATCCGTATCCACGACGGTTGAGCCTGTGATCGACGTTCCTGTGGCAGTTGCAACGTTCGCGTATTGCACAACCTCGGCCACACCGGTTGCGGTGCAGGTCTCCGATGCCCCAACCGGAAGGCTGGGAATCGTGCAGATGGGGCCCTCGATATCATCGGTGACCTCGACATCGACAAGGTCGACCTCACCGGTGTTCGTCACGACGTACGTCCACGTCACCACCGGCGTCTCGCCCTTCCTGATCTCGATGATCGGTCCGGGTGCCTCATCGGCATCTTCGCCGTTGGTGGCCTTCTCGATGTCGATCCTCGCCTCGTCGTCGTCGTTGACGAACGTGCACGTCTTGGTCTCACCCAACCCGATGGTCACGGAGGTGACTTCGACACCCGGATCGTCGTCACAGGTGATCGACGTGTTCGTATAGCCCGCGAGGGACGATTCGGAGAGTGCGTAGGTGCCGGCCTGGTCGGTCACCTCGTGTCCACCGGTCGAGCCGGTGACGCCGACCTGCCCAGGTGTTCCTTCATCGATGTACAACTGCCAGTCACTCGCGACGGCGGTGCCGCCGTTGTCGTTGACTACGTTCTTCACCAGGATGAGTGATGGTGCGTCGTCGTCGTTGACGAAGGTGCACGTCTTGGTCTCACCCAACCCGATGGTCACGGATGTGACTTCGACACCGGGGTCGTCGTCACAGGTGATCGACGTGTTCGTATACCCGTCGAGGCTCGTCTCCGACAGTGCGTAG
>JANTHO010000058.1 GCA_024762335.1 Acidimicrobiia bacterium | reverse complement strand
CTCCTTCTATTCGCCTCTGACCTTGGCCACGATTTCCTGCGCGGCGGAGGTCGGAACTTCCTGGTACGAGTGGAACTGCATCGAGTAGTTCGCCCGGCCCTGGGTCCGTGACCGCAGGTCCGTGGCATACCCGAACATCTCCGCGAGGGGTACGAGGGCCTTCACGACCCGGCCCTGTCCCCGTTGCTCCATCGACTCGACCTTGCCCCTTCGGGACGAGACATCGCCGATGACATCACCCATGTAATCTTCCGGGGTGACGATCTCGAGTTCCATGATGGGCTCGAGAAGCTTGATTCCTGCCGCTTTGGCGGCGTCTTTGAGAGCCATCGATCCGGCGATTCGGAACGCCATCTCGTTTGAGTCGACGGCGTGGCTCGAACCGTCGATGAGGGTGGCTCGCAGGTCCACGAGCGGGTAGCCGGCGAGGATGCCGGAATCGAGAGCCTGACGCATCCCCTTCTCAACGGCCGGGATGTATTCGCGTGGAACATTGCCGCCCTTGACCTTGTCGACGAATTCGAATCCGCTGCCGGGGGCAAGCGGTTCGAGATCGATGACGACGTGCCCGTACATGCCGGAACCGCCGGTCTGGCGCTTGAATTTCGCATCGACCTTGTTCACGGCCTTTTTGACCGTCTCGCGATACGCAACCTGCGGGCGGCCGACGTTGGCGTCGACCTTGAACTCGCGCAGGAGCCGGTCCACGATGATCTCGAGGTGAAGTTCACCCATGCCTTCGATGATCGTCTGGCCGGTGTCGTCGTCGGTGCTGACCACGAACGTCGGATCTTCCTCGGCGAGCTTTGCGAGCGCCTCACCGAGCTTGTCCTGGTCGGCTTTGGTCTTCGGCTCGATGGCCACGGAGATGACCGGATCGGGGAACGTCATCGACTCCAACTGGATCGGGGCATTCACCGCGGAGAGCGAGTCACCGGTCTTGGTGTGCTTGAGACCGACGGCGGCAACGATGTCGCCGGTGTGGATCTCTTCGATGTCTTCCTGCTTGGCGGCGTGCATGCGGAGGAGACGTCCGAAGCGTTCCTTCTTGCGATCCGTCGTGTTGAGGATCGAGTCACCCTTGTTGGCCGTGCCGGAGTAGACCCGGAAGTAGGTGAGTTTGCCGACGTACGGGTCGGTCATGATCTTGAAGGCGAGTGCAGAGAACGGTTCGTCGTCCTTCGGTGCACGGGTCAAGACCTCGTCCTCGTTGCCGGGCTTGAATCCTTCGACCGGGGGAAGATCGGCCGGCGACGGCAGGAAAGCGACCACGGCGTCGAGCAACGGTTGGACACCCTTGTTCTTGAACGCCGAGCCAAGCAACACGGGTACGAAGTCCCGCTTAATGGTCCCCTTGCGGATGACCTTGCGGATCTCCTCCGGTACGAGGTCGTTGTCCGAGAGGTACTTCTCGAGCAGATCCTCGTCCTCCGCGGCGACCACGTCGAGCATCTTGTGGTGCCACTCGTCGGCAACCTCGGCGTACTCCTCCGGGATGTCGACGACCTCGCGCTGCGTGCCTTCTTCATCGTGCCACACGATCGCTCGCATCTCGACGAGGTCGATGACACCGTTGAAATCGGATTCGGCACCCATCGGGATCTGGATGGCGACGGGATTCCCGCCGAGACGTTCGACGATGGACTCGGTTGCGGCATAGAAGTCGGCGCCGATGCGGTCCATCTTGTTGATGAAGCAGATCCGTGGAACGCCGTACTTGTCGGCCTGACGCCACACCGTCTCTGACTGCGGCTCCACGCCCGAAACGGCGTCGAACACGGCTACCGCGCCGTCGAGGACGCGAAGCGAGCGTTCGACTTCGACGGTGAAGTCGACGTGGCCGGGCGTGTCGATGATGTTGATGACATGGTCGTTCCAGGCGCAGGTGGTCGCGGCGGAGGTGATGGTGATGCCGCGCTCCTGCTCCTGTTCCATCCAGTCCATGACGGCCGCGCCTTCATGGACCTCACCGATCTTGTAGGTGCGGCCCGTGTAGTAGAGGATCCGCTCCGTTGTCGTGGTCTTGCCCGCATCAATGTGGGCCATGATCCCGATGTTGCGAATCTTCTCGAGGGCGATATTGCGTGCCATGAGGTCTTCTTGCTCCTGCTACTACCAGCGGTAGTGGGCGAATGCCTTGTTGGATTCCGCCATCTTGTGGACGTCTTCGCGGCGCTTCACTGCGGCACCGGTGCGGTTGGATGCGTCGAGGATCTCGTTTGCGAGGCGCATCGCCATCGTCGGATCCTTGCGCTTGCGGGCGAACTCGACGAGCCAACGCACAGCGAGCGTCTGGGATCGGCGAGGGCGAACTTCAACGGGAACCTGATAGGAGGAACCGCCGACGCGCCTGGACCGAACCTCGACGGAGGGCCGGATGTTCTCGATCGCCCGCTTGAGAACGGGCAGCGGGTCGGAACCGGTGCGCTGCTCGACGATGTCCATGGCCCCGTACACGATGCGTCGGGCGGCGCCTTTCTTGCCGCGCCAGAGCACCTTGTTGATGACCTGCGAGACGAGAACGGACCGGTAGACCGCATCCGGCTCGATCTTGCGAACCTCGGCTGGTGCACGACGCATGCTTAGGACTCCTTCTTCGTGCCGTAGCGTGAACGCGCCTGCTTGCGGCCGTCGACTCCCGCCGCATCGAGGGCGCCACGGATGACCTTGTATCGAACACCAGGGAGGTCTTTCACACGACCACCGCGTACGAGCACGATCGAGTGCTCCTGGAGGTTGTGTCCTTCACCCGGGATGTAGGCCGTGATCTCGGCACCGGAGGTGAGCCGCACACGGGCGACCTTGCGCAGTGCAGAGTTCGGCTTCTTCGGCGTCACGGTGTAGACGCGTGTGCAGACGCCGCGACGCTGCGGCGATCCTGCAAGACCAACGGTCTTGGACTTCTTCGGCTTCGGCGTCCGGCCTTGTCGGACCAGCTGCTGTACGGTCGGCACGTGGGGTACCGTCTCTCTCTTCTCGGCGCACCCCAACCCGATGTGCTCGGTGTCGGGGCTCTGACGAACGAAAAATCGGCGCCGTCACGCGCAGTGACATCGCCGATCCCTTCTGTGAGTCGCTCCGCTCACAACAGCGTTCTTGCGAACGCCTCAGGGTAAGCGCGGACTCCGGTGGGAAACCGGATGCGTGAGTATATAGCGGCCTGCGCATAGTGCGCAATCGCGATCCCCCCTGCTTCGTCGCTGCACTCCAACGCGTCCCCCGCCGTCCCGTTCAGTCGGGGCCTCTCTTCCTCCCCCGCAGGGGGAGGTGTCGGCGACGAAGGAGCCGACGGAGGGGGTCAGATGGTTCGAAGCGAAGCCGCAACGCATCGTGGCGGCCCCGACGGTTCGTAACGTCGGCGGATGCGGATTCGGAGGCCACATACGACCGGACCTCATTGGATTCGAAGGGACCGCGCCCTGACCCCCTCCGTCCCTCGCTTCGCTCGGGCCACCTCCCCCTGGGGGGGGGGAAAAGAACGCCCCGAATACACGGGATCGCCGTCCTGCTGCTCGTCGCCACAGTCCGCGGATCCAGGCGGAAGGGCAGGGGGACCGGGAGGAGAGGGTCAGATCGGGAATTCCGGGGGTTCGCTGCCCGTCTGGTTCTGTGGGGGGCGCGGGGGCGGGCGTTCGGTCCGGCCCTCACGGAGGCCCATGAACGTGATCATGGCAACGAAGATCGCAAGAAAACGCTGCTCGTATCGCCATGCAACGGCGACGACGACGACACCGGCGATCAACGACACGACTCTGGCGATCGATGAAGCACGCTTCGGCGCCACCGCCTCGAGGGCGTGTTGGAGCATGTGCCCGCCGTCGAGCGGGAGGATCGGGATCCAGTTGAGTATTCCCCACACGAGCCCGGCCCAGACGAAACTCTGGAGGAAGACGATGACGAGTTCTGGGAGATCGCTCAGAAGTCCCAATTGTCCGATCCCGAGGACTCCGAGCCCCGCGACGATCCCGACGGCCGATCCGGCAGCGGAAATGACGAAACGCCGGCCGGGGCCCAGATCGCGCGAACTCGACCATGAGGTGAATCCCCCGAAGGCAAAGAGCGTGATCGACACCGGAGACGCTCCGAACGCTCTCGCTGTGAATGCGTGGCCGGACTCGTGCAGAAGCACGGCAACGAATACGGCAACGGTCCATGCCGCAATCCCCCAACCTCGGTAGACGGGGAGACCGAACGCGGCTACCAGGAGGAAGGAGAAGTGGACGGATACGGGGACACCGAAGAGTGGGAACCTGAGCACGTGTCAACGATAGAACGGAGGCGCCCCGTTCGGGGCGCCTCCGTGTTCGATCACGCTATCGGGTCGGGGTTACTCGTCTCCGTCCCCTTCGTCCTCGAGGCCGACGGATCCGCCGAGCGATGCAAGCCACTCTGCCGGATCTGCCGGCAGCGAATCGTCTGCCATCTCGGGAGCCTCTTCGCCGAATAGGCCGAGCGCTGTGACAACGCTCGCATCCGGAAGCATCGGCTCGATCGCCTGGTACATCGGCGAACCGGTCCCCGAGGGGATCAGCTTCCCGATGATGACGTTCTCCTTCAGCCCGCGCATGAAGTCCGACTTGGACTGCAACGCTGCTTCGGTGAGCACACGGGTCGTCTCCTGGAACGACGCAGCCGACAGCCACGAATCGGTGGCGAGCGATGCCTTCGTGATCCCCATCAGCTCCGGGCGTCCCTCAGCCGGGGAGAGGCCCTCTTCGACGAGTTCCTCGTTGATTCGGCGGAACTCCTTCTGATCGGCGAGTTCGTTCGGCAGGTACTTCGAGTCGCCCGGGTTGGCGACGCGTACCCTGCGAAGCATCTGGCGGACGATCAGTTCGATGTGCTTGTCGTGGATGTCGACACCCTGCGACCGGTACACGTCCTGGACCTGGTCCACCAGATACCGCTGACAGGCCCGGATGCCCTGCACCTCGAGGACCTCCTTCGGGTCGAGCGGACCTTCGGTGAGCTGGGCTCCCGGTTCGATGATGTCGCCCTCGGACACGCGCAGGCGGGACCGGCGTGGCAACGCGTAGCGCACCTCGTCGTCGCCGTTGACAACGACCACGTAGCGGGTCTTCGTCTCTTCATCGACCTCGATCTTGATGGCTCCGCCGACGTCGGCGAGGATCGCCTTGCCCTTCGGAGTCCTGGCTTCGAACAGCTCGACCACGCGCGGCAGACCGTGGGTGATGTCCTCACCGGCCACACCTCCGGTGTGGAACGTCCGCATCGTGAGCTGCGTGCCCGGCTCACCGATCGACTGGGCGGCCATGATGCCGACCGCTGTGCCTGGCTCCACCATTGCTCCGGTGGCGAGGTCCATACCGTACGATTCGCGGCTGATCCCGTATCTCGACTCGTCGGTCAACGGTGACCGGACGCGAATCGATGTGACCTCTTCGAGTTCCTCGAGACCGATGACGGCGTCGCGATCGATCACGAAGTCCTTCTTGAGCTTGCGCCCGTCCGGGAGTTCGGCGACCTTCCGCCCGATCTTGACGTCTTCGGCGAGGAAGCGGCCGAAGATCCGGTTCTGGAGATGACGCACCGGCGTGCCGTCGGCTTCGCGGGTCGCTATCACGATCCCCGGGTCCCCCGTGGGCTCGTCGTGGATGATGATCTCCTGCGACACGTCGACGAGTCGGCGGGTCAGGTATCCGGAGTCTGCGGTTCGCAGCGCCGTGTCGGCAAGACCCTTCCTGGCACCGTGCGTCGAGATGAAGTACTCGAGCACCGTCAGACCTTCGCGGAAGTTCGCCTTGATCGGCTGCGGGATGATGTCGCCCTTCGGGTTGGCGACGAGTCCACGCATCCCGGCGATCTGCCGGAGCTGCATGATGTTTCCACGAGCACCAGACCGAACCATCATGTCCATCGGGTTGAACCGATCGGCGGTGAGGGTCTCAGACATAGCGTCCTTCACCTTCTCCGTTGCCTCCGTCCAGATCTCGATGAGCTCCTGCTGCCGTTCGGCGTTCGTGATGACGCCCTTCTGGTAGAGGCCCTCCATCTTCTCCGCACGAGCATCGAAGCTCTCGAGGATCTCCTTCTTCGACGGCGGCGTCTTCACATCCTCGAGTCCGATCGTGAGACCGGCCTTCGTCGCGTAGGTGAATCCGAGCGACTTGATGTTGTCGAGCGTGTCGGCCACTTCCGGCTTGTCGTAGCGTCGGATGATCTCGTCGATCAGCGTCTTGACGTCCGACTTGAGCACCGGAGCGTTGACGTACGGGAACCCGGGTGGGAACGACTCGTTGAGAAGCGCACGCCCGAGTGTGGTCTCGGTGAGCCCGTTCGGATCGACGGGTTCGTCGGCGATCAGCGACCCGAGGGAACGCTTCAGATCGGCGTGGAGCTGTGCTTCCCCCGCCAGCCAGCCGACGCGCAGCTTGATCGGCGCGTGGAGTGACAGATCGCCGGCTTCGTAGGCCATCATGGCCTCATCGATGTTGGAGAATGCCCTGCCGGCACCCTTCGCGTCTTCGACGAGTTCGGACAGGTAGAAGACGCCGATGATCATGTCCTGGGACGGTGTCACGATCGGACGGCCCGAAGCGGGTGACAGCACGTTGTTGGACGACAGCATCAGGACGCGTGCCTCTGCCTGCGCCTCTGCGGAGAGCGGAAGATGGACCGCCATCTGGTCGCCGTCGAAGTCGGCGTTGAACGCCTCACATACGAGCGGATGCAACTGGATGGCCTTGCCCTCGACGAGGACCGGCTCGAACGCCTGGATGCCGAGACGGTGCAGCGTCGGTGCACGGTTGAGAAGCACGGGGTGCTCCTCGATGACGTCCCCGAGGACGTTCCAAACCTGGTTTCTCCTGCGTTCGACCATGCGCTTGGCCGCTTTGATGTTCTGCGCTTCGCCGAGATCGACGAGGCGTTTCATCACGAACGGTTTGAACAGTTCGAGCGCCATCATCTTCGGCAGACCGCACTGGTGGAGCCGCAGCTGCGGGCCCACGACGATGACCGACCGTCCCGAGTAATCGACGCGCTTTCCGAGCAGGTTCTGACGGAACCGCCCCTGCTTCCCCTTGAGCATGTCGGACAACGACTTGAGGGGCCGGTTCCCCGGTCCCGTCACCGCACGCCCGCGGCGGCCGTTGTCGAACAGTGCGTCGACGGCCTCCTGCAACATGCGCTTCTCATTGTTGACGATGATCTCCGGTGCACCGAGGTCGATGAGCCGCTTCAGGCGGTTGTTCCGGTTGATGACCCGCCGGTACAGATCGTTGAGATCGGATGTCGCGAACCGGCCACCGTCGAGCTGCACCATCGGACGGAGATCCGGCGGGATGACCGGAACGACATCGAGGATCATGCTCTTCGGGTCGTTCGTCCCGGAGGCGAACGGCTTGACGACCTTCATGCGCTTCATTGCACGCTGCCTGCGCTGCTGTGATCTTGCATCGAGATCTTCGGTCAGCTTTTCCATCTCTTCGTCGAGATCGGTGCGCTCGATGAGGTCTTTGACGAACTCGGCGCCCATACCGCCGACGTAGTAGTCGCCGTAGCGGTCGATGATCTCGCGCCAGAGCTGCTCGGACTCGATGAGCTGTTTCGGCTTCATCGACTTGAACGTATCGAACGCCTCCTGGAGGAGCTCCTCTTCGACGCCGGCACGCTCGGTCCGGTCCTTGATCTCGCGTTCGACTTCGCGTCGCCGTGCGTTGATCTCCTGGGTCTTCGCGCCGGCCTCTTCCATCTGCGCCAGCTCCTGCTCGAGCCGTTCGAGGCGCGCCTCTTTCCACTCGGCGAGTTCGCCGCGAATCAGTTCGAGTTCGGTGCGGGTCGCCTCTTCGAGTTCGGCGAGGTCCTCGTGCCGCTTCTCCTCATCGACGTGCGTGATCAGGTACGCCGCGAAGTAGATGACCTTCTCGAGTTCCTTCGGCGACATGTCGAGGAGGTATCCGAGACGGCTCGGAACGCCCTTGAAGTACCAAATGTGCGTGACGGGCGCGGCCAACTCGATGTGACCCATCCGTTCGCGCCGGACCTTCGAGCGGGTCACTTCGACACCGCACCGTTCGCAGACGATCCCCCGGAACCGGACGCGCTTGTACTTGCCGCAGTAGCACTCCCAGTCCCGGGTCGGGCCGAAGATGCGCTCGTCGAAGAGACCATCCTTTTCCGGCTTCAACGTCCGGTAGTTGATGGTCTCCGGCTTCTTCACCTCACCGTATGACCATGCACGGATCTGATCCGAGGCCGCGAGGCTGATTTTCAGTTCATCGAATAGTTGTGTCGTCACCATCTACTCCCGTCGGCCTCAAACGTTGGATTCGGCTTTTTCAGGCCGAGAGATATCGATTCCGAGCGATGCCGCCGTCCGGAACACGTCCTCTTCGAGTTCCTTGAACTCGACTTCCTCACCGGCCGAGAGCATCTCGACGTTGAGGCAGAGGCTCTGCATCTCCTTGATCAGCACCTTGAACGATTCGGGAATGCCCGGCTCTGGGATGTTCTCGCCCTTGACGATGGCTTCGTAGACCTTGACCCGGCCCCGAACATCGTCGGACTTGATGGTGAGAACTTCCTGGAGCGCATACGCGGCGCCGTACGCTTCGAGCGCCCAAACCTCCATCTCCCCGAAGCGCTGTCCACCGAACTGTGCCTTACCACCGAGCGGCTGCTGCGTGATCATCGAGTACGGCCCCGTCGACCGTGCGTGGATCTTGTCGTCCACGAGGTGCACGAGTTTCAGAATGTACATGTAGCCGATCGTGATCGGAGAGTCGAACGGCTCGCCGGTACGGCCGTCGAACAACGTCGCCTTGCCGACCCCGTTGACCATGACGTCGCCGTCGCGGTTCGGAATCGTGTGGTTGAGGATCTCGAGGATCTCGTTCTCGTGCGCACCGTCGAACACGGGCGTCGCGATCTTCGTCCACGGCTTGGCGCCCTTCGCTGCGGGCGAGTCGAGCGTATCGAACGCATCCCAACCATTCCCTGCAGCCCACCCGAGGTGAATCTCGAGGACCTGGCCGAGGTTCATCCGCGATGGGACACCAAGCGGCGACAGGATGATGTCGACCGGCGTGCCGTCGGGAAGGAACGGCATGTCCTCTTCCGGAAGGATCTTCGCGATGATTCCCTTGTTGCCGTGCCGGCCGGCGAGTTTGTCACCTTCCGAGATCTTGCGCTGTTTGGCGACGTAGACCCGGACGAGTTCATTCATCCCCGGTGGAAGGTCGTGGCCTTCGTCACGACGGAACTCTTTGACGGCGATCGCCTTGCCGCTCTCACCGTGCGGAACCTTCAGTGATACGTCACGGACTTCACGTGCCTTCTCACCGAAGATCGCCCGGAGGAGTCGCTCCTCGGGCGTCAGTTCCGTCTCACCCTTCGGAGTGATCTTGCCGACGAGATAGTCGCCGGGGCCGACCTCGGCACCGATCCGGATGACGCCCATGTCGTCGAGATCGGCGAGGACCTCTTCGGCGACGTTCGGGATATCACGGGTGATCTCCTCGGCACCGAGCTTGGTGTCGCGAGCCTCGATCTCGTGTTCGGCGATGTGGATCGACGTGAGGACGTCTTCTTTCACCAGCCGCTGAGACAGGATGATGGCATCCTCATAGTTGTGGCCGTTCCACGGCATGAATGCCGCGAGGAGGTTCCTTCCGAGAGCGAGCTCGCCCTGCTCGGTCGAAGGCCCGTCTGCGAGCACGTCGCCGGCCTTGACCGTGTCGCCTTCAGCGACGACCGGCTTCTGGTTGATCGACGTGCCCTGGTTCGAGCGCTCGAACTTGAGAAGCCGCATCGTGTGCTTCTTGTTGGCGCCCTTCTGCTTGACCACGATCTCATTGCCCGTGACCGTTACGACCTCTCCGTCGACGGGTGAGACGATGACGTCGCCCGAGTCCACAGCCGCGCGGGCCTCCATGCCGGTTCCGACGAGCGGTGCATCGGTCGTGACGAGCGGAACGGCCTGACGCTGCATGTTCGAACCCATCAGGGCACGGTTTGCGTCGTCGTGTTCGAGGAACGGGATGAGGGCGGTCGAGACCGAAACGAGTTGCTTCGGAGACACGTCCATGTAGTCGACTTCGGATGCAAGGACCGAGTCGACCTCGCCGCCGGTCATCCGGACGAGGACGCGCTCGTTGGCGAACGCGCCGTCTTCGGTGAGTTCGGCGTTCGCCTGTGCAATGACGTGGCCTTCTTCTTCGGAGGCCGTCAGGTAGTCGATCTTCTTCGTGACCTTGCCGTTGACGACACGCCGGTATGGGGCTTCGATGAAGCCGAACCGGTTGACCTTGGCGTACGACGCGAGCGAACCGATGAGGCCGATGTTCGGACCCTCCGGCGTTTCGATCGGGCACATCCGTCCGTAGTGAGAGGGGTGAACGTCGCGAACTTCGAAGCCGGCTCGCTCACGTGACAGTCCGCCCGGGCCGAGCGCCGACAGGCGCCGACGGTGGGTGAGGCTGGCAAGCGGATTGGGCTGATCCATGAACTGGCTCAGCTGGCTCGTACCGAAGAACTCCTTGATCGATGCGACGACCGGGCGGATGTTGATCAGCGTCTGCGGCGTGATCGACTCAGGATCCTGCGTCGTCATCCGCTCCCGGACGACCCGTTCGAGGCGGCTGAGACCGACACGGATCTGGTTCTGGATCAGCTCGCCGACCGTGCGGACACGCCGGTTCTGGAAGTTGTCGATGTCGTCGGTGTGGTAGCCGGGCTCGCCAATGTGGAGCGCCATGAGGTACCGGATTCCGTCGAGCATGTCGTCGTCCGAGAGGAGCCCATCCTCCGCCTGGACGTACTCGTCGACGTCGATCTGGGGACGACCGAGCTTCTGGTTCAGCTTGTAGCGACCGACCCTCGTGAGGTCGTACCGCTTCGGGTTGTTGAACAGCGTGTTGATGAGGCCGCGGGCCGACTCGACCGTTGTCAGCTCGCCGGGGCGGAGCTTACGATACAGATCGAGCAGCGCCTCGTCCTTCGTCGAAGTCGGGTCCTTCTCGAGCGTCTCACGAATCAGATCGGAACCGTCGAAGAGGGCGAGGATGTCCTCATCGGTCTCGGCGAGACCGAGCGCCCGGATGAACGTCGTGACGAACTGGCGGCGTTTCCGATCGACGCGCACGCCGACGGTGCCCTTCTTGTCGATATCGAACTCGAGCCATGCGCCGCGACCGGGAATGACCTTCGCCGAGTAGATGTCTTTGTCGGACGTCTTGTCGAGGTTGACGTCGAAGTAGATGCCGGGGCTGCGGACCAGCTGGCTGACGACGACACGTTCCGTGCCGTTGATGATGAACGTACCGTTGTCGGTCATCATCGGGAAGTCGCCGAGGAAGACCTTCTGCTCCTTGATCTCGCCGGTCTCCCGGTTCAGGAAGCGGGCGGTGACGAACAGGGGCTTCGAGTAGTTGCCGTCACGGTCCTTCGCTTCCTCGATCGTCTCGATCGGATCGCCGAAGCGATGATCGGTCAGTTCGAGTGCGAGGTTGCCGGTGAAGTCCTCGATCGGTGAGATCTCCTCGAAGATCTGACGCAGGCCGCGCTCGAGGAATCCGTCGAAAGATTCACGCTGAACGGCGAGGAGATCAGGGAGCGGCTGGACTTCGGGCAGTTTGGCGAAAGAGAGGCGGGTCGAGCGCGCACGGGCCAAGGGAGGGTCCTCCTCGTTTGGATGCGGTCAGCGGGAGCTGTGGGCAGGGCTACGGAACGACTGAGCATAGCACAAATCCGGGATAGCGCACAGCTACCCCGGCTCTGCCCTAGGAGAGTCGTTGAAGAACGGTCAATTTGCTGCCGTCAACATACAACGGAACCCGCAATGTCGTCAAGGTCTTACCCGAAACCACCTGCTCCCGTGCGCTCCGCATCCTGTGGGACGGGACGGGAATCTCGATTCCGTCAAACCGTCTTCTTCCTCCCCATCAGCCTGAATCCACGGCTTCTCTGAGCCACCGGACCGGTTCCCATTCTCCCCCACCGCCGAGGTGGGGGAGATGCCCGGAGGGCAGAGGGGGCACCTCGGACGTAGGAAAGCTGGACGAAACCGGGCTCCAGCTGCGT
>JANTHO010000057.1 GCA_024762335.1 Acidimicrobiia bacterium | reverse complement strand
AAACCGTGGATTCAGGTTCCGTCAGAGTATCGTCGCCCGATCACCGCACGCACGATCTCCGGCGCAAACGTGGAGCATCCGGGTGCATACTTGGGGTTTTCCAGGAGGGACTGATGAACGAAGACGACGCACGCTTTCTCACCCTGGCGATCGAACAAGCCAGGATCGGCCGTTCAGAGGGAGGTATCCCGATCGGTGCGGTTCTCGCCTCGGAAGGTGAGGCGCTCGGAGCGGGGCGCAACCGCAGGATCCAGCTCGGGTCTTCCATCCGTCACGGCGAAACCGACGCGCTCGAGGTGGCCGGCCGACAACCGGCCGCCGTCTACCGCAAGTCGACCATGTACACGACACTGTCGCCGTGCGACATGTGCACGGGAGCCATCCTCCTCTACGGCATCCCCCGGGTCGTGATCGGCGAGAACCGCACGTTCATGGGCGGCGAGGACTATCTCCGGAGCCGCGGCGTCGAGGTGATCGTGGCCGATGATCCGGAGTGCATCGCGATGATGGAGAACTTCATCGCCGAAGAGCCGGAGCTCTGGAACGAGGACATCGGCGAGTAGTGACTACCGGCCGGAGGTGTAGGACCAGCGGTCGACGACATTACCGCTGCGGTCCTGGAGGATCGCCGTGTCCCCGCCGTTCGACCAAACGGGGAGATCCGCACACCAGAACACGGCGCCTTCCTCATCCTCTCCACAGCCGGTTCTGACGGTGACGGTGCGACCCTGTTCGATGATCGACTTGAAGCGGTAACGGTTCTGCGAGGACTCGTCGCGAAGCACCCAGCCGTGGAGGTCGACCGCTTCCGCCCCGTTGTTCGTAACGGTGACGAACTCGTCGTTGAGGCGTTCGTCGTCCGGCCCGGGTGGATCGTATGCGACTTCGGTGATGGTGATGTCGGCGGTTTGAGGCGGGCCGCAGGCGTCGGCGGCCCAGAGCCCGAGCCGCCGGTCCGCAGCCTCGTTGCCGATTTCGAGGTACTCGTCGGCGTGGGGATGATCCGTTTGCAAGGTGACGGCGCTGCCGGTGGCGAGCATGCGTTCGTTGACGCTCTCGCCCTCGACGGTGGCGTACCGCAAGAGGCGTCCGTATCGGTCGGCATCCTCCGGACCCGGGGTGAGGATCACCTCCCGGCCCCGGATCGTTGAGATGAGCGCATCGCGGGCCTCGGTTCCGAAGCACTCGTCGCTCTCCGGGGCGTTGATCCCGATCAAACGAACCTCGTGAACGCTCCCGTGGATCAGGATGTCCATGGAGTCACCGTCGATCGCACGGACGAGCGAACCGATCTCACCACCCGGCGGCGGCGTCCCCGTCGGCTCGCCCGCCGGCCGGACACATGCTGCGGTCAGCAAGGCGATCATGAGGACGACCACGGCGCGGTGCATGATCGGAACGGTACTCGCCGGGGGAGTCCGACCGCCACTAGTGTCGTTTCGGAGACGTCATGTGGGTTGGCAATCGGAGAGGTGAGTCCAGTGAAGCGGTTGGGTGCAGTGATTCTGGCGGCTGGTCTGGTCGCGGCGGCGTGCAGCGGGGCGGCTGAAACCACAGACGGAGACGGCAGCACGACAACGCTGCCGACGACCACGACTACGACGATGGCACCGACTACAACCGCGGCGCCGACGACTACCACGACCACAGTGCCGACGACGACGACGTCCACCACCACGACCACCACAGCGCCGACGACCACGACGACTGCTCCAACGACGACAACCACGCCGAGCGCGGTCGTTCAGGTGAACAATGAGGGAGTCCAGGCCGGGGAAGCATGGATCTACTTCGGTTTCGACGACGAAGCCGCCATTAGTGCCATCTCGGTACTCCTTGGCGCACCGGCGGTCGACACCGGTTGGATCGAGGCCTTCTCCTCGCCGTACGGCGTCTGCCCCGGACCGGTCGTTCGGGGAGTGGAGTGGGGTTCGTTCGTTGCCCTGTTCACACAGGCCGAGACCGACTTCTGGACGGCCGGCGTTCCCCACTTCTTCGCCTACTACTACACCGACGGGTCGGATCCTGCCGGTATCACGACCAGCCGGGGCGTCGCGATCGGGGATACGCTCGGCGACCTGGAGGCGGCCTACCCCGGTGAGATCACCGTTGAGGAAGCCTGGTTCGATGAGACGATCGCCTACTGGTCGTATCGCCAGGCAACATGGACCGGGATGTGGGGCTACGCCGACGGATTCACCGCCGATTCCCACATCACTTCGATCAACGGCGGTCAGGGCTGCGGCGAGTAGCCGTCCGCGGCGAGTTGCCGTTACCCGCCAGGCCTCCCTACACTCCCGTGAGCGGCCCGGCAACGGGGCGCGTTTTCCCATGCAAAGACGTCGTTGATATCGACGGGTCCGGGCGCCGCTCGGCCACCGCCGGTGTAGAGGTCACACTTCGCTGCGGACACCTTCGTGCCCGCCTCGGTGACTCTCGGATGCGACGTCCGACAGAATCGAACCGAGGCAGGATCACCACTGATGAAAGTATCAGCATCCGCCAAGAAGATGTGTGAAAAGTGCCGGATCATTCGGCGCAAAGGTCGCGTCTGGGTGATCTGCGAGAACCCGCGACATAAGCAGCGTCAGGGGTAGCGCACACATGGCACGAATCGCAGGAGTAGATCTCCCGAGAGACAAACGGGTCGAAATCGGCCTGACATACATCTATGGCATCGGACGCACCGGATCGCAGCAGATCCTGGACGCGCTCGACATTTCATACGACACCAAAGTCCGCGATCTCACCGACTCCGAAGTCGTCAAGATCCGCCAGTTCATCGATGGCAACTACATGGTCGAAGGTGATCTTCGCCGAGAAGTCGCTCAGAACATCAAGCGCAAGATCGAGATCGGCAGTTATCAGGGCCTCCGTCACCGTCGCGGATTGCCGGTGCGCGGCCAGCGCACCCACACGAACGCCCGCACCCGCAAGGGGCGCCGCGCTCCGGTTGCAGGCAAGAAGAAGGTCGGTAAGTAATGGCGCAACAGTCACCACGGCCCCGCCGCAAAGCCCGCCGGACCATCACCCACGGTCAGGCGCACATCAGGGCCAGTTTCAACAACACGATCATCACGATCACCGATCAGAAGGGCGAAGTCGTCGGCTGGTCCTCCGGTGGTTCGGTCGGGTTCAAGGGGTCTCGCAAGTCGACTCCGTATGCCGCGCAGGTCGCCGCCGAACAGGCCGCCCGCAAGGTCGGCGAGATGGGGATTCGCAAGTTGGACGTGATCGTCCGCGGCTCGGGATCCGGCCGTGAGACGGCGATCCGCACGCTCCAGAACATGGGGATCGAGGTCACGGGGATCAAGGACGTCACGCCGGTGCCGCACAACGGATGCCGCCCCAAGAAGCGGAGGATGCGTTAACGATGGCTCGATACACCGGACCGAGGACGAAGGTGAGCCGCCGGGCTCGACAGCTCCTCGATGAGAACAAAGCGAAGTACTTCGATCGGCGGCCCTATCCGCCGGGGGAGCACGGCCGGGGTCGCATCCGCGAGTCCCAGTACCTGATCCAGCTTCGCGAGAAGCAGAAGCTCCGTTTCATGTACGGCGTGCTGGAGAAGCAGTTCCGCCGCTACTACAAGGAAGCCGCCCGCCAGTCGGGGATCACCGGCACGAACCTGCTCGTGATTCTGGAGACCAGGCTCGACAACGTTGTATACCGTTCCGGTCTCGCCAGGACCCGCCCGCAGGCCCGTCAGCTGGTGAACCACGGTCACTTCCTCGTCAACGGCAAGCGGGTCGACATTCCGTCGTATCAGGTCCGCGGCGGCGACGTCGTGACCGTCAAGGAACGGAGTCTCGAGATTCTTCCGATTCTGCACGCCGTCGATACCGGCGACCGAACCGTTCCCGAGTGGATGGAAGTCGAGACCGACGAGCGGAAGATCACCATCAAGGATCTGCCCAGCAGAGAGCAGATCGACACCGAGATCAAAGAGCAGCTCATCGTCGAGCTGTATTCGAAGTAGTAGCCCCACGACCCGAAAGGGGAGTCTCTCCGTGCTGATCACGCAGCGGCCCACCATTGAAGAAGAGAGCGTCACCGAGACTCGATCACGGTTCATCGTTGAACCACTCGAGCCGGGTTTCGGCTACACGCTTGGAAACACCATGCGGCGCACGCTGCTGTCCCGGGTACCGGGCGCGGCGATCACGTCCGTCCGAATCGAAGGCGTCCAGCACGAGTTCGCGACCATCGAGGGCGTCGTCGAAGACGTCGTCGATTTCATCCTGAACCTCAAGCAGGTCGTGCTCCGTATCGAGGCCGATGAGCCGCAGAACCTCTACCTGTCCGCACGCGGCAAGGGTGAGGTGACCGCAGGCGACATCAAGACACCGGCCGGTGTGGAGATCGTGAACAGCGATCACCATCTCGCGACGCTGTCGTCGTCGGCGAAGCTCGAGGTCGAGATGACGGCCGGTCGCGGAGTCGGATACCGGAACGCCGAGGCCAACAAGGCATCCGATGCGATCGGTGTGATGCCGATCGATTCGATCTACTCGCCCGTGCGTAAAGTCGCATACCGGGTCGAAGCCACTCAGGTCGGACAGATGATCGACTTCGACAAGCTCGTCCTCGACATCGAGACCGACGGTTCCGTCACACCGGCCGAGGCGATCTCCTCGGCTGGAGGCACCCTCAGGAACCTGTTCGAACTGTTCGCAGATCTCGATGACTACGACGCACTCGAACTCGACGAGATCATCCAGCCCGAAGCCGCGGGTCAGGAGCACCTCGACCTTCCGATCGAGGCACTTGACCTGTCGGAACGTCCAAGGAACTGTCTCCGCAGGGCACAGGTCCAGACGGTCGGCGAGCTCATCGAGAAATCCGAGGACGAGTTGCTGAACATCACCAACTTCGGGCAGAAGTCGCTCGAAGAGGTCGTTGCGAAACTCGACGAACTCGGTTTCTCGCTCCGGGCGATGGCCGACTCGGAATCCACAGAAAGCATTGTCTGATGCCACGACCGAAGAAGGGCGCCCGTCTCGGCGGGAGTCCCAGCCACCAGCGCAAGATTCTTGCGAACCTCACCGCCCAGCTCATCGAGCATGAGCGGGTGACGACGACGCACGCCAAGGCCCGTGATCTTCGTCCGTACGCGGAGAAGATCATCACGAAGGCCCGGCGCGGAGACCTCCACGCACGGCGCCTCGTCCTCGCCAAGATCGGCGACAACGACGTCGTGACGAAGCTCTTCGATGACGTGGGTCCCCGATACGCCGACCGCGAGGGCGGCTACACGAGGATCATCAAACTCGGACAGCGTCGCGGTGACGGCTCGGAGATGGCGATCGTCGAACTCGTCTGACGGCCGGCACAACTGATCGATGAGACGCCCCGGTTCATGCCGGGGCGTCTCTGCATTTGCGGGTACGCTCCACACATGATCACGGCCATCGAAACCCTCCTGCGGTCCGCGCCTCCCGGCGTGCCGGACGACGTTATCGAACGATCGCTGGCGCTCGTGCACGAATCGGATCCGACCGACCGGGACCACTTCGTCCCGGGGCACTTCACCGCGTCGGGCTTCGTCGTATCTCCGGACGGCGCATCGCTCCTGCTCATCCACCATCGGCGGCTCGACCGGTGGTTGCAGCCGGGTGGACACATCGACCCGGGGGATCCGTCTCCGATCGCGGCTGCAGCGAGGGAGGTCCTCGAAGAGACGGGCATCGAGACGACGCCGATCGGGGAGGGTCTCATCGATGTCGACATTCATCACATTCCTCCGCGCGATCCCGAACCGAGTCACGAACACTTCGACCTGAGATTTGCCTTCCTGGCGCTGACGACCGACCTCATCGCCGACGATGAGGTGAACGACGCGGTGTGGGCGCGGTGGGAAGATCTCGAACGCTACCGGGTCGACGGATCCGTGCTCCGGGCGTCGGGGTCCCTTCGCCGGGTGTGGTCGGAACGAGCCGCCGGTAACCTCAGGCCTCCCGAGCGAAGGTAGGCGATGGGCGTCGTCCTCAACAGACTCCTCCAAGCGATCCGGTTCGACCGGGATGCATTCGTGTGGATGGATTTCAACGACCGCGCCACGGGCGATGCGCTCATCCTGGTGGCGATCACCGAGGTGTTGATCATCATCGCAGGGGGCACCTCCCTGTTCGGCCTGGTGACGGGTTTGCTGGGTGTGCTGACGGCGCTGCTGTCGACGGTCGTGTTCTGGCTGATCTACAGCGGCCTCGTGTATGCGATCGCCGTGTATCTCTTCCGCGGCGACGGCCACTATCCGATCTATCTGAGGATTGCCGGGTTTGCATTCCCGACACTTCTTCTCACCATCGCAACGACGAGGATCTTCGGCAACGGCCTGATCGGCGCGTTCGTCGGATCGCTCTGGTTCCTGCTCGTCGTCGCCTACGGAACCCACTACGTGTCGGACCTGCCGCTCGATCGCTCGATCGTGACGGCGGTCCTCGGCTGGGCAGGCTGGATCGTGGTGTCGGCGATCCTCGGCGGCTTCAGTCTGTTCTAGCGTCTGACATGCCGACCTACCGCATCGACCTGGCGTACGACGGAACCAATTTCCACGGCTACGCACGACAGACCGGGCTTCGAACCGTCCAGGGGTCGCTGGAGACGGCGCTCTTCCACACGACCGGAGAGGTCGACACGGTCGTGGCGGGTCGAACCGACCGGGGCGTCCACGCGGCCGGGCAGGTTGTCAGCTTCGCGGTCGATTCGCCCCTCGACACGGCCAGACTGGCACGCAGCCTCAACCGGCAGCTCGGTCCGGAAATCGCCGTCTACGACGTTCGCGAGGTCGATCCAGCGTTCCACGCCAGATTCTCGGCGACCGGGCGGCGGTACCGGTACCGGATCCTGAACGCTCCGGTCCACGACCCGCTGCAGGCGCGGACGGCCTGGCACGTGCCGGAGCCACTGGACGTCGCAGCGATGGATCGGGCCGTCGGGGTGCTCGTCGGTGAACACGACTTTGCGACGTTCTGCCGCAAGGCACCGGGCCGGACGACGGAACGGGAGGTGCTCGCCGCCGGGTGGTCTCGCACGGGGGATGTGGTCGAGCTGTCGATCGTGGCGAAGGCCTTCTGTCACCACATGGTGCGTTCGATCGTGGCGACGTCGGTCGACGTCGGCCGGGGCCGGCTCTCTCCGGATGGCGTTCGTGAAGCCCTCGAAGCGAGAGATCGCGCCGCCTGCAGCGGAACGGCCCCTCCCCAAGGCCTCACCCTCACGAACGTCACCTACGACACGAACCCAGGGTTCTCTGCGTCCTATATGACGTCCTGAGCCCGCGGAACAGACGAACCGACGGTCAGATCCCGAGGTAGGCCTCCCGCACACCCTCGTCTTCGGCGATCTCCGACGACGGTCCGTTCATCTCGACCTTCCCCTCGCTCATGACGTAGGCGTAACTGCTCACCCCGAGGGCCAGGCGCACGTTCTGTTCGACGAGCAGCACCGTGATGCCGGTCGTCAGCAGCTTCTCGAGCGCACGGAAGATGTCGATGACGAGCATTGGGGCGAGGCCGAGCGAGAGTTCGTCGATCATGAGAACCTTCGGCGAACTCATGATGCCGCGGGCCACTGCGAGCATCTGCTGCTCGCCACCGCTCATGGTCCCGGCCTTCTGCGACAGCCGGTCCTTCAGCCTTGGGAAGAGTTCGTAGACGAGGTCGAAGTTCTTCTCGATGTCGTCGCGCGCCCGCTTCGGGGTGGCGCCCATCTCGAGATTCTCGAGCACGGACATCGTCGGGAACAGGTGACGGCCTTCCGGGACCATGACGAGGCCACGTTCGGCCTTCACATGTGGGGCGAGGCCGGTCACATCATCGCCGTCGAAGGTCACGGTGCCGGAGCGTGCTTTGATCTGGCCGGTGACCGCACGCATCAGCGTCGTCTTCCCAGCGCCGTTGGCTCCGACGAGCGCCGTCAGGGTCCCGGGGGCGACCTCGAGATCAACCCCCCACAGGATCTGCAGGTCGGCGTATCCGGCTTCCAGGCCCCGGATCTCAAGGATGCTCATGTCGGATCCTCCTCGATGGCGTCGACGTCGGTGACCTCTTCGATGATGTCCGGATCGCCCAGGTACGCCTCGATGACCCGCTCATCCTGAGCAACGGCCTCGGGTGCACCTTCTGCAATCAGCTTCCCGTAGTCGAGCACGATGATCCGATCGGACAGGTTCATCACGGCATGCATGATGTGCTCGATCATGAGGATCGTGACGCCACCCTCGCGAATGGCGCGAATCGTGTCGAGCATCCCGGTGACCTCGGCCGTATTGAGACCGGCGAGCACCTCGTCGAGGAGGAGCATGTGCGGACGGGCGGCGAGAGCCCGGGCGAGCTCGAGCCGCTTCTTCTGAGCGACGTTGAGCTTCCCCGCGAGCTCCTCGGTACGCGAGGCAAGGCCGACGAACTCGAGCACCTCATCCGCCACCTTGGCGCCGTCGCGTAGGCCGAGGTTCTCCCGGCCGTAGCAGGCTCCGACGATGACGTTTTCCCGCACGGTGAGGTCGTTGAGTGGACGGACGATCTGGTGTGTCCTGGCGAGACCCATCCGTGCGACCGTGTATGCCTTGGAGCCGGCAATCTCCTTGCCGCGGAACACGACGCTGCCCGATGTCGGGGGATATACGCCGGTGATGCAGTTGAACAAGGTCGTTTTGCCCGCACCGTTCGGTCCGATCAATCCGAGGATCATTCCCTCTTCGAGTTCAACGCTGACATCGTCGACGGCGGTCAGACCGCCGAACCGTTTTGTCACATGGTCGACTGTGAGGATCATTCGAGCACCTTCCTCAGCCGGGCGTTTCGAGATCGCAGCCAGCCGACGATACCGGCAGGCACGAAGAGCACGATGGCGAGGAGTAGTGCGCCGGCAACGGCGAGCTGGATGTTCTTGAGGTAGGCATTCGTCAGCAGCAGCTTGCGGGTCTCCTGATACAGCCCGGCGCCGACGACCGGACCGAGGACCGTACCGATGCCACCGAGCATCACCCACACGATCATCTCGATCGACAGAGCAAGGCGGAACGCCTCACCCGGTTCGATGTGTCCGTTCTTGAAGAAGAACAAGACGCCGAGTGCACCCGGGATGATGGCCGATAGAACGTACGCCCAGGTCTTTGCTCTCGGGGCGACGACACCCATGTCCTCGGCGGCGTCCTCGTCCTCCCGGATCGCCTGCAAACCGAGACCGAACTTGGACTTCTTGACGACGAAGCTGATGATGATGACGAGCACGGTCAACGCCACGACCGACCAGAAGACGAACTGCAGCATCCCTCCCGGACCGCCGAACGGCTTATAGAGCGAGAAGTTCACATCCATGCCGATCGGGCCGCCGAGTGCGTCGATGTTGCCCGTCAGTGCCCGCATCGCTTCGTTCACGCCGATCGTGGCCAGCGCGAAGTACCCACCGCGAAGGCGGAGGATCGCCGACCCCAGGAGGTATGCGATCAGACCAGCGACGGTGGCGCCGAGCAGGACGGCAAACCAGATGTTCCAGCCGAGGACGGTCATGACGTAGAGACCCGCATAACCGCCGATGCCGAAGAACACGATGTGCCCGAATGACACGTATCCGGTGTAGCCGAGCAGGATGTTGAGGCTCGACGCCAGGGCGATAGCGAGGAGGATGGAGAACATGGCCTCGCGGTTGGAGTCGCTTCCCGTGATCAATGGGTATGCGGCGATACCGGCCACGACGAGCAACGGAATCCACAGTCCGACGGTGCGCTTGAGGAAGTCCATCATTTCTTCGTCCCCATCAGTCCGGTCGGCCGGAAGAGGAGGATGCCGACGAAGAGGCCGAACTCAATCACGGGCACCCATGTGGTCTTCATGAACACCGGCACGATCCCTTCGATCGCTCCGAGAATGAGGCCACCGATGAGGGCGCCGAGGGGGTTCCCGAGTCCGCCCAGAACCACGATTACGAAGCTCTTCAATTCATACGTCGATCCGCCGAGGATCGTGATCGGGAAGATGGTGGCGATCATGCCGCCGGCAACCGCGGCGATGGCGGTGCCGATCCCGAAAGCCAAGGCGAGGATGCGGTGGGAGGGGATTCCCATCAGGTCCGCGGCCCCGCGGTTGTCCGACACGGCGCGAATGTACTTGCCGGGCCGGGTCTTGTTGAGGAAGAGGTACAGCAGCGCGGTGATCACCACCGCCAGGAAGGCGGCCATCAACCGGGCTCCGGTCACGGTGAACGGGCCGGTCTCGACGGTGCCGAGGCTGTACTCGACGTTGTAGGTGGAGGTGGTCCAGATGGCCGTGCCGATCCCGATGATGATCATGTTCACGGAGAACGTAGACAGCAGGCTGGCGAGCGGCGACTCGTCGATGACCCTGTCGACGGCCACGAAATACATGATCACGCCGAACAGCAATCCGAGGATGAGCACGGCGATGAGCGCCACATACGGGTTCATGCCCATCTCGGAGAAGAGCAGATACACCCCGAACATGCCGAGCGCCATGATCGCTCCGTGGGCGAGATTGATGACGTCCATCACGCCGAAAATGAGGGTCAGGCCCATCGCTGCGACG
This sequence comes from Acidimicrobiia bacterium, assembly GCA_024762335.1. Taxonomy (GTDB): domain Bacteria; phylum Actinomycetota; class Acidimicrobiia; order Spongiisociales; family UBA5794; genus JAHEEL01. Next base: position 2,285 of record JANTHO010000057.1, on the reverse strand, counting down.
CCGTAGAGCAGTCCGATGAGCAACCCGTCGAGGAGTGATGCGGCCAGTGTGTCCATCCGGGCTCCTTCCAGGTGTGGTCTCCCCCGACGAACCGGGGGAGACCACATCGGTGTTGTCTACCCGCGGGGGTACATCGGTGCTGCGGTCTGACCGGCTTCCGGCCAGACGATCTGCTTCGCCAGCGGCTCGTCGCTACCGGGCTGCCACTGGATCACGACCATGTCGTGCCCGACCTGGAGGCCGTGGCTCTCGGCCGTCGTATCGAACTTCAGTGGTCCGAAGAACGTCACGACGTTCGTGGCGTCGAGGGCGGTCGCGACAGCGTCCGGATCGATCGACTGTGCCGACTCGATCGCATGCTGGAGGACGAGGCCCGCGGCGTAGCCGCCTGCGGAGTGGTACGACGGCGCATCACCGAACGCCTCGGTGTACGTGGTCGTGAACTCGTCGCCCGTGGTCCCGAACCAGTCCATGCCGAGCGCGTTGGCTGCGTCTTCGGTGTACTGGACGAGCGGCTCCCACTGGCTCGGCCCGGCGACTTCCATGGCTGCGTCCCCGAGTTCGGCGAAAGCCGGCTCCGGAGGTGCGACGAGGAGGGAGATGAACTTGACGGGGACGTTCTTCTCGTACAGCTGCTTGGCGAGCGTCGAGCCGTCCTGGAAGTGACCGCCGCCGAGAACGGCGTCCGGGCTCGCTGCCTCGATCTTGTTGATGAACGGGTTGAAATCGGTGGTCTCAGGGTCGTAGCCCTCGAACATCACAATGTCGTAGCCGTTCTCTTCTGCATAGGTCTTCGCCGCCTCGACGACGCCGGTCGAGAACTTGGAATTCTCGTACACGAACGCCAGCTTCTTGGCGTTGGCGTCGAGGGATGCGAGCAGGTCGATCGAGCTCGTCAGGTAACGGCTCGCCGGCGTGTAGATCTGATAGACCTTCGTGAAGCCCTGCTGATACGTCGCATCGGATGCGGCGCCGGTCGTGATCATGACCTTCCCATACTGTTCGGAGACGACGGCTGCGGCAGCCGTCAGACCGCTCGAGTATGGGCTGATCAAGAAGTCGGCATTGTCCTTCGTGGCGAGGTCCGTGTAGAGCTCCTGGACGCGATCCGAGCTCGACTCGTCGTCGTACGTCTTCGACTCGATCATGTAGGTCGTGCCGTCGTCGAGCTTGATCCCACCGGCCGCGTTGACCTGATCCATCCAGAGTGTGAATCCGTCTACCTGACGGGTCGACGACTCGTTGTACTTGCCGGTCTGGGAAGTGGTGAACCCGACGGTGATCGTTTTCGTTTCGCCTCCTGAGGCGGCGGTCGTTTCGGTCGGTGCAGCGGTCGTTTCGCTGGAACCTGAATCGTCGGATGAACATCCGGCGAGTACGGACATGATCATGAGAAGAGCCGCCGCAAGGGCGACGCTACGCATCCGCATATGGACTCCTTCTCTTGTCTTCGTTCTCCGCGAATTCGGGATTTGTCCGACACCGTCTCTCGACGATGGCGGGGCCGTGCGGGTCGCGTTCCCGCTTCGACCGCCCGACCACCGGGATACGGCACGTCATCCCTGGAGGGTGAACCCGCCCTCCCCGGTGAGTCGAGAGGAGAGTATTCGTTCGAAGAGGACCTCCGACCGTATCAATAGGGCCTAACGGCCCTAGCGTCTGCACGGTCGATATGTAATGCGAATGGAGCGACCGCCGTGTGCCCGCGCCCCGATCGTTGACGGATGCGTGTTCGGCTGGCCATATAGCCGGAGAACCGGTACCATCGCGTCTCGCTCCCGGGTCACGGGGGTATCCCCGTGCCGTCTGAGGATTTCCGATGAGAGCCAAGCTGCAAAAAACATTCACGCCCACACCCGCCGACATCGAGCGGACCTGGTACGTCGTCGATGCCGAGGACGTACCGCTCGGTCGTCTGGCATCCGAGGTCGCGCAGATCTTGCGCGGCAAGCACAAACCTACTTTCGCTCCGCACATGGATATGGGTGACTACGTCATCGTCATCAACGCCGGCAAGGTTGCCGTGACCGGGAACAAGGAGAGCGAGAAGGTCTACTACCGCCACTCCGGCTATCCGGGTGGCCTGCGGTCCGAAACGCTCGCCCAATTGCGGTCCGATCATCCCGACCGGCTCGTGAAGAACGCCGTTCGAGGGATGGTTCCCAAGAACCGTCTCGGCCGACAGGTGCTAACGAAACTCAAGGTGTATGCCGGTCCGGATCATCCGCACAGCGCGCAGAAACCAGAACCACTCACGCTCACGCATGGAAAGGCTGAAGGCTGAT
>JANTHO010000056.1 GCA_024762335.1 Acidimicrobiia bacterium | reverse complement strand
ATCCTCGTCACCCTTGTCGAGACCGTAGGCGAGCGCCGCCGCTGTCGGTTCGTTGATGATGCGGAGAACCTCGAGACCCGCGATCTGTCCGGCTTCCTTCGTCGCCTGACGCTGGGCATCACCGAAGTACGCCGGGACCGTGATCACCGCCTCTGTGACGTCTTCACCGAGGAACGCCTCAGCATCCCGCTTGAGTTTCATGAGGATGCGAGCAGCGATCTCCTGGCTGGCGTACGACTTCCCGTCGATCTCGATCGACCAGTCGGTGCCCATGTGGCGTTTAACCGAGCGGACGGTGCGATCCGGGTTCGTGATGGCCTGGCGTTTCGCCTGGTCCCCGACGAGAACTTCGCCGTTCTTGGCGAACGCGACGACCGAGGGGGTCGTCCGATGTCCTTCTGCATTGCTGATGATCTTCGGTTCTCCACCTTCGAGGGTCGAGATGACGGAGTTGGTGGTTCCGAGGTCGATACCTACGGCGCGTCCCATGCGTTCGTGCTCCTTTGTTGCTGAGTCGATATACACACTATAACTTGAGTCGACTCATATCAATTCCTAATTTCTCGAGATTTGTGCCGATCGTTCGACGTATACCCCTCGGGGGTATATTCTTGTCCCATGCGGTTACAGGAGAACGACGCCCACGACATCATGACGAGGCTTCGCCGCGTCGAGGGTCAGATCCGGGGCATTCAGGGGATGCTTGAGGATGGGCGTGATTGTTCCGATGTCATCACGCAGTTCGCGGCCTCAATGAGCGCGCTCGAACAGGCCGGGTACAAATTCTTCGCTGCGACGATGGCGATGTGCACCGTTGATCCGGAGCAGGCCGCCAATGAGGGCTACGACCAGGAACGGCTCGAGAAGCTGTTCATGCAGCTGACCTGACGAGAGGAACCAACGTGAAACGTGGATTGACAGGAACCTTGCTCGCCCTCACGGCGATGATCGCCGTGCTGGCCGGGGCGTGTTCGTCTGGGAGCGTCACCCAGACGATCGAACTCGTGTCGCCGTCCAAGGCCGCCGAAGTGATCGCCGACCAACCGGACGGCCTCGTCGTGCTCGACATCCGGACCCCGGAAGAATTCAACGAGGCCCGCCTCGCCGACGCGATCATGGTCGACTACTACGCGGCCGACTTCGCAGATCAGCTCGACCAGCTCGACAAGGACGTCCCATACGTGCTCTACTGCCGGACCGGAAATCGCTCATCCGATGCGGTCAAGAGGATGAAGGAACTCGGGTTCACCGAGGTCTACGAGATCGACGGGGGCATCGTCAACTGGTACGAGCAGGGGTATCCCGTCGAGCAATAGGCGCCACCGGCTTCAGCGCGAATTTCCCCACCACGCCGCGACCGCCGTGACGAACCGTTCCCCCGCCTCGAGCATGGGCACATGTCCGACGCCGTCCAACTCCACGTAGGTCCAACACGGGCGCTCGGACGCCGCCCAACGAGCCGAATCGACGGATACGAGACGATCTTCCGATCCGTGGATCAGGAGCGTCGGAGCACCGATCCGATGGATCAGCTTCCGGAACCGGCGCGGGCGGAGCACATAGCGGGCGATGGATCGGTCGGCCTCGAGGAACGCCGGGATCGCCCAATCCCGGCCACGTCGGCGTCGATTGGCCTCCGTGAGCTGTTCTTTGGCCCACTCGGGCACCGTGTCCGGGTCGGCTGTGACCATCCGGAGTGTTTCGGCGGTCTCCTCCTCCGGTGAGTGAGACGCCCGGTATGCTCGGAACGCCGGCACGCCGACTCCGGGAATGAGCGGTCCCAGCAGCTTCGTCAGTACCTCGAGGTCCGGCGGATGCCGCCGGCTGACCGGGAGCGCTGGATCGACCAGGACGACGCGATCGACGCGATCCGGATGCTCGACGGCCGCGATCATGGAGATCAGCCCACCCATCGAATTGCCGATGAGCGTCGCCATCTCATAGCCGAGCAAATGGGTGGCTTCAGCGAGCAACAGGGCGTTGTCCTCGACACTGGGGCGCCGTCCCTGTGGTTCGGAATCGCCGAAGCCGATGAGGTCGAGTGCAACGACATGTCCGAGCGGTGTGAGTTCGGGGCCGGCGACAGCCCAGTTCTCCGTCGAACCGCCGATACCGTGGACGAGGAAGATGAGCGGTCCTTCACCGCCGAAGTCCGTGATCCGGACCGGACCACCGATGTCGAGCATCGTGTCGTTCACGTCCACAACGCTACCTATTTCAGACGGCGATGGCGTCGAGGAGTTCCGGTGTGCGTTCAGCGTTGTAGCCGCCCTGCAGATAGAACCGTTTGATGCCGGTGGCTTCCATCGCGGCGAACTGTTCTTTGAGTTGTCCGTAGGTGCCGACCGGCGTGCCGGCGCGCTGAAGACGTTCGCGAAACTCGTCGGCGTCCGTGTCGGCGTCTGCGGCGAGCGCGTCGAGGACGTTCTCGAGGTCCGCCTGTGTAGGAGCACCGATGACTCGCGCCGCGCTCGACATGAGGATCGCATCTGGGTCACGGCCGACCGCGACGGCCGCCTCGCGCGCTCGTCCGATTCGTCGATCGAGGTCCGGCCCGGCGTAGACGTTGAATTCGTCGGCGTAGGTTCCGGCCAGTCGCGGCGTCTTCACCGGCCCCGAACCGCCGATCATCAGCTTCACGGTCCCGACGGGCCGCGGCTCGATCGGGAACGCTTCGAGGTGGTAGTACTCGCCGTCGAAGCCTGTGGGTTCGTTCGCGAGTGCCGCCCTGACGTAGCCGAGTGCTTCTTCGAGCATCGCGAAGCGAACCTTCATCGGCGGGTATGGGAGCCCAAACACCTCGTGCTCACGATCCATCCATCCCGTGCCGAGGCCGAGGGTGAACCGCCCGCCGGACATCCGATCGATCGTGATCGCCGTCTTCGCGAGCACCGCAGGATGACGGAACGTGATCGGTGAGACGAGGACGACGAGTTCGAGGTCGGTGGTGTCGCGAGCGAGACCGGCGAGTTGGGTCAACGCATCTGGTGCCGGCGTCGTGCGGGCCCTCTCCTCGTCGAGCGCCATCAGGTAGTGGTCGGGGAGCGCGATGGCCGGAAGGCCGCGTCGCTCGGAGAACTGGGCCACGTCGAGGATGTCCTCGTACCTACCGAACGTCTGGATGGCGAATTCCATGGATGCTCCTGTAACTCTGCGACGAGGTACGCGGGCCAATGGTACGGTCGGCAAAGTAGTTGAAGGCTCTACTCCGCGGCCACCGGGTACGGCCCGATCCCGGTCGGCCCCTATGGCGGCACTGTCGCGAGAGAGCCGGCGACCGCTGATCGGCCGCCGGCTCACACAGCGAGTACTCAGTCCCAGATGGTCGCGTCCGCCACGGACTTGAGGAGGAACTGGCTCCATCCGGCGCCGGTTTCTTGATCCATGAATTGCATGCTCTCGCCCATGATGCGGGCAAGTTCGCCCTCCTTCAAGGCAGCGGCGAGACGATCCTGCGCGCCGTAGGAGTCGAGCTGATAGATCGTGAAGAACGACCCGGCATTCTTCTCCGTCGAGAAGACCGCCGCGTACGTGCCTGCGTATGCGGTTCCCTCCGGCATGGCGTCCTTCCATGCCTGCTCGTTCGCGTTCGCCCAACGCTGGAACTCGGACGCCTTGCCGAGCGCGATGTCATATCCGTAGGTCAGGATGAAGTCCATCCGATACCCCTCTCATGTGTTGTCGGCCATCTCCGTAGACCGGGGCGCCGACGGCGCCTGACAACGAACCTACGCGAAAGGATCTCTGTGCGGAAGGGGAAGTTCTACCGGCCGCACTGGCTGACGGCGTACCTGGCGTGCTTCCTGAAGTCGAATGAACGGTCGAGGACCCAGCGGAACGCGAGTCCGTCGAGCGCACCGAGGAGGACCTCTGCCTTCGTGATCGCTTCTCCTTCCGTGGAGACCAATGACTCGCGCAGCATCGCTTGCGCGAACCGTTCGACGCGCCGAACGTGATGGCGGAGGAATCGGCGCGTTACCGAGTCGTCGTTGCCGACGGTGACCGCGACCTGCAGATAGACGCGTGCCAGATCGGACTGTTCGACGACGAAACGAATGTAGGCGTCGACGAGGTCGTTGAGGGACTCGGTCCCGGACAGATCGGGATCGGGGTCGACGGCCTGGATCGCTTCCCCGGCGACCTGCATGATCGCCTGTTCCTTGGACGGGAAGATGTTGTAGAACGAGCCGGCCTGCACGCCGGCGCGCTCGCAGATCGCCTTGAGCGTCGCCGCATCGAGTCCACCCTCGGCGAGCAATTGGCGCGTCGCTTCGAGGATCTTGCTCTCCGTTCTGATACCGACCTGATATCTCGCCATTGTCGGGCCTCCTGAGGTTCGAGCATACCCCGATCTTGAGCGGACACTCCAAAATGGAGTGTATACTCAAAAAGTCGAACGACCGGCGGTTCGTTCCCCGGACTCGTTCGTTACCAGCGTCACGACGGCGACGACAACCAGGGAGCGATCGATGAGCCACTACAAGAGCAACCTCCGAGATCTGCAGTTCAACTTGTTCGAGGCGGACGGGATTGACGACTACCTCGGAGAAGAGCCATTCGAGGACATCGACCACGACACGGCGATGGACATCCTCAGAGAGGTCGATCGCCTTGCCACCGAGGACTTCGCCGAGAGCTTCGTCGAGGCCGACCGCACGAAGCTCAAGCTCGTCGACGGGAACGTCGAACTGCCGCCCGGAGTCAAGAAGAGCCTGGACGCCCTCCACGACGGCGGCTGGCACCTCATCGGTGTGCCGAAGAGCCTCGGAGGATTCGGGGCCCCCGAAACGCTTCGATGGGCAACGGGTGAGCTGTTCGCCGGTGCGAACGCCGCGATCTACCTCTATCCGATCGGCGGGCTGATGGCCAGGGTCATCGAAGCAGTCGGCACGCCCGAGCAGGTCGAGCGTTTCGCAAAGCCGATGGTGGAGCGGAACTGGGGCTCGACGATGGTGCTCACCGAACCGGACGCCGGCTCGGATGTGGGAGCCGGAATCACGAAGGCCACCCACGTCGAGGGCGACATGTGGCACATCGAGGGTGTCAAGCGGTTCATCACGTCGGGTGACAACGACTACTACGAGAACATCATTCACCTCGTTCTCGCACGCCGCCCCGACGCTCCTCCCGGAACGAAGGGCCTTTCGATGTTCATCGTTCCGAAGTTCATGGTCAACGAGGACGGATCGCTCGGCGAGCGCAACGGCGTCGTGACGACCAACCTCGAGGACAAGATGGGTATCCGCGGCTCGACGACCTGCGAGCTGACCTTCGGCCTTGACGAGCCCGCCGTCGGGTACCTCGTCGGTGACGTCCACGACGGCATCCGTCAGATGTTCCTCGTCATCGAGGACGCTCGCATGTCGATCGGCGTCAAAGCGGCCGCCACGATCTCGACCGGCTATCTCAACGCCCTCGAGTACGCGCAGGAGCGCGTCCAGTCCGCGGACCTCACCCAGAGCCGCGACAAGACCGCACCCCGGGTCACGATCATCCATCATCCCGACGTCCGCCGGTTGCTCATGATTCAGAAGGTGCACGCCGAGGGGATGCGAGCCATGGTCATGTACGCCGCCTGGCTGCTCGACATGGCGCATCTGCACCCGGAGGAGGCGTACTGGGCGAAGCTCAACGACCTCCTTCTCCCGATGGTCAAGGGCTACTCGTCCGAGAAGGCCTACGAGTTGCTCGCACAGTCGCTGCAGGTGTTCGGTGGATCAGGCTACACCAGGGACTACCCGATCGAGCAGTACATCCGGGACGCGAAGATCGATACGATCTACGAAGGCACGACGGCGATCCAGGGTCTCGACTTGTTCTTCCGCAAGATCGCCAGGGATCAGGGTGCGACGCTCATGCGCCTCGGCCAGGACATCCTCGAAACCGTCAAAGGTGGTTCCGAGGAGATGGCCGCCGAACGCGAACTGCTCGGTGCGGCGCTTGCCGACGTGCAAGCACAGGTCGGTGCCATGGTTGGCAACTCGATGGCGGCGATGCAGAACCCGCCGGAAATCTACAAGACCGGCCTGCACACGACGACGCTCCTCGAAAGCCTGTCCGAAGTCGTCATGGGATGGCTGATGATTCGCCACGCCGACATCGCCCTCGAGGCGCTCGACGGTGCAAGCGACGCCGACCGGGCCTTCTACGAGGGCAAGATCGCCTCCGCTCGCTACTTCGCGAGGACGGTGCTTCCCAAGACGCGTCTCCGCCGCGAAATGGCGGAGACCGAAGACGGCGGCCTGATGAACCTGCCGGCAGAGTCGTTCTGACGGGGGTTGCGGTCGTGCAGGGCTGAAGTAGAGTTCCGAGGGAGTCCGGCGTATCTCAGACGGATGCGTCCCACATACCTAAGGAAGGTCATAAGTGCTGCTATTCGCAGAGTCCTCGTATCCGCTCCTCAACGTCTTCTGGTGGATGCTGTGGTTCTTCATGTTCATGATCTGGATCTGGCTGCTCATCTCGGTCTTCTCCGACATCTTCCGCAGCGACCAGTCGGGCTGGGCGAAGGCCGGCTGGGTGATCTTCGTGATCATTCTTCCGCTCCTCGGTGTGCTGGTGTACCTCATCGCCCAGGGTGGAAATATGCAGGAACGCTCCATGAAGCAGGCGGCCAGCATGCAGGCCGCCCAGGAGAACTACATCAAGAGTGTTGCAGGCAGCGGCGGTGGCACCGCAGACGAGTTGGAGAAGCTCTCCAACCTTCACAGCAAGGGCGTCCTGACGGACGAAGAGTTCGCCGCCCAGAAGGCGAAGCTCCTCGGCTGAGTCGGATCGAATCGTTGAAGGTGAGAGGGACCGGGTCCGCCCGGTCCCTCTTCCCATGTGCTCTGCGAACCCAGGGCTCGCAGGTGCGTATAGGTGCTTCTACGGCGCAGAGAACGAACCCGTCTACGCTTGGTCTATGACTCAAAGCAACGATCGCTACGCCGCCATCCTCAATCTCCGCGCGCTTCGCTCGTTCCGCGATGAGCCGCTCCCGGATGCCGTCGTCGAAAAGCTCCTCGAGGCCGCTCGCTGGACCGGGAGTAGCAAGAATCGCCAGAATTGGTCGTTCATCGTCGTGGAAGGCGAGCAGAAGGAGCGTCTCGCAGCATGCGGAGACTTCACCGATCCCATGCGGAACTCCCCCGTCGCTCTCGCACTGGTCCAGGAACCCGAAGGCTACGAGTTCGACACCGGCCGGCTCGCCCAGAACGTGATGCTGGCCGCCGATGCGATCGGCCTCGCCTCGTGTCCGATTACGTTGCATCGCGAGCAGGATGCGGCGGCAGTCCTGGAACTCCCTCCCGACGCCCGGTGCCGGTACGCCATCGCTCTGGGATATCCGGGCGACGATGCGAAGCCGCGCCGGCTCGGTGGTCGCAAACCACGGGCAGAGGTCGCCTATCGGAACCGGCACGGGGAACCTTGGTGAGCACAGATTCGATCGGGATCTTCGACTCGGGTGTCGGCGGACTCGGAGTTCTCAGCGAGGTACGCGAGCGACTCTCCGAAGCCGACCTCGTGTACGTCGCCGATCAGGCGTTCGCACCGTACGGTGAGCGGGACCTGGCTTCCGTCCGGAAGCGGGCATTCGCCATCGCGGCGTATCTGCTCGACGCCGGTTCGACGACCATTGTGGTCGCGTGCAACAGCGCCTCAGCGGCGGCACTTCACGAGCTCCGGAAGCGCTTCCCCAATGTGCAATTCGTGGGAATGGAACCGGCCGTGAAGCCGGCGGTGGACGCAACCAGACGGGGAACGATCGGCGTGCTCGCTACGGAGGCCACCTTCCAGGGAGCCCTATTCGCGTCCGTCGTCGATCGCCATGCAAATGGCATTGCTGTTGTGCCGAGAGCATGTCCGGGCCTGGCGGCCGCGATCGAAGATGGAACCGATCCCGGCGAGCTGATCGACCGCTACACGGCCGATTTGCTCGATGAGGGCGCCGACACGATCGTCCTCGGATGCACCCACTACTCGTTCGTTGCGGACCGGATTCGTCGGGCGGTTGGAGATGGGGTTCACGTCATCGATCCGGCGCCGGCGGTCGCTCTCCAGGTTGAGCGTGTTCGGGCCGGTCGCGACGCGGGCGGAACAGGGTCGACGCTCTATGTGACGACCGGGCAGCCGGAACGATTCGAAGACCAGATCCAACGATTGACCGGAATCCGACGGCCCGCCGTCGGAGTCGCGATCGGGACGTGACATGACGGGACGGGTCACGGTCGTGCGGGGCGACATCACGAAGCAGGACGTCGACGTGATCGTCAACGCGGCGAATCCTCATCTCGCCCACGGCGGGGGCGTCGCGGCGGCGATCGCATCCGCGGGAGCTCCGGCGGTCGATGCCGAGTCCCGGGCATGGATCGACGAACACGGACCGGTCGTCCCCGGTTCGGCGGCGATCACCTCGGCGGGGGCGATGCCTGCAAGCCACGTGGTCCATGTCGTTGGCCCAGTGTTCCGGTCCAACCAGGACAACGAGGGACTCTTGAAGGGCGCCGTTCGCGCCGCGCTCGATGCCGCTGCGTCACTCGACGCGCGTACGGTGGCCATGCCTGCGATCTCGGCCGGCATCTACGGATACCCACCCGATCAGGCGTGCCGGGTGATCGTTTCCGAAGTCTCATCCTGGCTCGATGCCGGCGGTCCACTCGACGAGGTGCGGCTCGTTGCGTTCACCGAACCCATCGCGGATCACTTCCGTCGTGCCTTGCGAACCCAGGGCTCGTAGGTGCGCATAGGTGCTTCTCCAGCCCGGAGAACACTTACTCTCACCGCGTATCGGTGCGGTTCGCCCGACGGGCACGGTCGATTGCAGACCGAATCGTCTCGACGACATGCTCGGGTCTCTCAGTGACATCCTTCCATGTGAACCGATAGACGGACCAACCGTGAAGGAGCGCCGAGCGGTCACGTTCGCGATCCTGCTCGAATGCGTCGTGGCCGCCGTGCCAGCGACGTGAGTCCCACTCGATCGCGATATGCCACTGGGGATAGGAGGCATCGAATCGACGTGTCGAGTTCCACGGAATCGCATACTCGAGATCGGGGGCAGGGAGTCCGCCATTCGAGAGCACTCTCAAACCGCGGATCTCGAGCACGCTGGCGTTTCTCTCCGGGCCGACGCCCCGCTTTTCGAGCAACGCCCGGACGGCGGTGCACCCGGGTTTGCCGCGGCGGGCCACATCTTCGAGAACCTTGCTCAACTGTTCGACGGAGAGGCGCCGCTGCGTGATGAGGTCGTCGACGATCCGTGCGACGTGTTTGGGGTGCAGTATCCCGGCGAGATCGATGACTGTGCGAGGAACGGTTGTGCAGGGAAGATCACCAACAGTCTCGACATGCGCGAGTGTGAGATCGTGGTTGCGGTGGATTGTGATTCCGGGGAATGCATGTGTCGTCCGGCTATGCACGCTCACAACGGCGAGGCCGCGCCGGACCCTGCCGATTCCGTGTAATTCTGCCGCAGCCTCGTGAGATACGACGGAGTTCGGCAGCACGGCGATCGCCGCCCGTATCAGATCGTGTGGTGTGGGCATGTCGATGATTCGGTATGCAGAGCGCGCGATCGGTATCCAGCGGCCGACGCGGATGCGATACCTGATCGCTCCGGGACTCATTCCGCACCTGGATGCCTGATCGGAGGTGATCACTCCGCCTTGTTTCGCGGCGATTGCGAGGGAGGCTCTGTCTGGATCCACGGGGTCATCATTGCAATTCTCCGAGGAGGTTTCTAGAGGTCCGTTCTCTGGGCTGTAGAAGCACCTATACGCGCGTACGAGCCCTGGGTTCGCAGGGCACAACTAGGATTGGTGGGATGAAACCTTCCGTTGGAATTCTCGGGGCCGGGTCCATGGGGGAGATCGTCGCGCGTGGTCTGGTTCGAGCCGGGTGGGCGTCGGAGGACCTCACCCTTGCGGCGCGCCGTCCGGAGCGGGCGCGGGAAGCCGAGTTCCGCACCGGCATCAATACCGTGCTCGATGCCGCCCAGGCGGCGCAAGGGAAACGAGTTGTGGTCATCGCCGTGAAGCCGAGAGACGTGCCCGTGTTGCTCACCCAGATTGCGGATGTCGTCACCGCCGACCAGGTCATCGTTTCGCTTGCAGCGGGGATCACACTTGCCTTGTACGAGGAAGCCCTCCCGGGAATTCCCATCGTCCGCTCGATGCCGAACACTCCGGCAGCCGTGGATGAGGGGATGACGGCGTACTGCGGCGGCACCCACGCCGACGAGCCCGCGATGAGCGATGCGGCGGCCGTCCTGGGCGCCGTCGGCGAAACCATTCGTCTCTCGGAAGATCTCCTCGACGCCGTCACCGCCGTCTCCGGCACCGGACCCGCATACGTGTTCCTTCTCGCGGAGGCGATGACCGAGGCGGCGATCCGCGAAGGCCTCCCTCACCATGCGGCCGAACGCCTCGTGCATCAAACACTTCGTGGATCCGGCATGCTGCTCGCCGGATCCGAGAAGAGCGCGTTCCGGCTACGCGGAGAGGTGACCTCTCCGGGCGGGACGACCGCGGCCGCCATGCACGTCCTCGAAGAGGGCGGCTTCAGGGCGCTCATGGAGGACGCGATCCAGGCAGCGACCCATCGATCACACGAGCTCGGCGAAGCCGCCACCGAGCGATTCAGGTCATGAACATCATCGGCAGAAGCCTTCTCGCCGTAACGAACCGATCGTCCGTCCGCAAAGTCTTCGCCGAATCAACGGCCGGGCGGCGACTCTCGCTGAGGTTCGTGGCCGGTGAAACGCTCGACGACGCTGTGGCTGCTGCCCGGACGATCAACGACATGGGCGCACGGGTCTCTCTCGATCACCTCGGAGAGCACGTGACCGACGGAACGGCCGCGATCGAAGCCAGAAACGACTACCTCGAATGTCTCACCCGTATCGACGCCGAGGGATTGGACGCCGAGATATCGGTCAAGCTCACCCAGCTCGGCCTCGGATTCGACGACGAACTCGCTCTCGAATCGTTGGGCGCCCTCGCCGAACGCGCCGCTCGGGGCGGCACGACACTGACCATCGACATGGAAGAGTCCCGGCACGTCGAGAAGATCGTGACCGCCTTCGAGGATGTGCAGACCCGCTACGGGAACGTCGGCATCGCGGTGCAGAGCTACCTCTATCGGACACCGGCCGACCTCGATCGAATCGTACCTCGCGGCGGTCTTGTTCGACTCTGCAAAGGCGCGTACGCAGAACCCGCCAGCGTCGCCCACCAGGAGAAGGCCGCCGTCGATGCGGCGTTCGATGCACTGACCCGGAGGCTCATGGCAACGCCGGGAATCACGCCTGCCATCGCCACGCACGACGATGCAAGGATCGAACTCACGAAGAAGCTGGCGGCCGGGCGCGATGAGCCGTGGGAGTTTCAAATGCTGTACGGGATCCGGAGGAACCTTCAGAGATCGCTTGTCGCGGATGGCTACCCGCTCCGCCTGTACGTCCCGTACGGAACCGCCTGGTACCCGTACCTGACGCGGCGGATGGCCGAACGGCCCGCGAACCTGGCGTTCTTCCTGCGTGCGGCCGTCGGGAGATGAGCGGATCGTGCGTTCGGTTGGGTACGCTCACGGCATGAAACGAATCCTCCTCTCCATTGCTGCGATTGTGGTGCTCGTCGGCGCCGCGCAGCCCGTCGACGTAGCCGCGACACTCGAGGCTCAAGGGTTCTTCGTTGAGACCGGTTCGACGGCGGACGCCCACGCCGTCGAGACCGCCGTGTCCGAGGCCCGCTTCTCGGGCGGCGATCTCTCCATCGCGGTCCTCGCCACCGAACCGCCCGGCGGTGCAACGATCTTCGCTGAGAACACCCTCGATGCCATGGGCGGGACGGGCACCGTGTTCGTGGTCGCGCCGGAGACGGTTGGGTGGGCATCGCAGGGAGATATCTACACCCGTGAGCAGCTCGATGCCGCGACCGATGCCTCCCTGGATGGTGCGACGGACACCGAGGTGGTTGAACTGTTCGTGTCGACGCTGCTCGATCGACCCATCGGAGATGCAGAACCCGGCGGGGGAGGAGGGCTCCCGTGGGGTTGGATCATTCTCGGCTTGATCATCGCCGGTGGTGCCTTCATCTTCTGGAGGGCATCGCGCTCGTCGAAGGAAGCGAAGCAGAAGTCGATCGACGCCGCTCGAACCGCAGTGAAAGAGCGGCTCGATGCGGTGGCGAATGACATCATCGATCTCGAGGACGAAGTCTCGGCATCGGACGATCCGGCCGTGCCGGTTCTCTACGCCTCGGCCACGGAGGAGTACGCGAAAGCGCTCGATACATACGAGCGAGCGATGGCTCCCCAGGAACTGTTGGACACCGCGGAAGAACTCGACATGGCGATCTGGCGTCTCGACAGCGTCGAAGCGCTCCTCGACGGGCAGCCCGTGCCGCCGAAGCCGGAGAAACCGACGCCGAAGGCGCCTGTTCCGGAGGGATCACCGCTCACGACACCGCCTCGCGTCCCGACCACCACCTACCGGCGTTCGAATCGGAGCCGATCTTCGGGCACCGCAGCGATGATGACGGGCTTGCTCATGGGGGCGATGCGGCCGTCGGGACGGCCGGTACGTCGATCATCCGGAGGGTCTTCGAAGTCAAGTTCTCGGGGAAGTACGAGAATCCGCGGAGGCGGCCGTCGTCGCGGCTGACGGCGCTCCTAGAATCGGGAACCAGATTACGCGACGAGAGAGAGGGATAGATCGATGTTGAAGAAATGGTGGGAGTACATCAAGTCGTGGTTCAAATCGAGCTCCGACAAGATGATGGATCCTGAGATCGAGATTCAGATGGCCATCGATCAGGCCAAGAAGAAGAACCAGGATCTGCGGAACCAGGCAGCGAACATTGTCGCGCACCGGACCCAACTCGAGAGCAAGATCGAGCGCTCGGCGGACGATGTCGGCGAAGCGCGGGAGATGGCCAAACAGGCGATCATCAAAGCCGAGGAATCCAAGGCAGCGGGTGACGCCGCTGGTGTCGCCAAGTGGACGAACATCGCGCAGGCTCAAGCATCGAAGCTCCAGGCTGCAGAGAGCAACCTGACATCGCTGAAGGCTCAGTATCAGACCGCAATCGCGCAGGCAGACGAGGCGAAGAGTGCCGTGCAGGCCAATGCGGTCAAGTTGCAGGAGCTCTCCGCAAAGCAGATGGAGCTGCTCGGAGCGTTGGAGCAGGCCAAGATGCAGG
>JANTHO010000055.1 GCA_024762335.1 Acidimicrobiia bacterium | reverse complement strand
CGTCGGCGCTTCCGTCCGCCATGTCGATCTTGTGGGCGAACTCGTGATAGATGACGTTGTGGCCCGTGCTCGGATGTGCCGCCGACCGCTTCGCCGAATCCCATGCGATGAGGACGGGGCCGTGGAGCATCGCCTCGCCGAGGATCGGGACGATCGCATCGGTCGCCAGGCCCGCCGCCTCGGGGGCTCCGCGCTGTCCTCGCTGTGCCGTCCGGGTGGGGTACATGATGATCGACGTGACGTCCAGGTAGTACGCCGTTTCGAGTCCCAGGATCAGGAGACACGCCGAAGCGGAAACCAGAATCTTGATCTCGTCGGACTCCTCGAGACCGTCGACCCACTCGAATCGCTTGTCGAAGAGGAAGCCCTTGATGAGGCACTCGAGGTGATCCCGTTCTTCGTCGTCGAGCCAGCGCCAGTGAACCATGTCCGAAGCGAGCAGCGTCCGCCACTCATCCGGGAACGGAGCCTCGACGGCGTGTCGTCTTCGTCGTTGTCTGGGCGTTTCGATGCGCACGGTAGTGCCTCCCCGCGGAGCGCGCAGGATAGGTCGGCTACCGTCCTGGCAATGTTCGAGCACCGAGGAATCTCCGTCGATGGATACCGCTGAGTCGACACTCCGGTTCATCGTCATCGCCGATTCGCACATCCGGCCACCGGATCAGGAGGTCGAGGCGTATCCGTCGAACGCGTGGTTCGTGAAACGCAACGAGTTCATCGTCGATCTCTGCAACCGGATCGATGCCTCATTTGTCGTTCATCTCGGCGACATCGTTCACCCCCTGCCGGTCGAGGACACCCACCTCGAAGCGATCGAACTGGCCACCGGCGTCTACGCGAACCTCCGTCATCCGATCCACTTCGTGGCAGGCAACCACGACGTCGGCGACAAGCCCGATGCCCTCGTTGCGGTCCCTGCCGTGGCCGAGGAGAACTACCCCGTGTTCGAGAACGCCTGGGGCCGTCCGTTTGGATCGTTCGATGTGGACGAAGCGCACTTCGTCATCGTCGATACCCAGGTGATGAATTCGGGGTTCGAGCGGGAGGAACGTCAGCGACGCTGGCTGGAGGACGATCTCGCTGTGGCGTCGGAGTCGGGGAAACGCATCTTCGTCTTCAGCCACTACCCGCCGTTCGTCCGTGACGGCAATGAGAACGAGCACTACGACAACCTCGGCGACCCGGCCAGGTCGTGGTTCCTGGAACTTCTCGACACACACCATGTCGAGGCGCTCTTCTCCGGGCACGTCCACAACTTCCTCTACAACCGGTACGGGACCACCGACATGTACGTCGCTCCGTCGACCGGATTCGTGCGGCCCGACTACGCCGAAGTGGCCGGTGTGCCCCCGCCCGCTGAGAACGGGCGCGACGATCCGCCGAAGCTGGGGATCTTCGTCGTCGACGTGACGGCCGGCGGCCACACCACGCGGCCCATCCGCTCGTTCGGGGCCATCACGGCGGGCGCTCCGTTGCCGGTGCCGGTCGCCACCTCCCTCGATCCCGGGTGGGAGAGCCCCATCGGGGTGACCCTGCGGCACGGATGGATGAGCGTCGCCGACTTTCCGGCCGCAGGCCTCGACGAATTCAGGCGGAAACGGATCCGCAACGACGGGATGATCCTTGCCCTCTGGGAAGCCCGGATCCGAGATGTGCGGGTACCGATCGAGGACCTGTCGACGCCCGACGGCGTAGCGAGGATGAGGGCCCTGACAACTCGCGGTATGCGGTTCAGCGTGTACTCGGGAGGTGTTCCGGATCGCAGGACCATCGACATGGTGCGTTCCGTGATCCCCGGTGTCCGGCGCTGGGAGATCATCGTTTCTCCCGAGCGCTTCACCGACGTTGTTGCGTCGCTCGAAGGAGTGGTGGTCGACGGCATCGATCTCGCCATTGCCCCGATCGCACCGATCGGTGTCGCCGACGCTGCGGTCCATCACTTCGTAGCGGCGGGGTTCGGAATCCACGACGAAGTGACGCTCGACCGGTTGCGGCGGATCGACACTGTGGTCGGGTTCCGCGAACTCGTCTTCCGCATTCCGTGGACGGACCGGATCGAAGACGGTCTGCGCCGGGCACGTGAAACCGCAGCGATCGACGGACGGCGTGCCGTCGTGATCGTGGAACTGCCGAGGGGGAGCGAGAGTGCGATGTTCGACGACGACGAGGCCGTTGCCGATCGCGTCACCGAGATCGTGCTCGCGGCGAGAACGGAGCCCGACGTCGCCGTCTTCCTCGACGGCTTCATGGATCACGACCGCGGCTACTACCCGCGCCACGGCCTGATCGACCGGTCGTTCAACCCCCGCCCGGCGCTCTATCGCCTCATCGAGGCCTCATCGGCGTGAAGAGTCCCGCTCGGCCGGAGACAACCACCGTCGACACGGTACGAGAGCGGGAACGCTCATGCGATAGGAGTGATAGCCGGGGTAGTGCTCGACGAGTCGTTGCTCCTCCCACCGGAGCTTGGCGAGGAAGAACAGCAGCAGAAGAACCCACAAGCCGGCGGCGATCCAGCTGCGACGACCGATCGCCGAACCGGCCATGAGCACGATCACGCCCGTGTACATGGGATGGCGGATCCATCGGTAGGGGCCCCGGGTCTGCAGGCGGGCTTTGTGCGACGGCATCGGCGACGGTGTCACGCCGCGCCCGAAGACGAGGATCGCCCAGAGGCCGAGGCCGAGACCGAGCCAGGTGAGCGCCGTGGCGAACAGGGCCAACCATCCCGGCAACGGCCAGGCGTCACTGGTTGGGGTGAGCAGGATGCCGATGATCAGCACGCCCTGAACGGCGACAAGCCCCCAGGCGACGACCGTATTCCGTTCTTGTGCGACTATCGGGACCCCGCTTCCACTATCTAACCAAGAACGGGATTGGCGGAGGGATTGTTCCCGGCGTTCACGGTCAGGCGTACAGGTTCCAGCGGCGCAACGCCTTGTATGTCCCCATCTTCACGAAGTCGTTGAAGACGAACCAACTCAAGGCGTAGATCCACATCAGTGCCGCCTTGTCCCATCCGATCGGCACCATGAAGATCCCGTAGACGGCGATCAGCGTGCCGATGATTCGTGTGGAGAACGTTGCGGTGAACAGGACCCACGACGGGTACGGCTTCTGCCAGAACCAGCCCTCTGCTCTCGTGTTGTAGATCGTTCCATGTCCGGCGATCACGAGTTTCGCGAAGAACATGGACTGGATGAACGCATCCGAATAGCCCATCTTGATCAGGATGAAGAAGAGGAGGAACGACGAAACGACGCCGGCCAGGCCGATGGTGCTCGATGTGATGAGCAGCGTCGGCATCGACCACCGCACCGGGTCTTTGTCGATCTTCGTGTTGTCGTAGGCGATCGCAAGAATCGGGATGTCGTTGAGCAGGGCGAGGATGATGATCATCAAGGCCGTCACCGGGAAGAAGTTGAACGCGACGATTGCCAGGAACATGAACACGATGATCCGGATGGTCTCTGCGACCCGGAACAGCGTGTAGCTCTTCATCCGTTCGAATGTGATCCGTGCAAGTCGGATCGCATCGTCGATCACGCTGAGACCGGGGGCCGTGAGAACGATGTCGGCGGCAGCTCGCGCCGCGTCGGTGGCGTTCGAGACCGCGACTCCGGCGTCTGCCTTCTTGAGAGCCGGGGCATCGTTCACGCCATCCCCCGTCATAGCGACGATGTGCCGGCCCTTCTGGAGCGTCTCGACGATCGTGTACTTGTCTGCCGGCACCACCTCGGCGAAGATTCCGACGCGTTCGACGAGTTCGATCAACTGGGACTCGTGGGAGGTGATGAAGCCCTTCGTCAACCCCTCCGTACTGAAGTGGTCGGCTACCTGTTCTGCCACACCGTCGGCGAACCGCTGGGCTGCCACCTTGTCGACTTCGCCGCTCTTGTCGAACTGCTCGTAGATCGCGTCCGCGAGGACCCGGGCGAGTTCGACGAGCTCCTCGGACCCTCCAGCCGCGAGATCCTTCGACCGGATCGCCTCGCCATCCAAACCGAGGGTGTGTCCGATCTCCTTGGCGATGGCGAGGTTGTCACCGGTGATCATCTTGACATCGACGCCGTGTTCCCTGAGATCAGCGATGAGCGCACCGGAGTCATCTCGGGGCGGATCGATGAGCGGGATCAGGCCGATCAGATCGAGCGTTCCATCCGTCTGGCGTCCGACGGCGATCGTGCGGTACCCCTTCGACGCCTCGCCACTGACGAGCTCGTCGAGATGCTGCAGTGTGTCGTCGTCGAGAGTTGTGAGACCAAGAAGCACCTGAGGGGCACCTTTGATGACGCTGAAGTGCTCGGCCCCATGAACGATCTGCGCCTCGGTGCGCTTCCGGATCGGGTCGAAGGGAGTGAAGCCGACCTGCTCGTAGGAATCGAGATCGAGGTCGGGGAAGTGTTCGGCGGCGTAGTCGAAGATGGGCGTCTCGATGGGGTCGTGGTTCTCTCTCCTTGACGCGAGGACCGCATACAGGAAGAGCTCCTTCTCCGTGTGCCCGTCGACGGTGATCGGATTGACGACGCGCATTTCGTTCTTGGTGAGCGTTCCCGTCTTGTCCGAGCAGAGGATGTCGATGCCGGCGAGTTCCTCGATGGCGACGAGACGGGAGACGATGGCTTGTTGTTTGGCCAGGTTGACCGCGCCGACGGCCATGGTCACCGAGAGCACGGCCGGGAGGGCGACCGGGATGGCTGCGATCGTGAGCACCAGGGCGTACCGGATGAGCTCCACGGTGTCCTGTCCGCGGGCGATCCCCACAGCGATGATGATGAGGACGAGGAACACCGTGATCGCGATGAGGAAGTCACCGATGCGGATCACCATCTGTTGGAAGTGGCTTCGCTCCTCCTTCTCTGCCTGGACGACGAGGGCCACCATCGAATGGAAGTTGGTGTTCCGACCCGTATTGAGAACGACCGCCGTCATCTCTCCCTGCTTGACGATGGTCTTCGAGTAGGCCACACCGCCCGGGTCCTTGCTGACGGGGAGTGACTCGCCGGTCAGGGACGACTGGTCGACGAGGAGGTAGGCGCCATCGATGAGTTGGACGTCCGCCGGGATGATGTCGCCGATCTTGAGGCGAATGATGTCGCCGGGGACCAGATCCTTGGATGGGATCTCCGCCCACTCTCCGTCACGAAGGACGGTCGTCTGTGTGGCAAGGGCCGACTGCAGCGCTTTGACGGCGTTGAGAGCCCGATGCTCCTGGAAGAAGTCGATGCCGGCGTTGACGAGGAGCATCACCATGATGATCACGAAGTCTTCCCACCGGCGCACGACGGCGGAGAGGATCGCGGCGATCTCGATCATCCATGGGATCGGGCCCCAGAAACGGCGGAACACCTGATGCCAGGTGGGCTCCTCGTGCTCTTCGATCTCGTTGGGTCCGAACTGAGCGAGTCGCCTCTCGGCAACTTCCGCGGTCAGGCCGCGGCTCCGGTCTGATCCAAGTGCTTCGATGGTATCGTCCGTCGACGAATCCTGGTAATTGTCGGTGCTTCGCTGATTCGTCGCTGTGACCGTCGCCATCATCCACTCCGATCGAACGATCGAGTCGCTCCGTATCGCCCGACAGTGTCGCTATCTGTCAGGCAAGGTTTCAGGATAGTGCCGATGGGGTCGGGGATTCTGCCGTGTGCCGGCCGGACGGGGAATGGGAGTGCCGATTCGTGCCGGAAACGGGGCCCGAGAGCCTCACCTGCGCCTACTGATCCTCACCGGCTCAGAAGCGCATCGATCTTTGGGATGGCTTCCTCGGCTGCCGCGCGTCCCCGCTCGTACATTTCGGGCACGGCGTCGAAATCGAACGATGCGAACTCACGCACATCGGGGACGATGTCGACGTCGACGACCCGCACGCCCGTTGATTTGCTGCGGACCGCAGCCGCGGCCACGATCACGTCGAGAATCCGCCGCGGCCGGTGCGTACCCGGCTGGGAGCCGATGTCGATGCCGATGACCACGTCCGCGCCCGCTTCATACGGGACCGTGACCGGGTAGTTGTCGACGGTGCCGCCGTCGATGAGGAGACGATCGCCATCTTCGACCGGCACGAAGAGGCCGGGGACTGCCGAGCTTGCCTGCACGGCCCTCCCGACATCCCCCTCGGTGATGAGTACCCGCGTGCCCGTGATGATGTCGCACGCGACCGCGATCAACCTCTTGTCGAGATCGGCAAATGTCGCGCCGCCGAGGCGCTCGGAGATGAGCTCGGCGAATGGGCTCATGGTGAACAGGCCGAGGCGTTTTCGCCCGGCGAGCCGCGTGGCGGTCGGCCAGGTCATGCTGCCGATCAGATCGGCGATCTCCTTCGGTGGAATGCCGCCGGCGTAGAGGGCGCCGACGGTCGTGCCGGCGCTCGTGGCTGCGATGATGTCGACCGGGACGTCATGGTTGTCGAATACCGAAAGTGCACCCGCTTGCGCCGCGCCTCGAACGGCCCCACCGCTCAACGCGAGGCCGACGGTGAGTGGTGTCCTCTCTCCAGTACCCATCGTTGGCGGTCCTCCATGGGCGGCAGGTTCAACATACCCCATTCCGGAAACGCGGCACCACATCAATCCCAGATCTGCCGTCTTGCCCTATTCGCCGGTTCGCGTGGTGATACGCTGGTGGGATGGTCCGTCGATGTTCGGCGGGGTCGGGATGAATGCGGAGGCATATGTCGAACAATGAGGCGGCGAGTCTGAAGCGTCCGGCCTATCTGGCCATGATGTCGCTCGGCGCTCTCGGTGTCGTGTACGGGGACATCGGAACGAGTCCCCTTTACGCCATGCGCGAATCGTTCGAGAGCCATGGACTCGAGGTCATGCAGGAAAACATTCTGGGTGTGCTCTCGCTCGTGTTCTGGTCGCTGCTCATCGTCATATCGATCAAGTATCTGACGGTTGTGATGCGTGCCGACAATGAGGGTGAAGGTGGAATCCTCGCCCTGACATCGCTCGTCATGCCGCACGAGCGAGAGGAGTCCCGGCGCCATCGTTGGGTTCTCGTCATGATCGGCCTGTTCGGAACGGCGCTGCTCTACGGCGACGGCATGATCACGCCCGCGATCTCCGTGCTGTCGGCCGTCGAGGGCATCGAGGTGGCGACACCGGTGCTCGAGCCGTACATCCTCCCGATCGCGTCCGCGATCCTGATCGGCCTGTTCCTCATCCAGCGCCATGGAACCGGAGCCGTCGGCCGCATCTTCGGACCGGTCATGATCGCCTGGTTCTCGATCCTCGCGATCCTCGGCCTGCCCCATATCTTCGCCAACCTGCACGTGCTCGAGGCCCTCAACCCGATCCACGCCGTCTGGTTCTTCCAGAATAACGGGTGGAACGGCTTCCTCGCCCTCGGCTCCGTCTTCCTCGTCGTGACGGGCAGCGAGGCCCTCTACGCGGACATGGGGCATTTCGGAAAGGCCCCGATCGAGATTTCGTGGTACGTCCTCGTGTTTCCCGCCCTCGTGCTCACGTACTTCGGCCAGGGTGCGTTCCTCCTCGACCACCCGGAGGGGATCGCGAACCCCTTCTACCTCATGGCACCCGGGTGGGCCGTGTGGCCGCTCGTCATCATCGCGACGGGGGCGACGATCATCGCGTCGCAGGCACTCATCTCCGGGGCGTTCTCGCTGACGATGCAGGCCGTCCAGCTCGGCTATCTGCCACGTTTGCGCATCCTGCACACGTCGGAGTCCGAGTCGGGTCAGGTCTATATCCCGTCGGTGAATTGGGCGCTCATGATCGCGGCGGTCGGTCTCGTGCTCGGGTTCAAGTCTTCGAGCGGTCTCGCCGCCGCGTACGGCGTCGCTGTTGCGATGACGATGGTGATCACC
The DNA here is from genome assembly GCA_024762335.1 of Acidimicrobiia bacterium. GTDB lineage: Bacteria > Actinomycetota > Acidimicrobiia > Spongiisociales > UBA5794 > JAHEEL01. The sequence continues at coordinate 5,783 of JANTHO010000055.1, read as the reverse complement.
ACCCTGTTGATTCACGTCGTGATGCGCGAGGTGTGGGGCTGGTCGTCGCTGACGGCGGGGGCCGTCGTTGCGGGGTTCCTCGTCGTCGATCTCGCCTATTTCGGGGCAAACCTGTTCAAGGTGCCGGACGGCGGCTGGTTCCCGCTCGTGATCGGTGTCGGCATCTTCACGCTCATGACGACATGGAAGAAGGGGCGCAGCCTCGTTGCCGCCCGTCTGCAGCGTGCCGAGCTCCCCATCGAACGGTTCGTCGGATCGGTTGCCGGGCACACCCCGATTCGCGTGCCGGGAACGGCCATCTATATGTCGTCTCGAGTGGGGACGACGCCACCGGCGCTGCTCGCAAACCTGCGCCACAACGAGATGCTGCACGAGACGGTGGTGCTGTTGTCCGTGCAAACCCGGGACGTCCCCCGGATACCCGGGGCGGCGCGTGCCGACGTGTGGGACATCGGTCTGGGTTTCTTCCAGGTTGTGCTCAAGTACGGGTTCATGGAGGAACCGGATGTCCCACAGGCGCTTGCCGACATCACGATGAAGGGTTTCGGGGTCGATCCCGACGACACGGTGTACGTGCTCGGCAGGGAAACGGTGCTGGCGACGGCGCGGCCCGGGATGATGATCTGGAGGGAGAAGCTGTTCGCGCTGATGGCGCGCAACGCGTTGAACGCCGCCCGGTTCTTCCACCTGCCGACGGATCGATCGCTCGAGATCGGCGTCAACGTAGAGATCTGACGACAACACGGAGAGCCCATGCTGCCGATGAATCGCAGCACATGGTCCGGATGGCTGCGGCCCTCCGGAGGCGCCGGTCTTCTCGTGATGTCACTCGTCGTCGGTGCCGGCGCAGGGGCCGGGGCCGCAATCCTCATCTACGCGATCGACCTCGTGCGACGGTTGACCGTTCGTGTGGCCGACGTCCCGGGTCTCGGCGGCTGGTGGATGTTCATCACCATCCCCATCGGGATGTTCCTCGCATGGGCGTTGACCGCGAGGTTCGCTCCGGAGGTTGCCGGGCACGGCGTTCCGCAGATCATCGCTGCGTTGACGGTGCGGGGCGGGCTGATACGGGCGCGGGTGCCGATTCTGAAGACGATCGCTACGGCGCTCACGATCGGCAGCGGCGGTTCGGCGGGGCGCGAGGGATCGATCGCTCAGATCGGCGCGGGGCTCGGATCGATGGTCGGGCGCGCATCCCGCGTGCCTGAGCCGCAGATGCGGGCACTCGTCGCGGCGGGGGCGGGCGCCGGGATCGCCGCAACGTTCAATGCTCCGATCGCGGGGATGTTCTTCGCGATGGAGGTCATTCTCCGGGACCTGTCGATCCGGTACCTCTACGCCGTCGTGGCGGCTTCCGTTGCCGGTGCCGTCGTGTCCCACACCCTCATCGGAGACGAATTGACGTTTCAGGTGTCGCCATACAAGGTCGATGACCCCTGGCAGCTCCTCCTGTATGCCGTGCTCGGACTCGTCGCCGTCGGACTCGCTCTCCTGTTCATCGAGGGCCTCGACGCCGGGACCGTCGGCCTCTCACGGCTCGCACCGTGGACACGACCCATCCTGTTCGGCCTCGCCATCGCAGCGATCGGATTCTGGTTCCCGGAGGTCCTCGGTACGAGCCAGGGCTTCATCAATGACGTGCTGCGGTCCGATATCGGGAAGGCGTGGTGGTTCTTCGGATTGCTCGCCGTTGCCAAGCTCGTGGCGACATCACTCACCCTCGGCGGCAGAGGAGCCGGGGGGATCTTCATGCCGAGCCTGTTCATCGGTGCCACGGCGGGAGCCGCATTTGCCGAACTCACGACGCACGTGTGGCAGCGGTCCGATATCCAGATCGGTGCGTTCGCCCTCGTTGGTATGGCGGCCGTGTTCGCCGGCGTGGCCCGGGCTCCGCTCACATCGATCCTGATCGTCTTCGAGGTCACGGGTGATTACGGACTCGTCATGCCGCTCATGATCGCCGTAGCGATCAGCGTCGTGATCGCCGACCGCCTCCACCCGCTGAGCGCCTACACGTCGCCGCTCGTGAGAATGGGCATTCACAACCCGCGGATGCACCATGTCGATCTGCTCGACACGGTGCTGGTCCGGGATCTGGGTCTGAAAGCGCCGGTGACGGTGCCACCAGAGATGACGCTCGGCGAGATTCGCGGCATCCTGCATCGTGAGCGCCTCAACGGCGTGCCGGTGGTCGAGGACGGTCGCTTGCTCGGCCTCGTCACCGAGACAGACATCCTTCGCGCCGGTGGACCATCCGACCAGGTGACGGCACGCGATGCGATGACCCGCGACCCGGTGACGGTGACGGGAGCGTTCCCCGTCTCCGAGACGCTCGAGAGGATGGCGGCGCTCGGCGTCGGTCGGCTCCCCGTTGTTGCGGAAGATGATCCCGAGCGGCTGGTCGCCATGTTCCGCCGTGAGGATGCGATCAACGCCTATCACCTGGCGCTCGGATCCTCAGCCAGGCAAGAACGGTTGCCCGAGCGGGCGAAGGCCGGCCGGACCGACTCGACCGGGTTCTTCGACTGCGAGATCGGCGAGAATTCCCCCGCCGCGGGTCGAACGGTCCGCGAGGTGCCGTGGCCGGAGGGATGCCTCGTCGTGTCCATCCACCGTGGGAACGACCTGCTTGTGGCATCGGGGGACCAGGAACTGCTGCCGGGGGATGCCCTCACCGTGTTCGGAGACGAGACGGCACATCGACGCCTCCGGCATCGACTCAGGGGGCACGCATGACGGGAGGCGGCTCATGATCGGAGGGACACATCATGTGGGATGACCCTGCGGTCGCGTTGGTCTGCGCCTATCTCCGTGTCAACGGGTATTTCACGCTCACCGAATTCGAGGTGAGCGTCTCGACGAAACACGGATACCAGTCCCTCACCGACCTGGACGTGATCGCCGTTCGGCTCCCCACGGTCGCCGAGCGTCACCGTCGATCCGGCCACGTCCGACGGACCGAGGGCGGCATCATCGTGGCGCTCGATCCCGCGCTGCACGTCGACGAATCTCGCATCGATGTGCTGTTCGTGGAGGTGAAGCAGGGCAAGGTCGAGTTCAATCCGGGTATGCGGAACCCGCTCGTCCTCGAAGCGGGGCTCCGCCGGGTCGGAGGCTCTCCCGGCGCTCCCGTCGACGAAGTGGCCAAGTCGCTTGCCGAGCACGGCGAGTACACCGGTGGCGAGCAACGGGTGCGGCTGCTGGCCGTCGGCAGCCACGGCCGGGTCGGTCGCGGCACGACGCTGCATCACGGGCACCTTCTGGCGTTCGTCGAGCACCACGTCGAGCAATACGCCGAGGCGTTGAAGGCGATGGAGGCAGGAGATCCGGTCGTCGGCTTCATCGAACTCGTCAACAAGGCGAAGCACCCTCCCACGAAGTGAGCCGGCGGCCGCGCAACCGTGCGCGCGCGGACCGAGGATCAGTCGAGTGTGAAGGACTCGCCGATGATCGGTGCCTCGGAATCCCAACCGAGTTCTGCGGCGATACGCTTGCGCAGGGCCTCAGCGGCATCGGGTTCGCCGTGCGTGATGAAGGTGTGTCGCGGCGCTTGGGGCACGTTGGCGAGCCACGCCATGATCTCGTCCGCGTCGGCGTGAGCGGAGTAACCGTGCAGGCTCTCCACTTCGCAGCGGATGGGGACCATCGAGCCGTAGATCTTGATTTCGCGCCGGCCGGCGAGGATGTCGGCTCCGCGGGTCCCCGCCGCCTGGTAGCCGACGAAGACGAGCGTGCTGTTCGGGTCGGGGCCGTGCGCCCGGAGGTGATGCAGGACGCGGCCGCCGCTGAGCATCCCCGAGGCTGAGACGATGATCGCCGGGCCGGGAAGATGGTTGAGCCGCTTCGACTCGTCGACGGCACGGATGAACGTCGTGCGGGACTCCATTGCTCGCAATGCCTGTGTTGAGAGCCGGTGGTCGTCCCGGTGGGTGTCGTACAGGGCCGTGGTGCTGACCGCCATCGGGCTATCGAGATAGATCGGCAACTGCGGGATCTTGTTCGCTTCAATGAGTCCGCTGAGGGCGTAGAGGATTGCCTGGGTCCGTCCGACGGCGAACGCGGGGATCAGGACGATGCCACCCCGTTCGGCGGTCCGGTTCACGATCTCCGCGAGTTTCTTGCTCTGGTCGGTGCGGTCGTGGAGACGGTTTCCGTACGTCGACTCGACGAGCAGGTAGTCCGCTTCGCCCGGCGGATCCGGGGGAGGCATGACGGGGTCGTGTGGTCGGCCGAGGTCTCCGCTGAAGAGCAGGGACGTGCCCTCGGCCTCGAGGTGCACCGACGAGGCGCCGAGGATGTGCCCGGCTCGTTGGTAGTGGAACCGGCCGTCGCCGGGAAGTGGGTGCTCCCGGTGGAAGGGGACCGTTTCGATGAGGTCGAGGGCGCGGTTCGCGTCCTGTTCCGTGTAGAGCGGCAGAGCCGGGTGATGCTTGGACGAGCCGTGGCGGTTGGCGTGCGCGGCGTCCTCTTCCTGGAGTCGTCCGCTGTCGGGGAGGATGATTCCGCACAGGGCCCGGGTACCAGACGTCGCATAGACGGGACCATCGAAGCCGTGCTTGACGAGAACCGGCAGGTATCCGGTGTGGTCGATGTGCCCGTGGGTGAGGATCACCGCATCGATCGACGCCGGGTCGACAGGGAACGGAGCCCAGTTGCGTTTTCTGAGTTGCTTGAACCCCTGGAACAGGCCGCAGTCGACCATGAGCCGGGCGTCGGCCGTGTCGATCAGATACCGAGACCCCGTCACACACCCGGCCGCTCCCAGGAATCGGATCTCCATAGCGCCAAGCGTAGTTCCCCTGCCCGGCACCGAGAACGCCGCCGCGTTCTCTTTCTCCCCCTGATCCTGGATCTGCGGACTCTCGTGGGGTGTGTGGCTGAGATGCCTTGTTGTGCCTGCGATATCTGCGATTGCAGCGCTTTACGAACTGGGTGAATGCGGCGGCCACCTTGCATGCCACTCTTCCTCCCCCTCAGGGGGAGGTGTCGGCGACGAAGGAGCCGACGGAGGGGGTCAGCTGTTTCCCCGCGAAGCTGCAACGCATCGCCGCCAACGGACGGTCCGTCACGTCCCCGGATCCGTTCCGGCCACGTTGCGAACGGCGCAACCTGATTGTCTTTGAAGGGAGCGCCCTGACCCCCTCCGTCCCTCGCTTCGCTCGGGCCACCTCCCCCTGAGGGGGAGGAAGAGAAGACTCCGAAGGGGCGAGATCGGCGTGGCTCTACCCGCTCGTCCAGAAACCGCGGATCCAGGCTGAGGGGGAGGAAGAGAACGCGGGAGGTGTCGCGCCTTTCTAGCTGGGTTGGGGTTGGTGGTGGGATCGCCAGATTGCATAGGACCGCTCGACTCCGACGGACACGGCGTAGAACAGTGCCATCAGGCCGAGGGTGGCGGGGTCGTGCAGTGCGAGGTAGATCCACAGGAGCAGGATGGTGGCCGACATCAGGGTGATGCCGGCGACGATGATTCCGGTTCGCGACTCCGTGCGCTGTCTGAGACGCAGATTGGCGATCGATACGAGGAGGGATACCAGCAGGAAGGTCATGCTCGAGAACGATGCGATCACTTCGAGCGATCCGAACAGCGTCAGGATGAGCGCAAGGGACGTGAGAGTGATGATCGCGACGAACGGCACCTTCGCCCGACTCCGACGTGCGAACTGTTCGGGCATCGTCCGGTCCGCCCCCATATCGGCCATCATCCGTGAGGCGCCGAACATGGTGGAGTTGATCGCCGACGACGTTGCGAGGAGTGCGGCGAGACCGACCATGAGCGTGCCCGC
>JANTHO010000054.1 GCA_024762335.1 Acidimicrobiia bacterium | reverse complement strand
TTCAGATCGTCCACGGCTACGCAGAGCACGGTGGCCGTTACGCACACGTAGCCGAAGCCCTCAACCAAGATGGAGCCATCGTCGTTGCCGATGACCACATCGGGCACGGACGGTCGGATGGGGAGCGGGCCGTGATCACCGACTTCGGCCACGTCGTCGACGACCTCCACACGCTGACGGGGATCGTGAAGAGCGATCACCCGGATCTTCCCCTCGTCCTGGTCGGCCACTCGATGGGTGGACTTCTCTCAGCCCGCTATGCGGAACGCTGGCCGGACGAGGTTGCCGGTGTCGCCTTCTGTGGGTCAGTCATCGGCGACTGGCAGTGGGCAAGAGACGTGATCGCCGCACCCGAACTCCCCCGCGTCGAGTTCGACCCGGAGGCGATCTCACGCGACCCCGCCGCCGGAGCCTCCTACGCGAATGATCCGCTCGTCTATCACGGCCAGTACAAGCGGCCGCTGCTCGTTGCCGAGGTCGCGGCGCTCGACGCGTATGCCGAAGGTGTCGGCCAACTCACGATGCCGGTCGCCGTGTTCCACGGCACCGCCGACCCGTTCGTCCCGTATGAGCGGTCCGTTCAGGCGGTGAACGACATGCCGACCGACGACGTCACCATCCACCTGTACGACGACGGGCGCCATGAGATCCTCAACGACATCAACAAGGATGAGGTGATCGGTGATCTCGCCGCCTGGGTTCGGCGTTTCGGATGACCGCCGGATCCGGTGCGCCGGCACCCCCGCTCGCTTTCGGGCCGGTGCCGTCGCGACGACTCGGGCGAAGCCTCGGCATCAACAACATCCCACCCAAGGTCTGCTCATTCGCCTGCCTGTACTGTCAGGTTGGGCCGACGCTCGAACGCGACACCGAACTCCAAGCCTTCTATGAACCGGAGCGTCTCGCGGATGAAGTGGCCCGACGCGTGGCCGATGTGCGCAGCCGCGGCGAACGCGTGGACTATCTCACGTTCGTCCCCGACGGCGAACCGACGCTCGATGCCCGTCTCGCGACGACGATGGAGCTCCTCCGCCCGCTCGATGTCCCGATCGCCGTCATCACGAACGGCTCGCTCCTCTGGCGCGACGACGTACGTTCGACGTTGAACAAGGCAGACTGGGTGTCGGTGAAAGCCGACGCGGCCGTCGAAGACACGTGGCGGCGCGTGAACCGTCCCGACCCGACCCTCGACTTCTCGATGGTTCGCGACGGCATCGTCCGGTTCGCATCGGAGTTCACGGGCGATCTCGTTTCCGAAACAATGCTCGTTGCCGGTATGAACGACGACCCGGATGAGGTGGAAGCCGTCGGATCATTCCTGCGTGACGCCGGATTCACCCGTTCGTACCTGTCGATCCCGACCCGCCCCACCCCGTATGCGGCGATCACCGCACCCGACGAGGAAGTCGTCAATCGCGCCTATCAGGTGCTCGCCCGATTCATCGAACACGTCGAATACCTCGTCGGATACGAAGGGGATGCTTTCGCCGCAACCGGTGACCCCGGTGCGGACATCCTCGGGATTACGGCCGTCCATCCGATGCGGGAATCTGCCGTCGGGGAACTCCTCGAACGCTCCGGGTCGAGTTGGCAGGTCGTCGACGACCTCATCGAGACAGGAAGCCTCGTCAAGACGACCTACCGCGACGACACCTTCTTCATTCGACGCTTCTCACGGCGCTAGCCCATCGTCGGATCCGGGACCATCGACCGCTGTCTGCGACCGGGGTCGGGGCGTATGCTCGAATGAGAGGATCGGAGGTCTCGGCGATGAGCGAACCAGCGAAGATTCCGACGGTGAGAGCGCCCGCCCGGCGGGAGGATCTCGGGGCACCGGGATCGGTCGTATCGACGAAGTACTGGCATCTGCGCGACGACGGACGAATCCAGTGCGATCTCTGCCCCCGTGAATGCAAACTCCACGACGGCCAGCGCGGCCTCTGCTACGTGCGGGCACGAGTAGACGACGAGATCGTGCTCACCACCTACGGCCGGTCGAGCGGGTTCTGTGTCGATCCGATCGAGAAGAAGCCGCTGAACCACTTCCTCCCCGGGACGCCGGTCTTGTCGTTCGGCACCGCCGGTTGCAATCTGGCCTGCCGCTACTGCCAGAACTGGGACATCTCCACGGCGAAGGAGTACGACGTCCTCGCCGACCAGGCGAGCCCGGAGAAGGTCGCTCGGGTCGCTGCGGAACTCGGGTCGCGCAGCATCGCCTTTACCTACAACGACCCGGTCATCTTCCACGAGTACGCCATCGACATCGCCGACGCTGCACGGGAACGGGGCATCCACACGGTCGCCGTCACCGCCGGCTACGTGAACCCGGAACCTCGCGTGGAGTTCTACGACCACATGGACGCCGCGAACATCGATCTGAAGGCATTCACCGAGGAGTTCTACCACCGGACGTGCGCCGGGGCTCTCGCCCCCGTGCTCGACACGCTCGAGTACGTGAGGCACGAGACCGATGTCTGGTTCGAGATCACGACGCTTCTGATTCCCGGGTACAACGATTCGGCCGATGAGTTGGATGCGATGACCGGGTGGGTGGTCGAGCACCTCGGGCCGGACGTCCCACATCATTTCACGGCGTTTCATCCGGCGTTCAAGATGACGGACGTGCCACCGACGTCGCAGGCCAGTCTCAACCGGGCGCGGGAGATCGCGATCGACAACGGCGAACGGTACGTCTACACGGGCAACGTCCACGACCCGTCGGGCCAGTCCACGTATTGCCACCACTGCGGTGCCCTGCTCATCGAACGCGACTGGTACCGCCTCGGACGCTGGGGCCTCGACGCCGAGGGCCGGTGCGCCGAATGCGGAACCCCACTCGCTGGCGTGTTCGAGGCAGAGCCGGGAACTTGGGGCAGCCGTCGACTCCCGGTGCGACTCGCCGACTGGGCCTGACTCGCGGTCAGCCGGACGACGCCCTGGTCCACACGGCGGCATCCGGGTCGGGCCCCGAGTACTCCTGGCCAACGGCGATGAGCCCGGGACCGCCCTGGATAACATCGAACATCGCCCCGCCGTCCTTGTCGAAGCTCCCGTCGTTCTGCGGAACTTGGGTCCAGACAGTCCCGTCCGGTGATGTCCAGATCGCCGACCCGGAGCCGACCGCTCCGACGGCAACCAGGCCGGATCCGTCGGACGTGACACCCCACATGCCGCGTGCCCGGCTCCCGCCGAACGTGTCGAGGGTGCTCGGGACCTTCGACCAGGTGAGGCCGTCCGCGGACGTCCACACGGCGGCCCCCACGCCCTCACCGTTGTAGTCCTGGCCGACCGCGACAAGTCCCGGCCCACCGGCGGCCACCGCTTCCATCGTCTGATCGTCGGGGCCGCCGAAGACCTCCTCGCTGTGCGGCACCGGGGTCCAATCGACACCGTCCGGCGAGGTCCACACTGCGGCATCCACGTCATCGCCTCGTACGGAGCCGACGGCGACAAAGCCGGGACCACCGGCCGTGACGGCCTGCATCGCCCCCTGACCTCCGTCGATGGGGAACGCTGTTCGCGTCCACGCGACGCCATCGGACGACGTCCACACAGTTCCTGCCGATCCCTCGGTATCGACCGAGTACCCGACGGCGATGAGTCCGGGACCGCCGGTGATGACGTCGTGGATTTGGGCGGTGTCGTCCGGGAAGCCGTCGGCGTCCGGCACACGACTCCACGTCGTCCCGTCGGGCGACGTCCACACCACGGCCGTGTTGGCGTCCTCGCCGACGGCGACAACACCCGGACCGCCGGCAGCCACGCCGTGGATCGTGGGCCCACGCTCACTGTCGAAGACCCCGTCGTCGTCCGGGACGCGAGTCCAGGTCCTACCGTCGGGCGATGTCCACACGGCGCCCCGGCGGTCATCGACGCCGACCGCAACGAGACCCGGGCCACCGGCCGCTACGGCGTTGATCGACTGACGGCCCTCGCCGTCGAACACGGCCGGATCGTCGGGAACCCGTATCCATTCGCTCGCGGCGGCGACAGTCGTGGAAGCAGGTACCGTCGTTTCTCCTGAACCGGGCACTGTGGTCGATCCGGCGACGGCCGCCGACGTGGACGCCGTTCCCCCCTGATCGACTGGTTCATCCTTCGACTCACCCGATGAGCACGCGGCTGCGACGAGCACGACGACCAACAGGACTCCGACCAGTTCCAGGCGAAAGCGATATGAAGACGACATCGGGCCAGGCTAGACCCAACACACCCCGCCCCGAATGATTACCGTCGACGCACCGCCCCGTCAGTTCCCGAGGGCGATCGAGGCGTATCCGACGACACGATCGGGCGTCCCCGCTGTGTCGCTCGAGTTCCTAGCGTCGAGCACCTGTACCCCGTAGCCACGCCTCTTCGCGATGTGCAGTGCCGCCTGGATCCCAGTTCGCCCACACGCCGATTCATGACCCAGGGCGCCCGGGTTGAGCCGTTCGATGGTGGCGATCGTCGCGGCGTCGAGACGCCTGGCCGTCTTCGCGTCGTAGTAGTGCGAAAGATCCGACGACACCAGCAGGAGCGTCCCGTCGTCGAGGAGCGGTTCCACGACATCCGCCGCGTCGACCGGATCGACGTCTCCGGTGAGGAGGGGGACGACCGGCACACCGGGGGCAACAACCTGGAGGAAGGGAAGTTGAACCTCGAGCGAGTGTTCCCGTTCGTGGGCGATCGCAGACTCCATGACGAAAGGGCTGCCGAGGATCTCGTCGACTGCGTGCCGGTCCACCGTGACGGTACCGAGCGGCGTCTCGAGCAGATCGGCCTCGGGGAGGGCGAGACCCGGGAACCAAACGTAGTGGGACGGGCCGAACATGACGATCCTTCGCAGATCCTCGATGCCTTCGAGCAGCCGGTAGCCGGTGGCCGCCACGGGACCCGAGTAGACGTATCCAGCGTGCGGAACGATGAGGATCCGGAGCGGAAAACCGAGCGCGACGTCGTCTGCGGCCGCGAGATAGCCGCGAACATCACGCTCGAGTGTTCGGGGATCCGCCGGATAGAACGCTCCCGCCACAGCAGGGGGACGGACGATGGAACGCATAGGAGCCTCCCTCGACTTCCTCTCAACCGTATCCCGTCGGGAGGCCGTCGTCCATGGCCTTCCGGCCCTTCCCCTGCACCATCGAGCGCGGTACATTCGGTCTATGGAAGAAGAGCATCCGTATGTGACGCTCGCCCGACAGGCGATCCGTCACTACCTGGCAACGGGAGAGATCCTCGATCCGCCGGCCGAACCCGGCGACCCGCCCGCATCCGGCGTGTTCGTCTCCCTCCACTATCCGGCATCACCCGGTCAGGTCGAGGGACCCCTGCGGGGATGCATCGGCTCGATCCAGGCACGCGAACCGACGGTGCGGGGTGAGATCGCCCGGTCGGCCGTGTTGGCCGCCACGTCCGACCCTCGATTCCCGTCGCTTCGCCCCGGCGAAGTCGACGGTCTCGAGGTCACGGTCTACCTCCTCGGTGATCCGGAACCCATCGACGGCATCGACCAGCTCGATCCGGCCCGATACGGGGTGATTGTCGAAGGGCCCGGTGGTCGCCGCGGCCTCCTCCTCCCTGCCATCCCGAGCATCACGGACGCCGCCGAACAGGTCGAGATCGCCCGGCAGAAGGCGTTCCTCTCCCCCACCGACCCGATCCGCCTCTACCGCTTCACGGCGGAGATCATTCACTAGCCGGATCGCCCAACGCGTCCTCGTTCTGTGGATCGCAAAAGCACCTATACGCGCGTACGAGCCCTGGGTTCGCAGAGCACGTGGGGTCAGTCGCGTTCGACGCTGATCTCGGTGGCTTTGATCGAGACCCATACCGGCGACCCCTCCGCGATCCGTAGATCGTCGAGCGCCGCCGGGGTGATCTCTGCGGTGAGCGGCAGCGGGGCTCCGGTCTGGAGGCGCACCCGGTCGCCGTAGTGCTCGATGCGCTCGACCCGGGTGTTCCAGGAGTTGCGGGAGCTGCCGCCCGGTTCTGCGAGGGAAATCACGATCGCTCGCGGGTTCACCGCAGCGAGCACCGGCCCGTCGATGTGCCGGTCGGCCACCGATATCTGGTGGTCGCCGACGGTAACGGTCCCCTCATGGGCGGTGCCAATGAACAGGTTGGATCCGGCGAGGTCCGCGATGTACGGGGTGCGGGGGCGCAGTCGGATGTCGTCGGGCGTTCCCACCTGTGTGATGGCTCCGTTTTCGATCACGTGGATCTCATCGGCGAGAAGGAATGCCTCGGTCGGATCGTGCGTGATCACCATCCGGGGACCGGAGAACTGCGCGAGGTGATCCGTGAGGGTGCGTCGCAGATCGACCCGCGTCGTCGCGTCGAGGGCTGCGAGCGGCTCGTCGAGCAACAGCAGGTCGGGATCGGTGATGAGGGCCCTGGCGAGGGCGACCCGCTGCGCCTGTCCCCCAGAGAGATCCCCCGGTTTGCGCCCGGCCAGGTCGGCGATGCCGAACCGTTCCAACCACCGTTTGGCCTCGGCCGTCGACGGACCACGCTTCACGTTCCGGCTTCGCAGCCCGAACGCCACGTTGTCGACCACGGTGAGATGGGGAAACAGCACATAGTCCTGGAAGACGACCCCAACGCCGCGCTCCTCGGCGGGAACGAGCACGCCGTCATCCGGGTCGTCCAAGGTTCGCCCGTCCAGAGCAATGTGTCCTTGCTCCAGGGGAAGAAGGCCTGCGAGGGCGGCGACGACCGTCGACTTGCCGGCGCCGTTCGGTCCCAGGAGCGCAACGGTCTTGCCTCGTGGAACACGGAGCCGGATGTCGAGGGTGAACTCGTCCCCGCGAGAGACGACGAGGTGGGCGTCGAGGCCTGCGAGGGGATTCACAGTGGCCTCCACCAACGCTCGCGCAGGACGATGAGCACCGTCAACGAGATGACCACCATGATGAGGCTGAGCGCAACCGCCGCACCCCGGTCGGTTTCCAGTGCCACGAACACGGCCAGCGGAAGCGTCTGCGTCCGACCCTGGAGGTTGCCGGCGAAGGTGATCGTCGCGCCGAATTCGCCCAGGGCCCTGGCCCAGGCGAGGGCGAGGCCGGCGGCGAGCGATGGGCCGATCATCGGCAAGGTAACCCTGCGAAGTACCGTCCACCGTCCGGCGCCGAGCGTCGCCGCGGCACCCTCGAACCGGGGATCGAGGTTGCGCAGCGCGCCTTCAACAGTGATGACGAGGAAGGGCATGGCGACGAAGGTTGCTGCTATCACGACGCCCCAGATGGAGAACGGCAGAACGAGGCCGGTCATCTGATGAAGCGGCCCGCCGATGATGCCCCGTCGTCCGAGCGCGAAGAGCAGGGCGGCTCCTCCGACCACCGGGGGGAGGACGAGCGGGAGGACGACGAGACCCCGAACGATCGACCGACCGGGGAACTCGACGCGCGCCAGCAACCACGCAAGCGGCACCCCGAGAACGGCTGAGATCGCTGTGGCACCGATGGACGCGATGAACGAGATACGCAGGGCGTCGACGACGACGTCGCTCGTGAGCAAAGCCGGAAGGTCGCGCCATGGGGTCCGGGCCAGCAATCCGATGAGTGGAACGATGAAGACGGCGATCCCGGCGACGGCGAGGATCACGAGCGCGATCGGGGGCTGTTGCCGCCGTCTCGGTGAAGTCGACTTGCTCGTCATGGGGCGACGAACCCGTACTCTTCGAGGATGGATCTGCCCTCAGGGGAAAGGACGAAGTTCACGAACGCAGTCGACCCAGCCGGGTTCGGTCCGTCGGCAATGGTGGCGATCTGATACTCGGTCAGAACGTTCTGCTCGTCCGGAATCACGATGCCTTCCACACGGCCGTTGAGGGCGATCACGTCGGTCACGTAGACGATGCCGGCATCGAGCTCCCCCGCCTCGATCTTGGTGAGCAGAGCACGTACGTTCGGCTCATCGGTGTCGACGGACGGGACGACACCCGCCTTCTCCAACGCTTGTCGTCCGTAGTCACCGCAGGGAACTCCCACCGCGCAGAGGCCGATGAGGAGATCGGCTCGTGCGAACTCCTCGAGTCCGGCCACAGCCGCAGGGTTTCCCGCCGGCACGGCAATCTCGAGCCGGTTGCCTGCAAACACGAGGGCCTCTCCGTCGGTGTCTCCGGCTGCAACGATCGCGTCCATGTTCGCCGGGTCGGCTGAGGCGAACACGTCGACGGGTGCCCCCGCAAGGATCTGTTCGCGAAGAGCAGAGCTGCCGTCGAGATTCAGTACGACGTTGACCTCGGGATCTGCCGCCTCGAACGCGACTTCCAGTGCCTCGAATGCGTCGGCGAGCGACGACGCGGTCGAGACGAGTACCTCGCCGTGGGCCCCCGGCGACGCGCATGCTGCGGCCGCGAGGGACGCGGCGACCAGCGTGACCGTGAGCCCTCGAATTCGCTTCACCGGGTCGCTTCCCCTTCAACTAGAACGTGATCACGTTCGTTCCGTCGAGCGCGCACCGGGCGTACACCTCGACGGCATTGTCGAGGACGATGCCCCGTTCGACGAGTGCCGAATTGGTCCCCGTGGCCTCCGCAGCCTTGATGCACGCCGCTACGCGGGCACCGGACGCGATCAGTTCGTCGATGTTCTTGTTGAATGTGCGAACCGGTCCCTCCGTGTCGGACTCGTTCAGCATCTTCTGCGCGGAGCCGAAGACGAACACCTCGACCTCAACTCCGGTCTCGGAGGCGTATTCGGCGCTCCGGAGCGCCGCGGTCGACCCGAGGCTCAGGGATGCGCCGTCCTTGTGGAAGAAATGGAACAGGTTCTTTGCCATCGTCGATTCACCTTTCTGGGGGATTGCCGATCGGCCGGCTCGGGGCTGAAGATAGTCAGTCTTCGTCGTCGGACGGTTCGGCGAGCATGGCTGCAGCGGTCGATGAGCGATGTGGGAGGCTGATGAATCGTCGTTGCTTCGGCCGGGCGGTGAAGATGATTCGGCCGAATGCGTACACGGCGAGGGGGACGAAGAACCCGGCGAGGCCCCAGAAGTATCCGGCCGGACCGAGAACCTCCATGAGCGCCGAGACGATGAGCGGTCCGGTGATCGATCCGATCCCGTAGACGAACACGATTCCCGCCGCGGCGGCGACGAGTTGGTGTGCGGGCATCACGTCGTTGATCATCGAGACGGCGAGGGCGTACATGGGGAATGCCAGCGCCCCGTAGGCGGCTGCGAGCACGAAGAGCCATGGGCCGGTCGGATCGAGGATCGCGCCCGCTGCGGCGAGTACGGCGGCTCCGGTTGCGACCGCCAGGATGACCCGTCGCCTCGGGAAGCGATCCGAAAGCGAGCCCAGTGGATACTGCGATGCTGCGGCACCGACGAGCGACGCGGCCATAAACACGCCGACGAGGCCCGGCTCCATCCCGACCTTCGTGGCGTAGACGGCACCGAGAGAGAGGATCGCACCGTCCGCCGCTCCCGAGAGAACGACGGCGAGAACGCCCAGTGGAGCGGTTGCCGTCAAGGCGGCGATCGAGAACTCGACGGGGATCGTCTCCTCCGGTGCGGGGATCCGCACCATCGCAACCGGGACGACCGCCAGCGAGAGCAAGATCCCGACCAGGATGAACAGGGTCGCATTTAGCGGGCTATCGAGGCCGAGAAGGAGCTGGCCGAATCCCAGCCCGAAAGTGATCACGAGCATGTACACGGAGAGCAAGCGACCGCGGGTCTCGTTGGATGCCCGGTCGTTCAGCCAGCTCTCCACCGTGACGTACAGGCCGGACATCGCCAGCCCGAACACGAATCGGAAGGCACCCCACGCCACCGGTGTGATGAGAAGCGAATAGGACAGCGCAGTAGCCGCCGCGAGCGATGCGAGCCCGGCGTACACCCTGATGTGGCCGACCTTGATGAGCCACCGTGGAATCGTGAGCGATCCGAGAAGGAATCCGACGTAGTACATCGACATCACGACACCGATGACGATGGTCGGGAACCCTGCAAGATCGGCCCGGACACCGAGGAGGGAGCCGAGCAGACCGCCACCAACCATGAGCAGAGCCAGGCCGCCGAACAGCGGCCAGATGGATGCGACGACGTTGCGCTCTCTCTCCAGTTGCCCACCCACCGTGTCCGCCGATCTCAGAGGCCAAGAAGCAGGCAGATGCTACCGGTCGCCCGTTGCCGAAGGGACGACACCCGGATACAGCAGACAATCGGCTGAAGCTGTCGAACTCCCCGGAATCTCGCCACTTCCCCGACCTGAATCCACGGTTTCCCTGAAGCACCGGACCCGCTCCCATTCTCCACCACCGCCCAGCCTGGATCCGTGGTTTCTCTGAGGCACCGGACCGGCTCCCATTCTCCCCCACCGCCAAGGTGGGGGAGATGCCCGGAGGGCAGAGGGGGCCTCTCGGAGGCAGAAGAGCCATACAGAGAGCGGATGCTCCTACGGGTCCCTCGGGATGCCCCCTCTGCGATCGAGCAACAGCTCGATCGCGTCTCCCCCACCGGCGTGGTGGAGACGGAGAACCGTCCACCCTCTCACCTTTTCTGTGAACCTCGGCATCGGTTGAAACGTGGACAGCGAAAGGGATTCCGCTCATTGGTCGGAGAGACACCGCCGATCCAGGCCTGAACGGGGACGGCGGGCAGATCCTCACCGCCATGGTCGGCCTCGCGGAGTGGGATTACGACGTGTTGGCGGCGCTCCAACGCATGAGGGCATTCGGACCGAGACTGATCCGAGATCTACTGGCAGGCGGACTGGCCGACGGCAACAAGTGCCATCGAGGTTGGTCAACGGAGCAGGTCCCACACGATCTTCACAGCGATCAGGAGAAGGATGATCGCAACGACCTGTTTGAGCGCCTTCGATGAGAGGCGTTTGATCGAGAACCTCGATGCAACGGCGGCCCCGAGCGCCGCAGCGATCACCATCACGAAGGTGAACGTGTAGTCCAGGTCACCCAGACTGGCCCTTGCGATGAAGGCTGCCACCGACGAGGCCAACGCGACGACCGCCGTCGTCCCGCTTGCCTCACGCGGATCGAGACCGATGCCGTGGAGCACGGGCAGCACGAATGCCCCGCCGCCGACGCCGATCAACCCTGCGAGGAATCCGGCCCCACCGCCGACGACCGTCCCGGTGCCGATCTCGACGGGCCGGGCGACGTTCCACGCCCTGGAGGGGCGGTAGAAGAGCATCGTCAGGGCAGACACGACGAGGAACGCCGCGAACAGCGCCAGGAGAACGTCCCGATCGGTTCCGGTGGAGACGGCGGCTCCAACGGGAGCGAGGATCATTGCCATGAGGGCGATCGGAAAGGCAAGGCGGTAATTGATCGTCCGGGCCGGCACGTGGGCGGGTACCGTGAACCCGAGTGCGACGATGTTCAGCAGGAGGCCGGTTGAGATGGCTTCCTGGAGGGGCATCCCGGTGTAGTAGAAGATCGGGATGAACAGCGTCGCCGCCCCGAGTCCCGCCATCGACATGAGACCGAAGACGAAGAAGACGACGATCGCCGCGACGATGATGTTCATCGTGTGTTCCCGTTCCCCGCCCCGAGCACGACCTCACCTTTCTCTCGCATTGACGCGAGTGCCGTCCGGAGAGTAGAAGCGGCGCCGCGCCCACAGGGCGGCGTAGACGAGTGCAATGAGCGCCGGTACCTCGATGAGCGGCCCGACGACCGTTGCGAGCGCTTCGCCCGAGGCGATGCCGAACACACCGATCGCGACGGCGATCGCCAGTTCGAAGTTGTTGCCCGCAGCGGTGAACGCCATCGAGGTGTTCTTGTCGTAGGTGAACCGCATGCGGTATCCGGTGAAGAACGACCCGAACCACATGATGCCGAAATAGGCGAGGAGCGGCAGTGCGATCCTCACGACATCGAACGGTTTCGACGTGATCGTCTCGCCCTGGAGGGCGAACATGACGACGACGGTGAAGAGCAGTCCGTAGAGGGCCACCGGTCCAATCTTGGGCAGGAAGACGCTCTCATACCATTCGACGCCTTTCACCCGCTCCCCCCAGAGTCGCGTGAGGTATCCGGCGAGCAGCGGGATGCCGAGGAAGATGAGAACGGTCTTGGCGATCGCCCACAGGGACACGTCGAGCGCGCCGCTGCTGTCGAGACCGAGCCAGCCGGGCAGAGCATCGAGGTAGAACCATCCGAGGAGGGCATAGGCAAACACCTGGAACACCGAATTGACGGCGACGAGGACCGCCGCCGCTTCGCCGTTGCCGCACGCCAGGTCGTTCCAGATGAGCACCATGGCGATGCAGCGAGCGAGGCCGACGATGATCAGGCCCGTGCGGTAGGCGGGCAGGTCGGGAAGCATGATCCACGCGAGAGCGAACATGACGGCCGGGCCGATGATCCAGTTGAGGACCAGGGACGTGCCCATCAGCTTGCGGTCGGCGGCGACCTCCCCGACCTTCGAGTACTTCACCTTCGCCAGGACCGGATACATCATCGCAAGGAGTCCGATCGCGATCGGCAGCGAAACCGTGTCGATCTTGATCGTGTCGAGCGTGTCGTTGAGGCCGGGGAAACCCCGACCGAGGAGGAGTCCGGCGGCCATGGCGAGCAGGATCCACACCGGCAGGTACCGATCGAGCGTGGAGAGTTTCTTGGCGACGTTGGCGTCGGCGGTCCCCACAGGTTCGGTCATCGGGAAATCTCCTCATTGGCTCGGTGAATGGTTCCGCTGATCTCACAGGCAGCGGCGACGGTGTTGTAGATGGTTCCGAATCTCTCGAGGTTGCGACGCAGGAGATCGATGCGGCCGTCCGGTTCGTCGGTGTTGATGGCGAGTTCGTACCGCACCTCGGCGATGCGCGGCGGATCGACCTCGCGGAGGGCGATGACGTCGATGCGCGCCTCTCGATAGGCGAACGGGAGCATCTTCGAGAACCGTTCGACGTTCTTGAGCGTACATGCGGCGAACGAGGCAGCGAACAGTTCGGTCGGTCCCGGGGTGTCGGGGAGCCGATCGGCGGCGCCGTCGAACTCGATTCTCGTTCCGAGGGCCTCGACGTTCGCCGTACCACGCCGGTTGACGGCTGTGACCCGATACGCGGCGGGACCATCCATCAGATCACGCCGTAGCCCCGACGAGGATCTCGGCGAGATCCCTCACAGACGGCACGCGACCAACAGTCTTCACCTCACCGTCGATTGCGAGCGCAGGCGTCGACATCACTCCGTACGCCAGAATCTCGGCGTAGTCGGTCACTTTGTCGATCGGCACATCCATGCCGAGTTGCCGCAGCGCCTCGTTGGTGGCGACTTCGAGCGCGTTGCAGTTCTTGCAACCGCTTCCGAGCACTTCGATCTTCATGCGTTACTCCTTCGGTTGCGATCAGATGACGAAATTGAACAGATAGCCGACGGCGAGGACGCCGGTTCCGACGACCCCGACGAACGTGGCGAGCAGTTTCGGTTGGAGGACCCTGCGCAGCAGAATCATCTCCGGGAGGGAGAGGGCGACAACGGCCATCATGAAGGCCAGGACGGTGCCGAGAGCAACGCCCTTGTCTGACAGCGCCTGGACGAGCGGGATCACGCCGGCGGCGCTGGAATACAGCGGTATCCCGAGGAGCACCGCAAAGGGCACGGCGAACGGGTTCCCCGACCCGGCCAGCCCGGCGAAGAAGTCTTCGGGCGCCCATCCGTGGATGACGGCGCCGATGGCGATGCCGACCAGGAGATAGGGCCAGATCTTTCCGACGA
>JANTHO010000053.1 GCA_024762335.1 Acidimicrobiia bacterium | reverse complement strand
GAAGCACCTATACGCACCTGCGAGCCCTGGGTTCGCAGGGCACTTGGCGTGGTGTTGTGTCAGGTGATGGCCGCGCGAAAGGCCGCGGCGGATGACCGGAGGCTCTCGCCGCGATGAAGATCGCCGCCGATGAGCAGGACGATGTCGTTGCCGTAGAAGGTCACCATCTCCCCGGTACGGTCCATGGTCATACCGCCGCCAGCGGCGGGCCACATCGGCCGTACCCCTTCGATCGGGCGCACGCTTGCTGCGGAGATCTCTGAGCAGGCTTCCCTGCTGAACGAGAACCGCCCGCCGAAGTTCGGGAAGATCGAAACGTCGGCACCGGCGAGGCGCATCAGCGTCCCGAACAAGACATCGTGGGCGATCCCACCGGTCGGCGACGACACGAATCCCCCGAGGAAGGCGGGGTGGCCCATGATGGGAATCCCGACCCCGTCGTCGGCCGCCAGATCGCGCATGTGATCGAATCCGGTCAATCCCGGCAGGATCAGGAGACCTCCGGCACCGGCGTCGAGCGCGATCTCTACCCGTTCGTCGAGCAGACGATGCGGTGCGTTGATGCTCGGCATGTAGATACTGTTCGATCCGGTCTCCTCATTCGCCCGTCGTACCGCGGCCGAACAGGCCCGTACCCGCTCTTCGAACTGGGCGAAGGGCTGGTTCGCCAGACTGTGATCGTCCTTGATCATGTCGATCCCGCCGGCAGCCAGGTCGTAGGCCATGCGAGCGAATCGCTCCGGCGCCATGCCCATCGGTTTCAGCGCCGTTGACAGCAACGGCCGTTGGGGGGCATCGAACATCTCCCGCAATCCGGCGATTCCGAATCGGGGACCGCCGAATCGTTCGGCCAGCGCCGGCGGAATGTCCAGGTCCACGAGTCTCACGTCGGGGAGCAGGCTGCTGTTGCCGAACAGGACGTTGAGGAACTGCGGGAACTCGAATCCGGTCGTCTCCACCGCATAGGTGACCTCGACCCGGACCGCTCGCTCACCCGTTGTCTCCAACGATTCGATCCGGCCGATGATCTGGCCCCGAATGTCGTCGTCCGGGACGAGATCTGCGGGGAACTCGATGGTCTGTTCTACGGCGAGCGCCTCGGCGCGACCGCGTGCCTCGTCGACCGGACCGGTAAATTCGTAGGCCGCGCGAATCCGCTCCCCCGAGACGCTCAACCTCGTGGGTTCGATCATTAGAGGCCCTCGGCTTTAGCGAGGCTGTGTGTCGCCTCAACCCGGGCGGCGGCGAGGTCTCTCTCGGTGATGCCGGTGTCGACGCCGAGCAAGTCCTCAACACCGGTGACGAGGGCGGCGGCGTCAAGGCCGTACTCCTTCATGAGGTAGGCCTTGCTCGCTCCATGCGCGTAGGTGTCGCGCAGGCCGAGCCGTATGAGGCGCTTCGCCGATCCGGCCTCCGCCATCTTCTCTGCTATGGCCGATCCGAGACCGCCGATGATCGTGTGATTCTCGAGTGTGATGACTCCGTGGCGGGAGCGTTCGATCGATTCGAGGATCAACGGGTCGTTCAGCGGCTTGTGGGTGGAGACGTGCAGGTGCCTGACACCGACACCGGCCCCGGCGAGCGGTACGGAGGCACGCATCGCCTCCTCCGTCGTGATGCCCGCCGTGATGACGACGACGTCGTCGCCGTCACTGAGCATCCGGACCTCGTCGAGACGCATCGGCTCGTCCTTCGGGAAGAGACGGGGAACTTCGCCGCGAAGCATCCGGATGTAGACCGGCCCGTCGATGCCGTGGGCAACGTCGAGGACGGATTCGACCTCGGTGGCATCGCCGGTTTCGACGATCGTCATGTTCGGTGTGGCACGCATGATCGATACATCCTCGATCGCCTGGTGGGTGACGCCGCCGGGTGTGGTGATGCCGGGGAGGAACGCCACGAACTTGACGTTCAGGTTCGGATAGGCGATCGACATGGCGAGCTGGTCGTAGGGCCTGCGGTAGATGAACACGGCGAAGGTGTGGATGTACGGGACGTACCCCTCGCGGGCGAGCCCGGAGGCGAAGCCCATCATGTTCTGTTCGGCCATGCTCATACCGAAGAACCGGTCGGGGTAGGTGTCGCGCCACTTGCCGACCTCGCTCGAGTTGGTGAGGTCTGCAGTGAGAACGACGACTTCCGGCTTGTCTTTGGCCCAGGCGATGAAGTTCTCGACGTGGGGGCGTTTGACGATCTCCATGTCAGTTCACCATCTCCTCGTAGACGTCCCGATACCGTTCGCGCTCGCCCTCGGACGTGAATCGCAGATAATGAAGCAGCGGCGCCCGCTCCTCGAAGATCGGCAGTCCCCGCACCGGATCGGTGAGTGCCATCACGAAGTGCGGTTTCCCGGTCTCCATCGACATCGCTGCATCGAGGGCATCCAGGTCGTGTCCGTCGACTTCGACGGCGCTGGCACCGAACGCCCGTATGCGGCCGGTGAGCGGTTCGACGTAGTTCTCGGCGTCCATGCACCCGTCGCACTGCTGTCCGTTGACGTCGACGATGACCCTCAGGTTGTCGAGGTCGAACTTCGCCGCCTCGGAGATCGCCTCCCAGATCTGGCCCTCCTGGAACTCTCCGTCGGACATCATCACCCAGACCTTGCCGGTGTCGCCGCGCCGCTTGCGGGCCAGGGCGATACCCCCGGCCTGGCTGAGCGCCTGGGCGAGGGAACCGGTCGTCGTTTCGACACCCGGCGAGTGTTCTGCACCGATCATCTCGACCGTGCTGCCGTCCATGTCGAACTGTTCAAGACCGTTCTCGGCGAGCCTCCCGACCTCGATCAACGTCGTGTACAGCACGAGGGCATAGTGGGCGGGTGAGAAGATGAACCGGTCGTATTCCGGGGCTTTCGGGCCGTTGTAGGCGCCGCCGTTGAAGAAGTCGGGGTTGTCCGATCCGGGGACACCGGAGAACGGCTGGGGAATCATCGGTGCGGTGCTCGCACCCAGGTTCATGATCCGCGTGTACAACATGGCGAAGATCTCGGCCGAGGACAGCGCCTGGCTCATGTAGCCGCCGTTGTGACTGAGCACGTGATCGAGGACACGAACACGGATGCGATCCGCCACCGCCTGCGTGTCGGATTGCCACTCGTGACCGGGTTCGGTGGAAGTCATCGATCGCCTCCTGCGTTGATCGCTGCACGGATGGATTCCTCAAAGGGCGGTCGGAGTACACCGACGTCGGTGATGATTCCGGTGATCAGATCGGCGGGCGTCACGTCGAACGCCGGATTCCAGGTTGCCACGCCGGCCGGTGCGGTCGGCTCAGACCTCCAACTCGTGAGTTCGTGGCCCGGACGGAGTTCGATCTCGATCTCATCCCCGGAGGCGAGGCTCATATCAAACGTGGACACGTCGGCTGCCACATAGAAGGGAATTCCTGCGCGGTGAGCGTTCACAGCGTGCGAGAACGTCCCGATCTTGTTCGCGGTGTCGCCGTTGGCGGCGATCCGGTCTGCGCCCACGATGACGGCGCCGATCATGCCCTGGGCCATGGCGGTCGCGTCCGCACCGTCCGGCATCAGCGTCACATCGATGCCGGCATCCATAAGTTCCCAGGTGGTGAGGCGCGCTCCCTGGAGGAGCGGACGCGTCTCAGAGGCGAACACACGCACCTCTTCGCCGGCGGCCGCCTTCGCGTAGACGACGCCGAGTGCCGTCCCCCATCCGGCGGTGGCGAGCCGTCCGGTGTTGCAGTGGGTCATGATGTTGACGACTCCCGCAAGCTCCGTGCGGCCGTACTCACCGATCCGGGTGCAGGCGTCTCGATCTTCGGCGACGATCTTCAGGGCTTCGCCGAGTGCAAGTGATCGGATCTCATCGACCGTTTGTCCTGCCGATGCGACATCCCGCACGCGCTCGACCGATTTGCGAAGATGCACGGCGGTCGGACGAGCCGATCCGATGACCTCGGTGAGGCGAACGAGTTCCGACCGTGCGCTGGAGGCCTCATGCGGTCGAAACTCGTCGAGACCAACGGAGATGCCGAGAGCTCCGCAGGCGCCGATCGCCGGAGCTCCGCGCACGGCCAGCCGGTAGATCGCATCGACGACGTCATCGACGGCCGAGAGTTTGAGCGTCGCGAATTCGCCGGGGAGCCGCGTCTGGTCGATGATCTCGATGTGGTCCTCGACCCAGGCAACGGACGGTTGGAGAGCGTCGAGATCGATCGGTGACATCAGCCCTCCTGTGGCGGAACCTGCACTCCGTTGGCCTTGATGTCGGCGACGACCGCAGTGAAGACATCGTTGGAAGCTTCGACGGTTGCGAGCGTGTTCCTGTCCTTGATCCATGTGGCCGCCGTGCGGAGCACCATGGCTGCCGCTTCGACGTGCTGATCCGGCGGAAGCGTCTCGATGTCCGAGACTTTGGCGAGCCCGACGATCCGTCGGATCGCCTTGCATCCGCCGAAACCGAGAGAGTCCTTCTGCACCTTGGCGAGCCAGGATTCGAGGAACGAGTCCGTCCAGGTGGGATCCGGTCGGGTCGCCCAGAGGCGGCGCATCTCCGTTTCGAACGCGTCCCACGTTTCTTGCGGCAGACCGGCGAGCCAATCCTTGAACTCGTCGGATCGGTCCATCGCCTCGGCACGCGCTCGTGCCGCGAGATAGTTGCCGAGGACCGCACCTAGGTCGAAACCGACTGGGCCGTAGTAGGCGAATTCGGGGTCGATGACCCGGGCATCCCCGCTCCCGTCGTCCTTCATCTTCACCATGACCGATCCAGTGTGGAGATCGCCGTGGATCAACGCCTCGGCGCCCGTCATGAACAGGAACTTCATCATCCCGACTTCGGCCCGGAGGTCGGCGTCGGCCCGCAACGCTGCGACGTCGGCGGCGATCCCGTCGACGAAGCTGTTGTTGTCGTGCTCGATGTACGGCTCGGTGAAGACGAGGTCCTCGGTGATCCTGCACAACTCCGGGTTGATGGCCTCCGCCATGCGCTCCTTGACTTCCATCTGGTCGAGGGCGAAGACGGAGGTGAAAAACGCCAGGTTTGCGACGTATTCGCCGAGCATCGCTCCGACGCCGCGATGGATGAATCCGTCGTTCAGCTTGCCGCGCCAGATCTCCCACCCCATGAGATTCTCCATGGCGATGACGTGCTGGTCGGCGTCGATGTTGTAGAAGGCGGGAACCAGGTGCGGTGTGAGCTCAGCTGCAACGGCGAGGCCGCGCGCCTCTGCGATCACGCGCTCCGGAGTGAGCGGCCACGCTTCGCCGACGAGCCGCACGTAGGGAAGGGATTGCTTGAGGCAGATCCCTCGACCGTCGGCATCCCGGCACACGAACACGAGGTTCAGGTTGCCGTCTCCGACCTCGGCGACCTCCAATGTCGACGTGTCGACGATGCCGGCCAACTCGGGCTTTCCGTCGATGTATGCCGGAACCGTCTCCGGTGTGAGGATCTCGTACTCTGCGGTCATCGTCTTCCTCCCGTCTAGCCGTTCTTCGGGTCGAGGGCGTGCGTGCCCAATGCCATCACTTCGATGTCCATCCACGGGTACAGGGGCATCGAACTGAGGATGTCGTGGAGTTCATCCTGTCCGTCGACGTCGTACAGTCCGTAGACCGCCCGCCTTCCCGGAATCCGCCAGATGCGGACGAGCTTGCCCGCATCGACGAGCTCCTTCCCCCGGACCGCCTCGGCGGCTTTGACGGCCGCGAGGCGTTCGGGATCGATATCCGGCGGGATGTCCTGTTCGATGCGGGCGAGAAACTCCATGACTCAGCCCTTGGCCGGTGGCGGCGCGACCAGGTCGAGGGCGTCCTTCGGCGCTGCGTTGTCGTGAATAACGGCCCGCAGGGCGCTCGCCATGCCGACCGGGTCGTAGTGCTGCCAGATATTGCGACCAAGGTTCACGCCGATGGCGCCCTTGTCGATTCCGTCTCGAACGAAGTTGAGCACCTCGAGTGCGTCGTCGGTCTTCGGGCCGCCGGCGATCACGACCGGGACCGGGCACGTCTCGGTGATGCGATCGAAGTCCTCGGTGTAGTAGGTCTTGACGACGCGTGCGCCGAGCTCGGCCGAAATGCGCGAGGCGAGCGCCAGATAGCGACTGTCCCGCTTCTCGAGTTCCTTGCCGACGGCGGTCACGGCCATCACCGGGATGCCGTAGCGCTCGTACTCGCTCACCGCTTCGGCGAGGTTGTTGAGCGTCTGTGTTTCGTACTCGCCACCGACGAAGACAGAGATGCCTACCGCTGCGGCGTCGAGACGGATGGCCTCTTCGGGATGGACGAGGAGATGCTCGTCTTCGAGGGTCGGTCCGACCACGCTGGTACCGCCGCTGGCGCGCAGGATGATGTTCGGTGTCGACTCGGCCGGGATCGCCGAGCGAAGAACGCCGCGTGTCACGAACAGCGCGTCTGCGATCGGGGTGAGATCGGCGACTGTTTCGCCCGGCTTCTCGAGACTCCGGGTCGGTCCGAGGAAGTAGCCGTGATCGATCGCAAGGAAGAACGCCTTGCCCGTCTCCGGCGGGATCAGCCTCGCCATCCTGCTCTGCATGCCCCAGTCCATGATTTCCGTCCTTCCTCTCCATCGGAGATGGCGTATTCGACCGTTTCGATCAATGCTGCACACTTGTGCAGGTTGTGCACCTTCGTGCACCTAGCGTATCATCCGCTTTCTCTGTCTGCAAGGCGACCGGCGTCGACCGTTCAGATAACCCGGTCGTTTCCTCCGTCGATCGGAACATGCGCTCCGGTGACGCGGGAGAACCGGTCTCCGAGCAGCTCGGCAACCACTCGGGCCACGTCCGCGCTCGTGATCTCGATGCTCAGGAGGTTTCGCCGCTTGTACTCATCGATGGTCAGGCCGTACCGATCGGCCCGCTCCGCAAGCAACTCGTCCGTCCACAGTGCGGTATCGAACACGGCGTCGGGATGGACCGAGTTGACACGAATTCCGTCTTTCGCCCACTCCAATGCCGCCACGCGGGCGATCTGGTTGGCGGCTGTCTTCGATGCCGAATAGGCGGATGCGCCCGGTCCGGGAGCGGTCACGTTCTTCGATCCGATCACCGCGACCCGACCCTTTCGAGGAGCAAGGACGAGGAGCGGGTGGAGGAACGAAAGCAACTGGACGAACGCATCGACGTTCACGGCCATGGCCCGACGCCACGCGACGGGGTCGTGGTCCGCGATCGGAGCAGATTCGGGGAAGAGACCTGCCGCTGCGACGAGCATGTCGACACCACCGAAGCGCCCCACACCGGCATCGAGTGCATCGGATGTCGCTTCGGCAGATGTGAGATCGCATGGGATCCCGAGGAATGCCGTGTCGTCGAACGTGTCCCCGACCGTCGGAGAGATGTCGAGGCCGATGACGGCTGCTCCCCGATCGAGGAGTTCCCGCGCGCATGCTCTCCCGATCCCGGATGCAGCACCGGTGACCACGGCGACTTCACCGGTGAATTCGCCGGTTTCGGCGACCCGGTCGAGTTTCGCCTGTTCGAGTTCCCAGTATTCGAGATCGAAGAAGTCCTCGGGCGGCAGCGCCGTGTATCCATCGAGACGCTCAGCCTGTTCGATGACGCCGATCGTCTGCAGATAGATGTCCCCAGCGGCATCGGCGGCCCCAACGTCGGGTCCGGCGGTCACCATCCCGAACTGGTCGTCGAGGATGACTCTCGGTGCGGGGTCCAGCATCCGGGTCGCACTCGCCCGATCCTTGTTGCGCTCGTAGTACGCCCGGTATCGGTCGGCGTAGCCGGCAATGTCGCGTCCGAACATGGGAACAGTCTTGGTCCATATCACATGGTCCGGGGTGATCGGGCCGCGGCTCGCAATCGATTCGAGATCGTCACGTCTACTGAACGCCAGGCTCACCTCATCGATGTGCCGATGCGCGATGAACGGCTTTCCGGCGGCCTTTGAGATCTCTAGGCGGAGTCTGGCGAGGTCGGATCGGTCGACGTTAGGGATGGCGCCGACCGATCCGCGGGCTTCCTCGCTTGCAGCAGATCCGGCGAGGTATCGCTCTGCCTCGGTGACGAGGCCGATCATGCGATCGTATGCCTCGTGCGCGGTGTCGCCGAAGGTGAACAGTCCGTGGTTCATGAGCACGATGCCGACGGTGTCCGCCGAAAGGTTCCGTACGAGTTCGACGGCGGTGGCCCGTCCGACTCTGAAGCCGGATCGGGCGTACGGAACGATGACGACGCGATCGCCGTAGATCTCTTCGATCCGGTCCCGCCCGTCTGTGGTGCTCGAAATGGCGAGGAGTGCGTCCGGGTGGGTGTGGAGTACGGCCCGATCGGTGATGACGGCGTGGATGATGGCTTCGACCGAAGGGTCGGGTGCGGACGCATCGAGCTTCGCGGCTCTCAGTTCGTTGGCCATCGCCAGGTCCGAGAGTTCTTCGAGATCGGCCAGACGACGGATCCGATCCAGATCGAGCGGGGCGAATCCATCGGGCTCCATCTGTGCGAGATCCCACCCGCTCGCTTTCACCCAAAGCACGTCGATGTCGTCGCCGAATACGTTCTTGCCGCGGCGTTTGATCGAAGAGTTCCCTCCACCATGGAGAACGAGCGATCGCTCGGATCCGAGCAGGCGAGATGCGTACGTGCACTCTCCGAGTGGCCCCTCGAAGGTCTTCTCCTCGGTGTCGTTCCAGCGGTTCTTCACGCGTCCCCCAATGATCTTGGTCTTGTGTGTCGTTCAGGCGTTCGGTGGCGCCGCACCGTCGAACTCGGGGTAGAGCGCGATGATCGACGCTTCGCCGGCCTCGCAGACCCCTCGTTCTGAGATGATGCCGGTCACGAGCCGGGACGGTGTGACGTCGAATCCGAAGTTGACGGCGTTCGTTCCCGGCGATGCGAGGCGCGGTTCGATCTGACGACCGTCGAACCATGCGGTTGCGTTGGTGACCTCCGTCGGATCACGTTCCTCGATCGGGATGTCGCGTACTCCGTCGCGGATCGTCGGGTCGAATGTGCTCGACGGGAGCGCCGCGTAGAACGGGACACCGTTGTCCTTCGCCGCGACCGCCTTCATATAGGTGCCGATCTTGTTCGCAACGTCGCCGGCGACGGTGGTGCGGTCGCTGCCAACGATGATCATGTCGACCTGGCCATGCTGCATCAGATGGCCGGCGCTGTTGTCGGCGATCAGCGTGTGCGGCACGCCGTGCTGTCCCAGTTCCCACGCCGTCAGGCGGGCACCCTGGTTGCGCGGTCGGGTTTCGCTGACCCATACGTGGATGGGAATCCCCGCGTCATGGGCTGCATACATGGGTGCCGTGGCCGTGCCGTGGGAAACGAAGGCGAGCCACCCGGCATTGCAGTGCGTCATGATGTTGACGGTGCGGCCGGTGCGTTCGTGGATCTCTCTAATGATTTCGAGGCCGTGCCGCCCGATCGCGGCGCACGCTGCGATGTCTTCGTCTGCGATGGTGTCGGCGACCTCCCTGGCCTGCGCGACCCGTGCATCCCCGTCGTCGATGCCGATCAGTTCTCCGAGTTGGCGCTGGACGGCCCAGGTGAGGTTGACCGCCGTCGGCCTGCTCGCTTCGAGCGTCGCACCTGCACGACGAAGATGGGCGTCCGCCTCTTCGCCGCGAAGCCCGCGCCCCTCGAGAGCGGCCAGGTACATGCCGTACCCGGCCGAGACGCCGATGCATCCGGCGCCGCGCACGACCATGTCGGCGATCGCCTCGGCCATAGCGTCTGCGGTGCGGATCGAGACCTCTTCGTACTCGAACGGAAGGAGTCGTTGCTCGATCGCGAGGACCGAACCCGCATCGTCCGGATCGATCCAGACGGTCCGTGGGGTCGCGGAGGCCGGACCGGTCACAGCGGAACCGCCGCGACGAACCGCTGCTTCTTGCGTGACAGGGTGAAGGAGAAGACGAGTGCCACGAGGAGGACGAGGCCCTTGACGACGTCCTGCCAGTAGTACGGGAAGTTCATCATGGTCGTTCCGGTGAGGAGGATCCCGATCAGGACCGCACCGAGAGCCGTCCCGAATGCGTTCGGCTTGTTGACGCCGAGCACGGACGTGCCAACGAGGGAGACGGCGACGGCGTCGAGGAGCAGTGAGTTGCCCGCCGAGATGTCGCCCTGGCCGATCCGCGAGGCGAGGATCAGGCCGGCGACCGCGGCGTAGACGCCGGACAGCATGTAGGCGACGGCGCGGTAGCGGCCGACCCTGGCGCCGGCGAGTCGGGCCGCCTCTGGGTTGGATCCGATGGCGTACATGACGCGGCCCCATTTGGTCCGGGAGAGGAAGAACCACGTGACGACGGCGAGAACGAGGAAGATCAAAACCGGATACGGAACCGGCCCGATCGATCCGCGATTGATCTGGAGGAAGCCGTGGGTGAACTTACCGGGGGCGACCGACCCGTCGCGCAGGATCAGCCCGGACGACACGGACTGGCCGTCCACGGGTACGAGTTTCAGACCCTGTATGAGGAACATCGTCGCCAATGTCGCAAGCAGATCCGGGATCTTGAATGAGACGATCAGCAGCGCGTTGAACGCCCCGATGAGTGCACCGGCCACGATGACGGCAACGAAAGCAACCCAGCCCTGCTGGGCGTAGATCACCATGGTCATCGCCGAGACGGTCACGGCCATGCCGGCCGTCGCGCCGACCGAGAGGTCGAGTCCTCCGACCACCATCGTCATCGTGAGTCCGAGGCCGGCGATCGCGACGACCGAGGTGAACTTCAGCATCGAGAACATCGTCGACGACTGTCGGAACGCCGGAATCGTTGCAGCGAAGTAGATGAAGAACAGCACGGTGACGGCGATGAACCCGTACCGAACCACGAGGTCGCGAAGATCGAGCGGTTGTTTGACCACGAGTGTGGCCCCGTCCTTCGCAGTCGTTGTCTTGCTCACTTACTCAACCTCCGAAAGTCGTTCCAAAATCTCTTCCCGGTTCGTCTCGGACAGGTAGGCATCGTGCCGGAGATTCCCGTCGGCCAGCACGATGACCCGGTCGGAGACCTGCATGATCTCTTCGAGGTCGGTCGACATCACAATCACCGCCGAACCCGCCAGGGCCACATCGCGGGTCTTCTCTGCGAGGTCGTGGCGTGCCCCGACGTCGACCCCCTGAAATGGCTCGTTCATGACCATCACGGTCGGTTGCTTTCGGAGCCACCGGCCGACTACGACCTTCTGCTGATTTCCACCGGACAGCGAGATCACCGGGTCGGCTGCGCCCTGAGCGACAACGCCGAATTCCTCGATCACCGACCGCCCCACCTTTGCCTCGGCCATGGGATTCAGTACCGAAAGGCGCGAGACGTCTTGTAGGAACGGGAACGTGGAGATCATGGCGATGCTCCAGTCCTTGATGATCGTCCCTGCGACACGATCCTCCGGGACCATGTAGACGTCGTGAGCGATCGCGTCGGCGGGCGCCTTGGGTGCGAACTGCTCGCCCTTGAGCTTCATGTCCCCCGCCCGGAACCGTTCCTCACCGAAGATGCCGTGGGCGAGTTCGGTTCCACCGGAACCGAGGAGACCGAACACACCGGTCACTTCACCGGCCCGGAAATCGAGATCGAACGGAGTGGACTTGGGAAGGAGTTGAACGCCCTCGAGACAAAGCACGGTCTCTGTGCCGTGCAGTTCGCCGGTGCGTTCGTGTGGATCGGCTTCGGCGGCACCGAGCATGGCATGGAGTGCCCGAGCCCAGTCGAAGGGGCTCGTCTGGTCGCTTACGAAGATGCCGTCCCGCAGGACGAGGAGCCTGTCGGCGATATTTTCGATCTCGCCGAGCCGATGAGAAACGTAGAGGATGGCAACACCGTCGTCGCGGAGTTGCCGGATGACTTCGAAGAGCCGGGCTGCTTCTGTTTCGGAGAGCGCCGAGGTTGGCTCGTCGAGGATGAGGAGGCGGGGTTCGTGCACGAGGGCTCGTGCGAGGAGGAGCATCTGCTGGTCGGCGATCGGGAGGCCGTAGATGTCGCTCCGGAGCACGTCGTCCGGCCAGTCGAGGTCGAGGACCGCTGCTACTTCCCGGGCACGCGGCACGAGCGATCGCAACGACGCTGCACGAGAAATGTCGTTGTTCACGATGGCTTCGAACAGGAAGTTCTCGGCCACGCTGAGACCGGGGACGATCCCGTCAGCGATCTTCTGATGGACCGCTTCGATGCCGTAGGCACGGGCGGTCGTTGGATGATCGATGTCTACGGCGGCACCGTCGATGATGACGGTGCCGCCGTAGTCGTTGTACACGCCCGAGAGAACCTTGATGAGGGTCGACTTGCCGGCGCCGTTGGCTCCGAGTATCGCCGTCACCTTGCCGGGTTCGAGTTCGAGATTGATTCCCTTCAGCACCTCGTTGGCGCCGAACGACATCGTGATGTCTCGCATCTCGACCGCGGTTGTCATCAGTGGCTCTCCCTGGCTTCTTCTTCGGGCCGCTCGCCTAGAACTGGATCGCGGGGATCCAGTCGGCCGATTGGACGTCCGCGAGGTTCAGTTCGGGCATCGCCGCACGCAGCTCCACCATGTTGGTGATGTTGTTGTCGAGCAGGAACTGCTGCGTCACGAGAACGCCGGGGAAGTCGACGGAACGGTCGACCTGCTGGCCGGCCAATTCGAGCGCCATCGTCCGCATCACGGCTGCACCGATCGCGTTCGGGTCGGTGGTCGCAGTGGCCTTCCACGGGCTTCCCTCCGCCGTCATGACCTCGATGTCGGCATTCGAGATATCGATGCCGTACGCCCAGATCTTGTCGGCGAGGCCGTTGTCGTTGATGGCCGAGACGGTGCCCTTGGTCAGCTCGTCGTACGGTGCGAAGATCGCACGCACGTCGGGGTTGGCCTTGAGCGCTGCGTCGACGAGCTGCGCGTTGTCCGTTGCGACGGCGTTCGTGAACTCGCCGACGAAGAAGACCTGGTCCCAGTTGTTGGCGGCCACGTACTCTTCCCAGACGACGTGGCGACGATCGAGCGGGGCGATGCCGAGCACGTTGACGTATCCGACGGGCTGATCCTTGCCGATGTCTTCGAGCATCTGCCCGAGGGACAGGTCGGCGAGGCTGGCGTCGGACTGCTGCGTCTGAACGGCGGCCGGTGCGCACTCGAGGATCGCGATGTCGTAGATGACGACGGGAATCCCGGCGTCGAGCGCATCGTTGATGAGCGGGCACATCGTGTCCGTCTGACCGTGGTCGACGACGATTCCCTGGACACCGGAACCGATGGCGGTCTCCATGTCGGTGGCCTGCTTGGCGTTGTCGGCCTGCGCGTCGTACCACGTGTACTCGATGCCGAGGGCGTCCGCCTGCTGCTTCGCACCGTTGGTCCACTGCTGGAAATAGTCACCTGCGCCGCTGTTCTGGACGACGGCGATCTTCACGGGGGGAGCATCGAACGGAGCGGGCATCGCCGCCGTCGGAGCTTCGGTCGTACCAACATCGGCGGTCGTCGCCGGAGCGGCGGTGGTGTCCGAACCCGTGTCCTGGGAACAACCGGCCGAGAACAGGGCAAACGCGAGAAGGATCGCCAAGAACAGGATCCCCTTCCGGCGTGATGCCTTCAATGTTGTCGTCATCTACATTTCCTCCTTGTGGTCGTGATGGCGTCGATGTCGTGGCGGTCGTTCGTGCAATCGCGATCAACCGTGCCGGATGGCTTGCGCATCTTCGCCGTTCACACCATATGTCTTCGCTGACAACCCCGCCGTCGCTGTTTCTGATCGCATGCACGAATGTGCACTACTGCACGACCGTGCACGCTACTACCTCGATCGGGAAGGTGTCAACTCCAAGCGACCGATTCTCCCCGGCACCGAATCGCCGTGTCCGCGTCGTGGATACGTGCGACCGGAGCGACAGCGGGTGATCCCGGCGAGCCGTCAGAGACGCGGGAGGTGGAAGCCGACGCAGCCGCCTGGACCTGCCTCGGCCCAGATCGTTCCGCCGAGCGCATCGATGAAGCCGGAGGCGATGGCGAGTCCGAGTCCGGACCCTCCGGT
>JANTHO010000052.1 GCA_024762335.1 Acidimicrobiia bacterium | reverse complement strand
AGTGCACGGCCCAGCTCGACCCGCTTCTGCACACCGTACGGCAACATTCCGACGTGATACTTGCGCCACCGGGCGATCTCGAGCAGGTCGATGATGTCCTCGACGACGGCCCGGTTCTCCAGTTCCTCTTTCTTCGCGGGGCCGACCCACAATGCCCCGTCCCACCATGACGTCTTCGTGCGGATGTGACGGCCGAGCGTGATGTTCTCGAGCACCGTCATGTGGGCGAACAGCTCGATGTTCTGGAACGTGCGCGCAACACCGAGCCTGGCGATCCGATCCGGCCTGCGGCCGAGAATGTTCCCGCCCTTCCACCGGATCGCACCCTGCTGCGGCTTATAAACGCCGTTGATGCAGTTGAACGTGGATGTCTTCCCCGCACCGTTCGGGCCGATGATGGCGAACAGTTCACCGTCGTCGACGTGGAAGGTAATGTCGTCGAGCGCCTTGAGGCCTTTGAACGACAGGCTCACGTCCTCGAACTGGAGGAGATGCTCGTAGGTACCGCTGTCGGCGCTGCGATCGAATGTGAGTGCCGTTCTGCGTGTCGTCATGACAGCCACCGTTTCCGACGTTTGTAGTGCTTGACGTCGCGGAACGATTTCCGTTCGCCCTCGCTGTGGAGGCCGAGGTAGAACTCCTTGACGTCCTCGTCGCCGAGGAGTTTCTGCGGGTCACCGTCCATGACGACCTTGCCCGTCTCCATGATGTACCCGTAGTTCGCGATCGACAGCGCCATGTTCGCGTTCTGCTCGATCAACAGCACCGATACGTCCTGCCGGTTGATGTCGACGATGATGTCGCGGATCTGCTGGACGAGCATCGGCGCAAGCCCCAGGGTGGGTTCGTCGAGGATGAGGAGTTTCGGATCGGCCATGAGGGCACGACCGATTGCGAGCATCTGCTGCTCGCCGCCCGAGAGGTAGCCGGCGCTGTCCTTCCTGCGACCCTGGAGGACCGGGAACAGATCCATGACACGCTCGTGGGCGGCGGTGATCGACGCCTTGTTCGTGTTGGTGAATGCACCCGCTCGCAGATTGTCGTCGACGGTCATCTCTGCGAAGATCCGCCGCCCTTCGAGCACCTGAGCGATCCCCATACGCACGATGGCCGACGGGTCCTTGCCGTCGATCTGCTCACCGTCGAAGGTGACGGACCCTTTCGTGATGTCGCCCTCGTGGATGTCAAGGATGCCCGTGATCGCACGCAGCGCCGTCGTCTTCCCAGCACCGTTCGCGCCCAGCAGGGCGACGATCTCGCCGTCGGGTACGTTCAGCGACAGACCACGCAACACGAGGACGACGTCGTTGTAGACGACCTCCAGGTTTGCGACTTCGAGCATTCGATCCTCTTGTTCTCGTTCGTTCGTGTTGGCTTGTTCGGGCTGATCGGAGGGTGGCCGGACCCAACGGCCCGACCACCCCCTGGTTCGTCTAGAACTGGTAGCAGGCTTCCTGGAAGTCGAAGCTCTCTGCCGTCGGACCGACGAAATTGTTTTCGACGATCTCCGATCCGGAGCCACCGGCCTGGAGGTTGGCCACCGAGGGACGGTAAAGCGTGATCGCACGCTGGACCTGCTCGGCGGTCGTACCCACATAGTTCTCGTTCGGAGCGAGACCCTGGAAGTCCACGTCGTCGAGCGTCCGGAGCGCCGCGTAGACGCCGGCCCGGGTCAGGTCGCCACTGTCGTAGGCGGCCTGGAGGGCTGCGTGCACGAGCATCGCTTCGGAAACGCCGAGACCGACGTAGTCGTTGGCGGGCATGTCGGGAGCGAACTCCTCGACGAGCTGCATGACGAGTGCCATGCCTGCCGAGTCGCCACCCCACGGCTGAGCGTAGAAGCCGCCGTACCACATGGCCTGGATCGCGTCGGCGATCGGCGAACCCTCAGCGATGAACGCCGGGTTGTAGGTCGGGCCTGCACCGGACCACTTCGCGTTGACGAAGCCCTGCTGGAGCGCTCCACCAAAGACCTCGCCGAACGTCGACGGCGTCGTCGTGACGAAGACCATGTCGGCACCGGATGCGACGATCGCATCGGCAACCGGCTTCTGGTCCTGGCCGGGGATGATCGTGCCGGAGCCGTCGTAGACGACTTCGACACCGTTGAGCTCGGCCCACTTGAGGGCGCCGGCCATCGAGTCGAGACCGAAGTCGCCGGGGATCGAAGCCACGGCGAGCGTCGGCGCGTCGTTGCCTTCGGCCTTCCACTCATCCGAGATCCAGTCGAGAAGGCTCATCGCTTCGAGACAGTACGGGGCGCCGAGGTGAACGACCGCCGGAGCGATGTTCGTGTCGGTCCAACCCGAGTACCACGTTGCGGGGACGGCGATCATGCTGTCCTCTTCGAGTGCGTCGGCGATGGCCAGCGTCTGCGGCGAGCCGGTCGTGTGGCTGATCGCAACCACCTGGTCACGGATCTCGTCGTAGGCGGCGATGTGCTGTTCGACCTGATACGCGGTGTCGCGGGTCTCCATCTGAACCTGGAGTCCACCGATACCGCCGTTGGCGTTGAGCCACGACCAGTACAGCTGCTGTCCTGCGAGGATCGGCTTGACGAGCGGAGCGAACGGGCCGGTGAGGTCCGCCGTCTGCCCGACCGTGATCGTCCCGGCTTCGAGATCGACACCGAAGTCGGTCTTGATCTCCATCGGGGCCGCAGCGGTCGTGGTCGTCTCTTCCGAGCCGCCGGCCGTCGTCGTCGTTGCCTCGGGAGCGGCCGTTGTGGTGGCTGCCTCGCCACCGGCCGTCGTGGTCGTGTCCTCGCTGCTGCTACTGCATGCCGCCGCGATGAGCGCGAACACGAGTATCAGTCCGAAGATTCTGAGTTTCTTCACTGTTTCCTCCTCGGTCCGATCTCATGCCCTGGCCTGGGGCGATCGGACGTTGCTAGTAGGTGAATGGCCACGATTTCCAGTAGTTGCGGATACGGATCCAGATGCCGTAGAGACCGAGCGGCTCGAAGATCAGGAACGCGATCAGGAGCAGCCCGTACAACAGCAGGTTGAACTGGGCGACGTTGAGACCGGGGGACGTGCCGGGGAGCGTGGAGACGATGCCCGGATCGCCCTCGGCGGTCGAGACGAAGAAGTTCGCGACGGCTGCGGTCCACCCGGTGCCCGTTTGCGCGGTCGAGGCAAGCAGGCCGGTGAGATCCTGGACGACGCGAGGGAGGACGAGCACGAACGTCGCTCCGAGCAGCGTGCCGGTGACCGTGCCGATGCCACCGATCAGCAACGCCGCCACGAATTGGATCGAGAGGAACAGCGAGAATCCTTCCGGGACCAGCCGCCCCACGAACGCCCCCATGAGGGCGCCGGTCACCCCCGCAAGCGCCGAAGACAGAGCGAACGCCATCACTTTGTGCTTCGTATCGGCAACACCCATCACCTCGGCGGCGATGTCCCGATCCCTGATCGACATGAACGCTCTGCCGACCCGGGTCCGTTGAATGTTCTTGGCAACGATGACGGTGATGATCGCGAACACGAGCAGCAGAATGTAGGTCTTGGCCTCGCTCGTCATCTGGATGCCGAACCATGGTCCGTCGGAGGTGAAGTCGAGGAATGGGACTTCCTCCTGCCAGAATCGGAACTCGAAGGTCGGGAACTTGCGCCCGGCCTGGGCTCCGCCGGTGATGAACGGCAAGCTCCTGAACAGCCACTCGCCGACGAATACGAGACCGAGGGTCACGATCGCGAGGTAGATCCCGCGGACTCGCACCGCCGTCGGGGCGATCAGGGCTCCGATCAGGGCTGCGACGATGCCCGCCGCCGGGAGCCAGATCCAGATGGGGAGGCCGAGGCCCCACGTGCCCTTCCCTACTTCCCCGCCGAGGATCGCCGCCGTGTATGCGCCGATGCCGACGAAGAACGCATGGCCGAGTGAGACCTGCCCGGCGAGACCGGACAGGATGTGCAGACCGAGCGCCCCGATGGCGAAGATCGACACCCGGCTGAGGATCTTCAACCAGTCGTTGTCGGCGAGAAAACCCAGCCCAGGGATCACACCGAATGGGATGAGGACCAGAATGACGAGGAAGACGAGCGCCGCGATCTTCTGCGTCCACGTGGGAAGCAGCGCCATCTCCGACGCATACGACACATAGAGGCGGGGTCGGTTCCTCATACGCGGCGGATCTCCTCGGTGCCGAACAGGCCGTACGGCCGGACGATCAGGACCACGAGCATCACGATGTACGGCATCACACCTGCGAACCCGAGACCGAGGAACGACCACGTGTCACCGACGAGATAGGCACCGGCGTACGACTCGGCGAGACCCACGATGAACCCGCCGACGACGGCTCCGGTGATGGAGTCGAGGCCGCCGATGACGATCGCCGGGAGGGCACGGAATGCGAAGAACGCCGTCGTGTTGCTGACGCCGATCGACGAGCGGGGGAACAGCGACGAGAAGATCCCGGCCGTCGCCGCCAGTCCGGCACCGATGGCCCATGCGAGGGCGAAGATCCGTCCGGCGCTGATGCCCTGTGCCATCGCCGCTTCCTGGTCGAACGCGGTGGCTCGCATCGCGACGCCGTAACGCGATCGGAAGAACAGCGCGATGCCGATCAGGCAGATCAGTGTCACGATCAACGTCGCGACTTCGGACTTTGCGATGATGGCCGGACCCACGTTGAAAACGTCGGCTCCCCATGGATCGCCGAGGGGACGAGGGTTGTTCCCGATGAAGTCGTCGGTGATCGTCCGGATCACGATGTCGAGCGCGATGGTGATCATCACGACCGAGAACAGCGGCTCACCGATCATGGGTCGGATCGCGAGGCGTTCGAGCACGAGTCCGACAAGCGCCGTGATGAGAACGGCGACGAGAGCGGAGAGGAGCCACTGCATCGTCAGCGGCAGGAACGTGGCGTAGCGTCCCGGGAAGTTGAGGACCGTCGCGAGATATGCGGCGAAGAACGCACCGAGGGCGGCAAGGGCTCCGTGGGCGAAGTTGAGGACCTGGGTCGCTTTGTAGATGAGGACGAGGCCGAGCGCAAGCAGAGCGTAGATCGCACCGAGAGCGATACCGCTGCTCGTCGCGTTCGCGAATTTGTCGATGGCTTCCTGGCCCCCGGCTTCTGCGAACACGAGGATGGCCGGCATCATGATCCGTACATGTCGGCGACGAGGTCGCTGAACATGTCCTCCATGGCCTTGCGCTTGATCTTCTGTGTGGCCGTCAACTCTCCGTCCTCGTGATCGAGCTCCTTGGGAATCATCCTGAACTTCTTGATCTGCTCCACCCTGGCGAACTTCTCATTCGTCTCGCTCACGATGCCCTGCACCAGTTCGATGACCTCGGGCTTCCCAGACAGGTCGTGGTAGGTGGTGTACGGGATGCTCTTCGACAGAGCCCAGTTGCCGACGACGTCGTACTCGATGGCAATCAGCGCCGTCAGGTACTTGCGGCCATCGCCGATCACCATCGCCTCTTTGATGTAGGGCGACGTCTTCAGGCTGTTCTCGATCTCGGACGGCGAGATGTTCTTGCCTCCCGAAGTGATGATGATGTGTTTGATCCGGTCGATGATCTTGAGATGCGTGCCGTCGACCCACACACCGACGTCCCCAGTCTTGAGCCACCCGTCGTCGGTGAACGTCTCGGCGGTCGCCTCCGGCTTGTTCCAGTAGCCGAGGAAGTTCCCGTCATGCTTCGTCTGAATCTCTCCGGTCTCCTCATCGAGACGAAGGCCGATCCCCGGATACGGTTCACCGACCGTTCCTACCTTGATACGACCGTGGAAATTGAGCGTCGCCACGGCGCTGTTCTCCGTCATGCCGTAGAGCTCGACCATCGGAACGCCGAAGCCCATGAAGAACTCGATGACCTCAGGGGCGATCGGGGCGGCGCTCGTCCCGGCCCACCGGCATCGCCGGAGACCGACCCGCTCTTTCAGGGCCCGGAACATGATGATGTTCCCGAACCAGTACGCGATGCGAGCGCCGATCGTGTAGTTGCCGTTGTTCTTGGCGCGGCTTCTCCCGATGTACGAGGCGAGCTTGAAGCCGAGTCCGTTCACGAGGCGCTTCATGAAGGTCGCATCGTTCAGCTTGATGAGGATCGTTGCGTGGATCTTCTCCCAGATCCGGGGCACGGCGAAAAAGAGGGTCGGCTGGATCTCCTGGAGATTCGTCTGGACGGTCTCGATGGATTCGGCGAAGTTGAGGACCACGCCCGATGAGCACATCGTCCAGGTCGACATGATCCGTTCGGCGACGTGCCCGAGCGGCAAGTAGGTGAGCACCATGTCGTACGGGCCGGGCATCTTCCCGTCGGCGGTGCGGCCCTCGGCGAGGATGATGTTCTCGATGGCAAACGTTGCGTTGCGGTTCGAGAGCATCGCCCCCTTCGGCGGTCCCGTCGTCCCGGACGTATACACGAGCGTCGCGATGTCATCGGGTTCTGCTTCTGCCATCGTGGCAGCGACGGTGCCGGGATGTTCGGCCCGGTGCGCCCGGCCGAGATCCATGAAGTCGTCCCAGAACAGGAGCCGGCCGTCGTCGTACGACCGCAGGCCGCGGGGTTCCAGGTAGATGATTTTCTTCACGTTCGGAAACGCGTCCGGGGCGGCATCGACGACCTTGTCGACCTGCTCCTGGTCTTCGGCTACGTGAATCTTCGCCCCGGAGTCGTTGACGAGATACTGGACTTCCGCCATCGGGTTCGTCGGATAGAGCCCCGTCGACATGGCCCGGATCGCGACGGCGGCGAGATCTGCGATGACCCACTCGGGTCGATCCTCAGAGTGGATGGAGACGACGTCACCGCGCTGCATCCCGAGGGAGAGGAAACCATGGGCGGCGATGACGATCTCCTCCCAGAGTTCAGCCCACGTGCGCTCCTGCCAGATCCCGAAGTCCTTGTCGCGCATCGCAACCGCGTTGGGGGTGGCGTGCGCACGTTCCCGCACCATCAGAGCAACGGTGCGGTATGCCCCGGTGAGGTCAACCTCACCGGTTCGTTCGAGCGTCGATGTCACCGGGTCGCTTCCTCCAGGCGCCGGAATGCTGCGCCACTCTAAACCAACAGAACCCCTCTCGTGCCACACGCAGCGAACCCAGGGTTCTCTGCACCCTATTTGCGGTCTCCAGCCCGCGGTTCACAGAGGCCATCCATTCCGCGGGCTGGAGACCGCAAATACAGGGTCGAGAACCCTGGGTTCGCTGCGTTAGGGGGTTTGGCGGCCGACGACCATCTCGGCCGTTTCGCGCACCGACGGGTTCCGATCGCGGGCGGCGCGACGAATCGCCGGCTCCACCTCCGGGTCGTCGAAGACCGTCAACGCCACAACGGCTCTGCGTCGCACCTGTGCGGGGGACTTCGCGACGAGATCCAGCAGCACAGGGACCGCCGACCGGTCACCGATCGCTCCGAGTGCGGCGACGGCCGCTTCACGGCACGCACGATCGGCATCCGATCGAGCCAACTCCATCAGCCACGGGACCGCGGAGCGTTCGCCGATTTCGCCGTATGCGGTGGCGACGGCTTCGACCACCCGGAGATCGTCATCCGACCGGGCCTGCTCGAGTGCATCGACACACCGGACGCCGGCACCCCCCAGGGCTTCGACGGCCATCGCCCGCACGGATCCGTCGTCGTCATCGAGGGCGAGTCGACAGATCCGCTCCGTTGCCGCTTCGTCGAGACCGGCTGCGACACAGGCGGAGACGGCGAGACGACGGACCGCCGCCTCGTCGCTGTCGAGGAAGAGAATCGGGTCGTCGAGGAGTCGGACCAGGCCATCCCTGCCGGAATCGGATATCACCTCAGGAGTGATGGAGATCCTCCCTGACCCACTCCGACCCGCCGGGCCAGTGCTCCTTCTTCCAGATCGGTGCCCTCGCCTTGATCTCGTCGATGAGGTATCGGCCGGCATCGAACGCGTCGCCGCGATGAGCCGACGACACGGCGACCGCTATGGAGATCTCCCCCACACCGAGTTCGCCCACCCGGTGGATCGCAGCGACACGGCGAACCGGCCACCGGTCCCGCACCTCCGCGACGACCTCGGCGATCTTCTCGATGACCTGCTCGTCGTACGTCTCGTACTCGAGGTGGGTCACGCCGGTCCTTCCCGGAGAGTGATCCCGCACGGTCCCAACGAACAGGACGACGGCGCCGGCGTCCGGGGCGGAGACCGCGGCCACGACGGCCCCGGGATCAACCGATTCCGGAGAGACGGCGATCAGGTCTGGCTGCTGGGATAGGTGGTCTGAGGGCATACAATCGACTCCATGGACGACCTTACCCCCGAACCCGCCCCAGAGTCGCCGGAAGCTCAGCCGACGGTTGAATACTCCGATGCACCGCAGGCGCCGTGGGTAACGCCACCACCGGCACCGCAGCAACGCAGTTCCGCCACTCCGGACCGGAAGCGCAACGCGGTCTCCACCGGCGCCATCGCCTTCATCGCCGCCGTGCTCGGAGCCGTCACCGTGGTCGGACTCCTCGCCATGTTCGGCCTCTTCGAAGAGTCCCCTCCCGCCCCCGAGCCGGTCGCAGCCGGGAACAGTACAACCGCCACAACCGTCGTGAAACGGGTAGTCACGGAGATCGTTGCCGGAGACGCCACCATGGGTATCGCGGAAGCCGTGGCAGTCAAGGTCGTTCCGTCGGTCGTCACCGTCGAGGTCGGCAACCTGGAGGAAGACGTGCTCACGCTGACCGGCTCCGGATCGGGCGTGATCATCGACGATGGCTACATCATAACGAACAACCACGTCATCGAAGGCGCCACCGTGGCCAGGATCGTCCTCCAGGACGGACGAACCTACGACACGGAAATTGTCGGATCCGATGCTTACACCGATGTCGCTGTGCTCAAAGTCGATGTTGACGGTCTCAGACCGATCGAATTCGGATCAACCGAGGATCTCGCGATCGGCCAAGTGGCAATCGCCGTCGGTAACCCGCTCGGGCAGGAAGGCGGAGCATCACTCACGGAAGGCGTCATCTCGGCGCTGTCCCGCACCGTCGAGTTCGGTGGCGATTCGGTGCTGTACGGGATGCTCCAGACGGATGCTCCGATCACCTCCGGCTCAAGCGGCGGCGCCCTCGTCGACGCTTCCGGCGATCTGATCGGGATCACATCGGCCATCGGTGTCGGACGCGGTGGCGCCGAAGGCATCGGCTACGCCATTCCCATCGAGCTCGTACGACGTGTGGCCTCCGAGATCATCGAAACCGGGACGGTGCACCACACGTTCATCGGCATTTACGGCCAGGACTATGTCAAGACGGCGGACGACGGCGCGCTCACTCCGGGCGGCGCCGAGATCGCCGAACTGTGGGAGGACGGTTCCCCTGCCGGCGACGCCGGGTTCAAGCCCGGCGACGTCATCGTCGACGTGGACGGCGCTCCCATCCGCACGATGGAGGACCTCGTCGTCACGCTGCGCCTGTATCGGGTCGGTGACGACGTCGAAGTCACGGTGATGCGGGAAGACGAGCCGGTGACGGCACCCGTCACCCTCGTCGAACGTCCCGAAGATCCGGCCCCGATCGTCGACGAAGGCTCTTCCGGTGACGGCTGACCTTCCCTTCAGCAGCGACGGGGATGACCTCTTCGCCCAGCTCTTCCGACTGTTCCAGTCGTCCGGACCGGTCAACTGGAACCTCGCGAGGGAGCTGACCAAGAACCTGGCCGGTGATCGGGAACCGATCGAGCCGGCGCTCGCGGAGGAGTACCTGGAACTGGCGCACGTCGCCGAACTTCGAATCCAGGCGACGACGATGCTTCCCGCCCCCTCCCCCGGTGATTTGAACCCCACCGATCGGGCGACGTGGGCGGTCGAGAACCAGCAGACGTTCCGGATCCTGGTCGAGCCGCTCGCTGACAAGATCAGCGGCGGGTTCGGCAGCATCCCCGGCATGGAGTCGCTCGGCCAGATGGGTGCTGCCCTCCAGCCGCTCGGACCGGCACTGCTCGGGATGCAGGCAGGCACGATGGTGGGATTCATGGCGCACCGCGCGCTCGGCCAGTTCGACACCGGCATCCCGTCGGTCGATCACGACCATCCGTACCTCATCGTTCCCAACGTTGAAGCGTTCTCCTTCGACGCAGGCGTCGACCCCCGTCAGGTTCGTCTCTGGGCGGCGCTCCACGAGATGGTGTTCCAGCACCTCATGGAGATCGAGTGGCTCAAAGGCCACTTCGTCTCCGTCGTCGATG
Source organism: Acidimicrobiia bacterium (assembly GCA_024762335.1). GTDB lineage: Bacteria > Actinomycetota > Acidimicrobiia > Spongiisociales > UBA5794 > JAHEEL01. The sequence continues at coordinate 4,094 of JANTHO010000052.1, read as the reverse complement.
CCTTCTACGACACCGTTGAGTTCGACCTCACCGATCTCATGGGTCAGCTCGGCGCGCTCGAGGACCCGGACCAGATCAGGAACATGCTCGGTGAGGACGGGATGTCGACGCCTGCCCTGCTCAAAGGCACCTCGGACCCCGACCGGCTCGCCGCGATCCAGTCGGTCGCGTCCTTCGTCGAAGGTTTCGGCGATTACCTCGTCCGCAAGATCGGTGCCGATCTCATGCCAGACCTGGATCAGATTGAGAGTGCCAACGCACGTCGGCGATCCGAGCCGGACCAAGCCGAGCAGTACCTCCAGCAGGTCGTCGGACTCGAACTCAACCGGCATCGGGCCGCCGATGCTGCAACGTTCTGCGTCGAGGTTGAGCAGCGCTGGGGTACGGACGCGCTCGACCGGGTATGGGAACAGGCGGATCATCTCCCGACGCTGCACGAACTGACGGATCCCATCGGCTGGGCCGCCCGGGTACTCATGGACACCTTCGAACTCTGACGGCACGACCATCAGCCCTCGTTGGTATCAGCCGGGCAGCCGTGGACGGTCCCCGGGCGCGGCCGAATCCTTCTTGGTAGCATCCCGCCTCGAACACCGCTCGGGCTGATCGACGGTGTCGGGACGTGAACCGACCCTGGGTTCGCTCGCTGCACGAACCTGAGACCAACGTGACCAACCAGCCTGAACCGGAACACTCGCCAGAAGCGATCACAGCCGCACGGAAGCGCCAGATGCCGACGTGGGCGCGCGTGCTTCTCGTCCTCGGACTGCTCTACCTGTTCCTCATCGGCGTCCGACTCCTCGAAGTGGGCATAGGTAAGGTTAGCGGTGGCGCAGACGAGAGTCTCTTCCACGGGATCACCAACCCGCTCGCGGCCCTCGCCGTCGGCATCCTCGCCACGGTTCTCGTACAGTCGTCATCCGTCACAACGTCCACGATCGTCGCCCTCGTCGCGGCGGGAACCCTGCCCATGGAAGCGGCCGTCCCGATGATCATGGGAGCGAACATCGGCACGACCGTGACGAACACGCTCGTGTCGCTCGGTCACGCCAGACGATCCGAGGAGTTCAAGCTGGCTTTTACGGCCGCGACGATGCACGACTTCTTCAACGTGCTCGCCGTCGCGATCATCCTGCCCCTCGAGTTGGCATTCGGCGTCTTGTCGAAACCGGCCGCGTTCATCGCGGAGACGCTCGCAGGAGAGGTCGGCGGCGGGAAGTTCAACAGCCCGATCAAGGGCGCCGTGAAATGGGGAGCCGGCCACATCGAGTCCGTCCTCGAGATAGTCGCAGGCAATCCGCGTGTCCTGGGCGCTCTTCTGCTCGTTGTCGGACTCGCTCTGATCTTCTTCACGTTGACGTTCATCACGAAGAATATGAAGATCCTGATCGCCGCACGGATCGAGCGATCGCTGAACGCGGCACTCGCCAAGAGCGGCCTCATCGGAATGTCGGTGGGGGCCTTGATCACGATGGCGGTCCAGTCGTCGAGCATCACGACCTCGATCCTCATCCCAATCGTGGCTTCCGGTCTCCTCCTGACGTCCAACGCCTATCCCATCACGCTCGGCGCCAACGTCGGCACGACGATCACCGCGCTCCTCGCGGCACTCGCCGCAGGCGCGGTCAGCGGACTCACGATCGCGTTCGTCCATCTGCTCTTCAACCTTCTCGGCATTCTCATCCTCTATCCGATTCCGAAGATCCGCGATGTCCCGATCCGGCTTGCATCCGGACTGGCCAGTATCGCCATGAACAAGAAGTGGTTGGCGGTTGCGTACGTGGCGGGCATGTTCGTCGCGCTCCCCATCCTCGTTATCGTCATCACATAGGAGGGCAACATGGTGTTCCAATTCTTCAAGGGCGGCGAGCCGACGATCGAGGTCGTCGAAGAGACGCTCGTCCAGATGGTGCTCGACGGCAGAGACGTCTTCGAAACGGCTATGGACGCCTTGTTCGGGGGCGGGAAGTCGAAGGAGACCAAGCGCGAAATCAAGGCGACCGACCGGGGCATCAACACGGCCCAGCGGGACGTGCGAAGGGAGCTGATGATCCATGCGTCCCTCCAGAACACGGTCGATCTTCCGCTCGTTCTCTCCTACATGAGCACGGTCAAGGATGCAGAACGCATCGGCGATTACTCAAAGAACTTCTACGATCTTGTCAAGTACGGAGCCAACTTCGAAGACGCACCCGACCGTGACGAACTCCTCGCGTACCGGCGTCGTGTCTCGGACCTGCTTGCCGAAGCCGCCGCGACGTTCGAGGAGCGCAACGTCGATCGGGCCAGGGAACTGATCGCAAAGGCCGACGGGTTCCTCGACGACTACGACGCTCACATCAAGGCAGCCTACCGATCAACCGGAGCCGCGTCCGACGCCGTGGCCCGAGCACTCTACTTCCGCTTCCTGAAGCGGGTCACAGCGCACGTGATGAACTTCCTGACGTCCCTCGTGCTCCCGGTCGATCGCCTCGACTACTACGACGAAGCCAAGGACGACCGGGACTGACGCGGCCGGAGGCCGTTCTCACCGCGCTAGCGTCGCGTCATGGACTTCGCACACAACGCACGCACCCTCGAATACATCGAACGGCTCCAGGCATTCATGGACGAGCGGGTTTACCCCGCCGAGCCGATCCAGGATCAACAAGCCACAGCCCAGGGCAACCGGGTCGAAGCGACTCCCATTCTCAAAGAACTGAAGGCTGAGGCCCGTTCACGCGGACTCTGGAACCTCTTCCTCCCCGACCCCGAGTATGGGCCCGGACTCAAAAACATCGAGTACGCGCCCCTCGCAGAAATGACGGGTCGAAGCCTCGAACTCGCGCCCGAGGCCGTGAACTGTTCCGCCCCGGACACGGGGAACATGGAGGTCATCCACGAGTTCGGAACCGAGGAGCAGAAGGAACGGTGGCTCATTCCGCTCCTCAACGGTGAGATCCGATCCTGCTTCTCGATGACGGAGCCGGCCGTCGCTTCATCCGACCCCAGGAACCTCGTGACGACGGTCACGCGGGATGGCGACGAGTACGTTGTCAACGGGACGAAGTGGTGGTCGACGGGCGGGAACGGCTCCGACTGCAAGATCGCGATCGTGATGGGCATCACGAATCCGGAGGCCTCGTCGAAAGATCGCTACTCGATGATCCTGGTCCCAGCAGATGCCGACGGCGTCGAGGTGCTCCGCGACGTGCCCATCTTCGGCTACCACGACCGTGGCGGGCACGCTGCGATCCGTTACAACAACGTCCGCGTCCCCGCATCGAACATCATCCTCGGCGAAGGTGCCGGCTACATGATCGCCCAGGCCCGACTCGGACCCGGCCGGGTCCATCACACGATGCGAGCGCTCGGTATGGCCGAACGCGCCCTCGAACTGATGATCGCACGAGCCAAGAGCCGGGAAGCGTTCGGTGGCCCGATCGCCCGGCAGGGCGTCGTCCAGGACTGGATCGCAGAATCTCGCTGGCGGATCGATCAGGCACGCCTCCTCGTGCTCAAGACGGCCTGGCTGCTCGACACCGTCGGGAACCGGGAAGCCCGAAGAGAGATCTCGGCGATCAAGGTGGTCGTTCCGCGAACGACGCTCTGGGTCATCGACAAGGCCATCCAGGTGCATGGTGGTGCAGGCGTCTCGGACGACACACCGCTGGCCCGCATGTGGGCGGCGGCCCGCACACTTCGGATCGCCGACGGCCCGGACGAAGTCCATCAGATGGTGATCGCAAGAAGAGAGATCGGCCGGTAGGCCCCCTCTCGAGCCTCCCCCCACTGCAGAGTCTGAATCCGCGGTTTCTCGCGACGGGGGAGGAAGAGCGGAGCTGCAGCCGGTCTCCATCCGGTCTTCTCTGCCTCCGAGAGGCCCCCTCTGCCCTCCGGGCATCTCCCCCACCTCGGCGGTGGGGGAGAATGGAGAAGAGCCGTAGGGGGTGTCTTGCACCTCGACGGTGAGAAAGCCTCGGCTGTCGTCCCCTTCACCTGTCCCCCCGACGGCACGTGTATGGACTGGGGAGATCGGTAACGGTCGTACGGGGACATGGGTAACGGTTTTGGTGTGTGTTGTGTTCATTGTGTCAGGTCCAACGTCCGGATGG
>JANTHO010000051.1 GCA_024762335.1 Acidimicrobiia bacterium | reverse complement strand
TCGATGGCGAAGACGAGACCGACGCCGGAGAACGCGAGCACGAAGCCCGCCAGGATCGGTCCTCCCAGTTCTCCGAGTGCCTCGGCCAGTTGCACCAGTCCGGACGCCCGGCCGAACTGTTCCTTGGGCACGAGCACGGCCATTGCCGCCGAGTACGCCGGCCACTGGAACGCCTGGAACAGCCCCGAGATCCCCACGGCGATCGCGATGTTCCATACGGCGAGCGAACCTGCGAGGTAGAAGCCGACGAGCATGAATGTGCCGAGCGCCGCCCCGGCGTCGGCGAGAATCATCGCTTTCCTGCGGTCCCAGCGATCGACGACGGTTCCGGCGAACGGCGTGATGAGCAGTGCGGGCAGGTGGGACGCGAGGAGAACCGTGGCCAACTGGGTGACCGACCCGGTCTGCTGGAAGACGAAGATGCTCAAAGCGAACGCCGTCAGACTCGTGCCGACGAGGGACACGAGCTGTCCACCCCAGACGATCAAGAACGTCTTCATGCTCGGTGAGTGTGTCTGCTTCATGGTGGAACGACTCATAGCCCCATTGTCGATATCTACCGTATTGTCGGTACTTATCGACCATTAGTCAAACGGGTGGTCTCGCCCGGTGCCGGTAACCTTCGATCATGCGGTTCGCGATCATCATCACCGGCCTGGCCCTGATCGCCGCCGCATGCACGGGCGGCGACCCGGCCACATACGAATCCTCAACGACAACGTCGCCCACGACCACGACCGCGGCGCCCACACGATCGGAGTGTCGGACCGGAGAGTTGCCGTTTGTCGAAGAAGGGGTCGTGGCCGTTCTCGACAGCCAGGGCCGTGACGCCCGGGCGATCGGAAGTGTCCGGTGGCTCCCCTCGGACGACTGCGAGCGGGTCGAATTGACCTTCCTCTCCGACGCCGGTTCACCGGCTTCGAGTATTGGTCCCGTCGGCGTGTCGCTCCTACCCGACGCCGGCATCATCCGGATCACGCTCTCGGAAGACGTCGTCGACTCCGCCGTCGCCGACTCGACCCTGAACGGCAGCCTCGTGGATCGCTGGTTCGTCGTCGATGGGATCGGCGATAGCCTCGTCGTGGATCTCCACCTTGGGGAGCGCGTGGCCGCAAGAGCCTTCTCGGAGAGATCCCCCGGTCGTGTGGTGATCGATCTCATCCCGACGGGCGACGACCGACCGGTCACCGGAGCGATCGAGGACGGTGGAATCGTCCTCCTCAGTCCCCAGGAGGGAGTCGGCCTCTACCCGCTGCAAATCGTCGGGTACGCCGCCCCGGGCATCGACGCAGTCCGCGTCCGTGTCACCGATCAGGTTGGCGTGGCGATCGATCGGTCGATTTCCACGCTCTCAGCCTCCTATGTGTGGCACGCTTTCCGGCTCACGCTCGACGATGGCCCATCGGGCGCCGTCGATCTCTTCGTGGGAACGGTTGATGAAAACGACGAACCGCTCCGTGGAGTCACCATCCCGCTCGATCTCCCCTGACCGCAGGTTCGTCCGACTATCGCCCCGCCGGGCTGCACACGTCCGGTGCCGCCACGACGCGGGGGATTTCGAGGTCCCACAGATCGCGGGCCAGGTCGATCGCATGGACGGCTCTCGGCGCCGTCGACGGCCCGATCGGCGTGTGTTCGGGATCGAGGCGGAGGACGATGACGGATCCCATGGCTGCAGGACCGATCTCCATGACGGCATCGTTCTGCCCCTCCGGATCGACGGCCACGGCGCCGTTCTCCCCTAACACGATCCCCGTCTTCGCCGCTTCGTAGGAGGCGGTGAGGGGCAGCAGCATGCCTCCCCGCCTGCCGGATTCGGCGGCATCGACGATGATCGCCTCGAGGTCGGCGGAAGCGATAGCGACGTCCCCTGCGATCATCATCCGTTCGATGCTCCCGAGCGGCACATCAGCAGCCCGGCTCTGGAGGCCGTGACCGACCGAGAGCCGTGGGTTGAGTTCCGTCGGGAGGAATCCGTCTGCCGTGCACACCCCGTCGATTCCGAAGCCGCCGAGATAGCCGTATCGGTCGGCAAGGAGCGTCCCCACCCGGCGGGCGCTCTCGCGCATCCCGTCACGCACGTCAGCGGGCGGGCTCCAGAAGTTCGCAGCCTGGGCGTAGAGGAACTCCGGTCGCTCCGCGTTGCGGAGGATGATCATCTCCATCGGCAGGAACACGGCGACACCATCGGGTGTCACGAATCCGTGGATCGATGAGGGGATACCGTCGAGGAACGGCATGATCCGCACCGTGTCAGCGTGCTGTGCCATCCACGCGGCGGCCGGTCCGACATCCGATTCGGAGCGAACCCAGCGTGCGTACTCCCCGCCCCCGTGCCAGCCCTCCCGGTTGTCGGCGACCCACACAGTCCCGAGCTCGGATGCGAGGTCCGCCGCCACAGCCGCAGCTTCACCCACCGGAACCACGGCGGACGGAGCGCGCCGGACACCGGCGTCGTCCCAGAGTTGGTCAACGAGCGTCTTGTCCTCGAGCGCCCCCCATTCCGGTGGCCTCGCCCCGTACACAGGCCGGCCGGCGAGCATCCCCATCCGACTGAAGCCACTGCCGAGGACCTTCGCGTCACCGGACGGATCGAACTCGTCGACGGCCGCAAGCAGCTCGTCCGAAGGATGCTCGACCGAGGCGAGGTAGGCGCGAATCCCCAGCATCACGGTGCTGCCCCTCGTCCGTGTGTAGAAGAACCGATCGGCGATCGGCAGTTCGCCGACCCCCTCGACGGCGGCGACGATCATGACGCCTCCGACACCCCAGTCCCTCAGCTGTTCGACCATCGAAGTCGCCCCCGCCGCTGCGTCCGGCAGCACGATCCATTTCTTGCCCCGGTGAAAGGCAGCGATCTTCGATTTCAGAGAGTCGAGGTCCATGCGTCGAGCGTACAGCACCCATCCCCGACAGTCTCACAAACCCGATCCCACCTCTCCCCCACCACCGAACCGCTTCCCCTTCTCCCCCACCAGCGAGGTGGGGGAGACGGAGAACTACCCGCGCCCTCCGGGGATGCCCGTCACCCTCCTCTTCCTTCTCCCCCACCGGCAAGGTGGGGGAGATGCCCGGAGGGCAGAGGGGGCCTCCCGGAGGCAGGAAACCCGTAGAGAGCGGAGTTTCCATCCGCAACCCACTCCGCGGCTAGTCTCGGATCATGAGTGAATCAACCGACTTCTGCGTCTTCTGCGCCATCTTGGATGGTGAACTGCCGGCGAACTACGTCTACGAGGATGACGACGTCGTCTCGATCATGGACATCAACCCGGTGACGCCCGGCCATCTGCTCGTCCTCCCACGACGGCATCTCCCCGATCTCGTCGATCTGGACGATGACATCGCCGCCCGCATGATCAACGTCGCCCGTCGTATCGCCGCCGCACACCGTGCGCAGGATCCCTCGATCGAAGGAATCAACCTCTACCTCGCCGACAGCCCGGCGGCCGGCCAGGAAGTTCCCCACGCCCACATCCACGTGATTCCCCGCCGAATCGACGACGGGTTCCATCTCTCCGTACATCGCGGCGAGCCACCGACTCGCGAGGAGTTGGCAGAAACGGCACGACGGGTTTCGGAAGCGATCGAGACCGAGTAAGCCGACGACGCTACATGCTGCGGCGGTACCGGCCACCGACATCGTAGAGGGCGTTCGACATCTGACCGATCGTGCAGATCTTGGCGGCGTCCATGAGGGCATCGAACGTGTTCCCTCCCTCGATGGCGACAGCCTGGAGATGTTTCAGCACGACCCCGGCGGTTTCGGGGTCTCGTTCCCGCACCGACCGGGCCGCATCGATCTGACGGCGCTTCTCTTCGTCGGTCGATCGGACGACCGTTTCGGGTACGACGAATGGTGACCCGTCGGACGACAGGAACGTGTTGACCCCGATGATCGGAAGTTCCCCCGTCGACTTCATCCGCTCGTACCGCAGCGACTCCTCCTGGATCTTCGAGCGCTGATACATCAGCTCCATCGCACCGAGCACGCCGCCGCGGTCGGTGAGCCGATCGAACTCTGCGAGGACCGCCTCCTCGACGAGATCGGTCAATTCCTCGATGATGAACGACCCCTGCAGGGGGTTCTCGTTCCTGGCGAGGCCGAGTTCGCGGTTGATGATCAGCTGGATTGCCAATGCCCGGCGGACCGATTCCTCGGTGGGCGTCGTGATGGCTTCGTCGTAGGCGTTCGTGTGCAGCGAGTTGCAGTTGTCGTAGATGGCGTACAGCGCCTGGAGGGTGGTGCGGATGTCGTTGAACGAGATCTCCTGGGCGTGGAGCGACCGACCCGAAGTCTGGATGTGGTACTTGAGCTTCTGCGACCGTTCCGACGCTCCGTACCGGTCCCGCATCGCCTTCGCCCAGATCTTCCGTGCGACCCGGCCGATGACGGCGTATTCGGCATCGACACCGTTCGAGAAGAAGAACGAGAGATTCGGGGCGAACGTGTCGATCGGCATGCCGCGAGAGAGGAAGTACTCGACGAAGGTGAACCCGTTGGCCAGGGTGAACGCGAGTTGCGTGATCGGGTTCGCCCCTGCTTCCGCCATGTGATAGCCGGAGATCGACACGGAGTAGAAGTTCCCGACCCCGTGGTCGATGAAGTACTCCTGAATGTCGCCCTGCATGCGGAGGGCGAACTCGGTGGAGAAGATGCATGTGTTCTGTGCCTGGTCCTCCTTGAGGATGTCGGCCTGGATCGTGCCTCTCACACGGGCGAGCGTGTCGGTCTTGATCCGCTCGTACACGTCGGCGGGCAGCACCTCGTCTCCGGTGAGGCCCAGCAGCATCAGCCCGAGTCCGTCGTTGCCGGGAGGGAGATCACCGTGGTACTCGGGCCGCGCCGCACCGCGAGCGTTGTACCGCTCGGCGAGGATCGCCTCGACGGTGGGTTCGAGCTCGTGCTCGACGATGTAGCGCTCGCACTGCTGGTCGACCGCGGCGTTGAGGAAGAACGCCAGCATCATCGGTGCCGGACCATTGATCGTCATGGAGACGGACGTGGCGGGATCCACCAGATCGAAACCCGAGTAGAGCTTCTTCGCATCGTCGAGGGTGGCGACGGACACGCCGGAGTTGCCGACCTTGCCGTAGATGTCGGGGCGTTCGTCTGGGTCTTCGCCGTAGAGCGTGACCGAGTCGAAGGCGGTCGACAGGCGGACCGCAGGCATCCCCTGTGAGACGTAGTGGAAACGCCGGTTCGTCTGCTCGGGACCGCCCTCCCCTGCGAACATCCTCGTCGGATCCTCGGCGGTTCGTTTGAACGGGTACACGCCCGCGGTGAATGGGAAACGCCCGGGAAGGTTCTCCTGGAGGCCCCATCGAACCCGGTCCCCCCATCCGCTCAGGCGGGGAAATACGACACGGGGGATGCGGGTGCCCGAGAGCGTCGTGGTTGCCGCTTCGACGGCGATCTCCTTGTCGCGTACCTCATACGTCACCGTGTCCGACTCGTATCGCCCGGTGGTGGCGTCCCACTCCGTCAGGATCGCGGCGGCCGACGGGTCGAGCGATGTGACGGTGTCGCGGGCGGCGGCGATCATCGTCTCCTCCCCGGTTCTTCTGCCGACGACGTCGAGCGCCTGTGCCTCGATCGCGAGTTCCGACTGCTGGTCGACCACGCGGTTGTAGGACCGGATCGCATCGGCGATCTCCGAGAGGTATCGGATCCTGTCCTTGGGGATGACGGGCTGTTCGCCCCCGTGCCCCTCGGGAATGTCTATGGTCGACGGGAACGCCCGGCCCGTCTTTCCTTCGATCGCTTGCATGAGCGCGCGGTAGAACCGGTTCGTTCCCGCGTCGTTGAAGTGGGCGGCGACCGTCGCATAGATGGGGAGGGCATCGTCGGGCACGTCGAAGATGGCGTGGTTGCGTCGGTACTGTTTCCGGACGTCGCGAACGGCGTCCTCGGCTCCGCGACGGTCCGCTTTGTTGATGACGACCAGGTCGGCGTAGTCCAGCATGTCGACCTTCTCGAGCTGGCTGGCCGCTCCGTATTCGGGCGTCATGACGTACAGCGCCAGATCGGCGTGATCCACGATCTCAGTGTCCGCCTGTCCGATGCCGGAGGTTTCGAGGATGATGAGGTCGTAGCCCGCCGCTTTGAGGAGATCGACCGCCGAGGCGACGTGTGGGGAGAGGGCCAGGTTGGCCTGGCGTGTCGCGAGCGACCGCATGAAGACGCGGGGATGCGTCACCGCGTTCATGCGGATGCGGTCGCCGAGGAGGGCGCCGCCGGAACGCCGCCGGGACGGGTCGACCGAGACGATGCCGAGCGTCCGGTCCGGGAAGTCGGCGAGGTAGCGGACGACGATCTCGTCGATGAGCGACGACTTGCCCGCACCGCCGGTTCCGGTGATGCCGATTACGGGGGCGCCTCCGGATTCGGCCGCGGTCCGTGCCGCCGACGCGAGGTCACCGCCCGGCCGTTGTTCGACGACGGAGATCATCCGGCCGAGCAGGGCGGGTGTCCCGGTCGTGATCATGTTCAAGTCCAGTGGCTGATCGCCGACGACGGGAAAATCGGCCCGCTCCAACAGGTCGTCGATCATGCCCTGGAGCCCGAGTTCCCGTCCGTCGTCCGGCGAGTAGATCCGTTCGATCCCGGATCGTTCGAGTTCGTGCGCTTCTTCGGGAAGGATCGTCCCCCCACCGCCGCCGAAGATCTTCACATGGGGGGCGCCTGCTTCATCGAGCAGATCCCGGACGTACCGGAAGAACTCCATGTGCCCGCCTTGATACGACGTGATGGCGACGGCCTGGGCGTCTTCTTCGATCGCGGCGGTCACTATCTCCGCTGCGGATCGGTCGTGGCCGAGGTGGATGATCTCGGCCCCGGTCGCCTGGAGGAGCCTCCGCATGATGTTGATGGCGGCGTCGTGTCCGTCGAACAGCGAGGTGGCGGTGACGATACGAACGTGGTTACGCGGTTGATACGGCACGGCACCCAGGATACGCCGTGCAAACGGCGTGGCGGTCCATCACTCCGGGTCGAAGAGCCCCGGAGGTGGTGTGGCGACGATCGTCCGGCGGTCGACATCGATCGTCGGAGTGATGGCTTCCACCATCGGAACCTCGACGATGCCTCTCGAGGTGCGCACGGCGAGCCGATCCTGCGCAGCACCGAAGATGACCGATTCGACGACTCCCAACGGCGATCCGTGCTCATCCACCACCGAGCAGCCGACGAGGTCATCCGGCCAGTACTCGTCGTCGCCGAGATCCCTCCGCTCGCCGGACGCGATGGTGAAGGACGTTCCTTGCAGAGCTTCCGCGGCGTTGCGGTCGTTGACGCCGGAGAGCCGCACGAGTACGCCGGCGGGGTGTTCGGACGAGGCCACCACTGTGTAGTCGACGGGCGGTTCGGCGTCGCTCTTGACCGTCGAGCCGACGGCCCAGCGTTGCTCCGGATCGTCGGTGAGAGGGCGCACAACCACGGCACCCTTGATCCCGTGGGCTCTGCGGACGTATCCGACGAGGATGCGGTCCACGTCAGTCGAGGAAGTCGACCTCGACGGAGACCCCTTCTTCGTCGCCGGCGACGGAAGCGACCGAGCGGATCGCACGTGCAACCCTGCCCCGGCGACCGATGACGCGACCCATGTCGGACTTGGCGGTCCGCACCTCGGCCACGATGGCGTCGTCGCCGTCCGGCACGATCTCAACCGCGACGGAGTCGGGATCGTCGACGATCTGCGTGACGACGTAGGTCACGACTTTTTCGACGATGTCGCCCTGCTTCATGATTCTTCCGTTTCTTCGGTTGTCGCCTCGGCGGCATCTTCTTCTGCGGCCTCTTCGATGATCTCGTCGAGGATCACAGGAGCCGGTTCGGGCTTCTTCTCCGGCGTGTCTCCGACAACGAGAACGTCGCCGCGTGCGACCTTGAACTCGGTCCAGGCGCCGCTGATCTCGAGCAGCTTCCTGACGCGGTCGGTCGGCTGTGCGCCGTCCTGGAGCCACTTGACGGCCCGTGCGTTGTCGATCTCGATGAGCGACGGTTCCTGGCGGGCGTCGTACCGGCCGATCTGCTCGATGTACTTCCCATCGCGCGGTTTGCGTGAGTCCATCACCACGACGCGATAGGAGGGCTGCTTCTTCTTACCCAACCGTGTCAGGCGGATCTTCACCGGCATGTCTACCTCTTCTTCTTGCGGCTCATCCCCGGCATGTTGAGCCCGGGGATGGGACTCTTACCGCCGGCGAATGCCTTCATCATCTTCTGTGTCTCGGAGAATTGCTTGAGCAGCACGTTGACGTCCTGCGGTCGCGTCCCCGAACCCTTCGCGATGCGACGTTTGCGGCTCCCGTTGATGAGCTTGGGATCCCGACGCTCCGCTGGGGTCATCGACCGGATGATGGCTTCCACACGACCGAGCTGACGATCGTCGATCTCAACGTCGCGCAGCGCCGATCCGGCGCCTGGGAGCATACCAACCAGCTGTTGCAATGGCCCCATCTTCTTGATCTGCTGGAACTGTTCGAGGAAATCCTCGAGGTTGAATGAGGCGTCGAGCATCTTCGCCGCCGCCTTCTCCGCCTCCTGCTCGTCGTAGATCGTCTCGGCTTTCTCGATCAGCGACAGCACGTCACCCATCCCGAGAATCCTCGAGGCCATGCGTTCCGGATAGAAGACATCGAGTTCATCGATGCCCTCACCGACGCCGACGAACTTGATCGGCTGACCGGTGACCTCGCGTGCCGAGATGGCGGCACCGCCGCGAGCGTCGCCGTCGAGTTTGGTGAGAACCAGGCCGGTGAGGTCGGTGTACTCGAGGAAACCGTTCGCCACGTTGACCGCTTCCTGACCGGTCATGGCATCGAGCACGAGCAGGACCTCTTCGGGATTCGCCACTTTGCGAATCGCCGCGAGTTCCTTCATCAGGTCCTGGTCGACTTGGAGGCGTCCGGCCGTGTCGACGATGACGACGTTCGCCCCGTCACTCCGCGCCTGTTTCAAAGCGGCCTTGACGAGTTTCGGTGCCTTCGTCTTGCGATCGACGAAGACCGGCACGTCGATGCGGTGCCCGAGCGATTCCAACTGATCGATCGCGGCCGGGCGCTGAAGGTCCGCGGCGACGAGCAAAGGGCGCCGGCCCTTGTCCTTCAGGTGTTTCGCGAGCTTCGCCGCCGTCGTCGTCTTCCCCGATCCCTGCAGACCGACCATGAGAATGACAAGCGGCGGTGCAGCCGGTCGAACGAGCGGCGCCTCCTCGGCGCCGAGCGTCGTGATCAGCTCTTCGTGCACGATCTTGATGACTTGCTGACCGGGCGTGAGGCTCTTCGTGACCTCGCTCCCGACGGCGCGTTCTTTGACCCGGCCGAGCATCGACTTGACGACTGATACGTTCACGTCGGCTTCGAGAAGGGCGATACGGACGTCGCGCAAAGCGTCGTTGACGTCGGATTCGGAGAGACGGCCTTTGCCGCGCAACCGCGAGAAGGCGTCGTTCAGTCGATCGGAAAGGGAGTCGAACATGCGGGCCCATTCTACGGGTGGCAGCGAGACACACGACGTGCGACAATCAGCCCATGAATCTCACAGTGATCGATCATCCGCTGGCCCGGCACTATCTCACCGTTCTCCGTGACACGACGACGGAGCCCGAAGCCTTCAGAGCCGCCGCCCGGGGACTCACATACAGCCTCATTCTGGAGGCGACGAAACGGCTCCCGCTCAATGAGATCGAAGTCGAAACTCCGATGGAAACGACGACCGGTTACGAGGTTCACGATGTGGTGGCCGTAGCGGTCCTGCGAGCGGGGTTGGGGATGCTCGACGCTGTTCTTTCGATGATCCCCAACTGCAAAGTGGGCTTCGCCGGCGTGCAGCGCGACGAAGAGACGGCGCTCCCCCACGAGTACTACGCACGGCTCCCCGACCTGTCGAACGCGTCCGTGTTCATTCTCGAACCGATGCTCGCCACCGGCGGGTCCCTCTCGTGGGCCGTCGACAAGGTCAAGTCGTCGGGAGCCAAAGACATCACCGCTCTCTGCGTCGTAACGGCACCCGACGGAGTCCGGAAGATGTACGACGATCACCCCGACGTCCATATCGTCGCCGCCGCCCACGACCGGGAATTGAACGATGCGGCATACATCGTGCCCGGCCTCGGCGATATGGGCGATCGACTGTTCGGAACACTCTGACCGGACGGCGGGGCGTGAGTGCGAACGACTTCACCGACGAGGTGAGCCGCGTGCTGCTCGAACTCGAACCCGGGGAGGTCATCTCGTACGGCGAGGTGGCGGAGGAAGCCGGATTCCCCGGCGCAGCACGGGCCGTGGGCAACCTCGTTCGGTCCACGCCGGGTCTTCCGTGGTGGCGGGTCGTGGCACGAAACGGCCGACTCGCCCCCGGTCATGAACAGCGACAGGCCCAACTCCTTCGCGGCGAGGGCGTGTCCGTCGTCGACGGCCGCGTCGTAATGCGCGACAATGCCGATCCCGATATGGAGACACGATGAGTTACAGCATGCCGGAGTTGATCAGAACGAAACGTGACGGGGGGGAACTCACGGCCGATGAACTCCGATGGATGATCGCCGAGTACACCGCGGACCGCATCCCCGACTATCAACTCTCCGCGTTCCTCATGGCGGTGATGTTCCGCGGCATGTCGGGGAATGAACTCGCAGCCTGGACGGACGCCATGTTGCACTCCGGTGACGTGCTCGACCTGTCCGCCACGGACATGCCGAAGGTCGACAAACACTCGACCGGCGGCGTCGGCGACAAGATCAGTATTCCGCTCGCCCCGCTCGTGGTCGCTTGCGGTGTCGCCGTACCGATGATGTCCGGTCGCGGCCTCGGGCACACGGGAGGCACGCTCGACAAGCTCGAGACGATCCCCGGATTCCGGACCCGTCTCGATCCCGACGAGTTCGCCCGGCAGCTCGACGCGATCGGTCTCGTACTCGGGGGGCAGTCTGAGACGCTCGTGCCCGCCGATCGCCGCATCTATGCGTTGCGTGACGCGTCGGGGACGGTGCCGTCGATCCCGCTCATCTCCTCATCGATCATGTCGAAGAAGCTCGCCGAAGATCTCGACGGGCTCGTCCTCGACGTCAAAATCGGGTCAGGGGCGTTCATGAAGGACATCGCCTCGGGCACGGAACTCGCCCGGACGATGGTCGGAATCGGTGCGTCCCACGACACTCCGGTCGTCGGCCTCCTCACCGACATGGACCAGCCGCTCGGACGCGAGGTCGGGAACGCCAACGAGATGGTCGAGTCGATCGCCACGCTGCGGGGAGAAGGACCCGCCGATGTGACGGAACTCACGATGCGGCTCGGGGAGGAGATGTTGATCCTCGCCGGCGTTGCCACCGACGCTACCGACGCCAGGGTCCGACTCGAGGCGGCGGTCTCCTCCGGGGCGGGCCTCGACGTCTTCGCCAGGGTCATCGAAGCGCAGGGTGGAGACCCACGGGTGCTCGACGATCGATCGCTCCTCCCGGTCGCCGCGAACCGCCATGTAGTCGTTGCCGACCGGGCCGGCTTCGTCGAACGATGCGATGCCCTCTCGGTCGGACGGGCCGCCGTGCGTCTCGGCGCCGGACGGCAGGCGAAGGAGGATGACATCGACCCGGCGGTCGGTATCACCGTTCACGCCAAGGTCGGCGATACCGTCGAGAGCGGGACGCCGCTCGCCACCGTCCGCTACAACACCGACGACCAGCTGGCCTCCTGTCTCGGTGTCCTCGAAACGGCCTGGGACCTGACCGATGAACCGCAAGAGCCACAACCGTTGATCCTTGGAGAGGTGAGATGACCTACGAACACTTGCAGGAAGCCGCGGCCGTCATCGCTCAGCGGACGGGACGTGAACAGCATCAGGCGGCCGTCGTTCTCGGATCCGGTCTGAGCGGATATGCGGCGTCCCTCGAGAACGCCATCGAGGTCCCGTATTCGGACATCCCCCACTTCCCGGAGCCGCGGATCGTCGGCCACGGCGGCAGCCTCTTCTCCGCTCCGGCCGGTGACGGCGCCGTTCTCCTCTTCGCCGGCCGCGTCCACACCTACGAGGGTTGGGATCTCTCCGACGTCGTCTTCGGTGTCCGAACGGCCGCCCTGGCGGGGGCATCCACCGTCCTGCTCACGAACGCCGCGGGAGGTCTCGGAGAGGGCCTCTCCCCCGGCGATCTGGTTGCGATCCGCGATCATCTCAACTACACCGCCAGAAATCCTCTCGTCGGCGACAACGATGACCGACTCGGTCCGAGATTCCCCGACATGAGCGAGGTCTACTCCAAACGCGTGCGCGGCCTCATGAGGCAAGCGTTCGCGTCGGCCGGAGTCACCTACCGTGAGGGTGTGTACGCCTGGTTCCTCGGGCCCAGTTACGAAACGCCGGCGGAGATCGAGATGGTTCGGAGGGTCGGCGGCGATCTCGTCGGCATGTCGACGGTCCCAGAGGCCATCGCGCTCAATCACATGGGCGTCGACGTCGCGGGGATCTCACTCGTGACGAACTACGCCGCGGGGATCACCGACACGCCGCTGTCCCATGAAGAGGTAACAGAGACCGCGACCGAGGCCCGGGGCCGCTTCACCGCCGTCCTCGATGCCCTGCTTCCGCTCCTCGTCAACGGCTGACATCGGTTTTTGAGCCATCGCTCAAAGTTGGGGTATCATCTCCCCAACCGATGCAAGGAGCGAAAGCGTTATGAGAATCGCGGTCTGTGTGAAACAGATCCCAGATCCGGCAACGCCCTATGACCTGGATCCCGTCTCGCACCGTGTCGTGCGGCCGAACGATCAGGTCCTCGACGATACCGACCGGTTCGGTGTCGAGGTCGGGCTCCAACTCGCCGAGGCGAATGAGGGAACGGTGACCCTGTTCTCCATGTCGCCGTCCGGATCGCTCCAGGGAATCCGTCAGGCGCTGGCCATGGGCGCCGACAAAGCCGTCATCATCGACGATGAGAACCTCGCCGGGTCAGATGCCCTGACCACGTCGAAGGTCCTCGCTGCGGCGATCGAACGCGAGGGCTTCGACCTCATCATCGCCGGCACCGAATCGACGGACGGCTACACCGGCGTCGTCCCTCAGCAGATCGCCGAACTGGTCGACGTCCCATCGCTCACGTTCGCTCGCAAGGTCGAGACGACGAACGGGGGTATCCGCATCGAACAGCAGACGGCCGGCGGCTACGACGTCGTCGAAGCGCCGCTGCCGACCCTGCTCTCCGTGACGTCCGGCGTGGTTGAGCCCCGCTACCCGACGTTCAAGGGAATCATGCAGGCCAAGAAGAAGCCGATCGACACGTTGACCGCAGAGAATCTCGGCTTCAGCGCCGATCAGGTCGGAGACGCGGCCGCAGGTCAGACCATCACGTCGGTCGAACCCATCCCCGCCAGAGAAGCCGGGGAGATCGTGGAAGATGACGGTGAGGGGTACCTCAAGATCGTCGCACTGCTCGAACAGGTGAAGGTGATCTAGATGACGACAACTTGGGTATTCAGCGAAGAGTCCGAAGGACATGCCCCGGCATCTGCCCTCGAGTTGCTGACGAAGGCCCGATCCTTCGGTGACGTCGCGGTGTTCCACATCGGTGCGGGGTCTGATGAGGCTTTCGCCGAACTCGGCGATCACGGTGCCACATCGGTCTATCACCTCACCACGGACGAGCACCTTCCCGCGGCAGCTGCCGCAGCCGCGTTTGCCACACTGCTCGAGGAACACGCCGCCGAGCTCGTCCTCTTCGGTATGGGCAACACCGATCGCGACGTCGCCGGGCGCCTCTCGGCCCGGATCGATCGACCGGTTCTCGCCAACATGGTCGATGTATCGCTCGACGGCGGCACCGTCAGAGCGACCAGCGAGATTCTCGGTGGCGTGCAGGCCGTCGTCACGGAAGTGACGGCCCCCGCTCCGGCGCTCGTGATCGTTCGACCGAAGGCGTTCCCGGCCGAGCCGGCCGGTGGAGCCGTTCCCCCCGTCACCGCCGTGGCGATGCCGGACGTCGGGCGGTCGGGATCCGCCGTCGTCACCGAATCCCATGTCGAGGCAAGCGAGGGCCCCGATCTCGAAGCCGCTTCGATCGTCGTCTCCGGCGGACGCGGCGTCGGCGGTCAGGACAAGTGGAGCGTCATCGAAGGATTGGCATCGGAACTCGATGCAGCCGTCGGTGCGACCCGTGCGGTCATCGACGCCGGATGGGTACCGGCGCGGCTGCAGGTGGGACAGACCGGCAAGACGATCAAGCCGGATGTGTATATCGCCGCGGGCGTGTCGGGAGCGATGCAACACCTCGTGGGGATGAAGGACTCCGGCACGATCATCGCGATCAACAAGGATCCGGATGCCCCGATCTTCAGTGTTGCCGATCTCGGCATCGTCGGAGACCTGCATCAGGTCGTACCAAAGCTAACGGAGGCGCTACAGGCCCGCTGAGGGTTGGTTCACCCCTCCGGCACAGGATCGCTTCCCCTTCTCCCCCACCGCCGAGGTGGGGGAGATGCCCGGAGGGCAGAGGGGGCCCCTCGGAGGCAGCAAAGCCATACGGAGAACGGATGCAGCTACGGGTCCGTCGGGATACCCCCTCAGCGATCGAGCAACCGCTCGATCTCGTCTCCCCCACTGGCGTGGTGGAGACGAAGAACCGTCCACGTCGACCGGGGATGCCCGGCGGCCCCTTTCTTCATTCTCCCCCACCGCCGAGGTGG
>JANTHO010000050.1 GCA_024762335.1 Acidimicrobiia bacterium | reverse complement strand
GACCAGAAATGGATGAAGCGCTCATACATGGAGATGGGGGGAAAGGATGCCCTCATCGTCGACGAGACTTCCGACCTCGATGCGGCCGCCGACGATGCGGTCCGCTCCGCGTTCGGCTTCCAGGGCCAGAAGTGCTCCGCATGCTCGCGGTTGATCGCCATCGACTCGATTCACGACGAATTGGTCGCCAAGATCGTCGAACGAACCGAGGCGCTCAGCATCGGAACACCGGCCGAGAACCGGCAGGTCGGTCCCGTTGTCTCCGAAGTGCAGTACCGGGCCATCCTCGACGAGATCGAACGCGGCCGGGCCGAGGGAACAGTGGTCACCGGCGGCAGGGCCGTCGAGAAGGACGGCGGGTACTACATCGAACCGACGATCTTTACCGGCGTCGATCCTGATGCGCGTCTCGCCCAACACGAGATCTTTGGACCCGTGCTTTCGGTGATTCGCGTCGCCGACTTCGACGAAGCGATCGACGTTGCGAACGGCACCGAATACGGGCTGACCGGCGGACTGCACTCGTCCGACGAGTCGCGGATCGAACGGGCTCGCAAAGAGTTCTACGTGGGGAACCTGTACATCAACCGGAAGATCACGGGGGCGCTCGTCGGGATCCAGCCGTTCGGCGGGTTCAACATGTCCGGTTCGAACGCCAAAGCGGGAGGCCCCGACTATCTGCGGCTCTTCATGGAGATGAAGACCGTAGCCCGCCGATTCGAGGCATAGCGAGAGGGAGCGGAGCCCGACTCTTCGTCTCCCCCACGCAGTGGGGTCTCACAGAAAGGGTGAGCGGTCGGACGGCTCTTCGTCTCCAAAACGGAGTGCGGGAGACGCGATCGAGCTGTTGCTCGATCGCAGAGGGGGCATCGTGGAGATCGCGACTGTGGCCGGGTTCCCTCCGGCTTTCCTGCCTCCGAGCGGCCCCCTCTGCCCTCCGGGCATCTCCCCCACCTGGGCGGTGGGGGAGAATGGGAACCGGTCCCGTGGCTCAGAGAAGCCACGGATTGAACCCCGGCGGTGGGGGAGAGTGAGGGGCGGCCGGTGAGCCGTATCCGCTACGTCCCTTATCCATCCACGTCGTACGAGCGTCGGTCTACGACGTTGCCGCGACGATCCTTGAGGATGATCGTGTTGCCCCCCGTCGACCAGATGGGCGCGTCGGAACACCAGTACAAGGCTTCACTGTTGCTGTTGCCGCATGCCGTCACGACCCGGAGGGACTTGCCAGCACCGACGCCCTGTCCTGAGGGCATCTCGAGGCGCCGATCGTTCAATTCATCGCGAACAACCCACCCGCCCATGGCGACACTCGTATACGACTGATTGACGATCCGGAACCACTCGTCGGTGAGGTCGACGGTGCCGTCGGTGGAGGCGAGGTTGATCTGGTCGATCCGCAGCTGTGGGCGATCGGGGGAGACGCCATCGTCTGGATGTCCGCAGACGAACGTTCCCCACATGCCCTTCCCCGACGCATAGGCTCGGTCGCCGCGAGCGAGGAAATCTTCCTGTTTCGAATGGCCGCTGTGAAGGGGCACGGCCGCGCCGGACGAAACGAGCTCAGCGTTGACGAGGATCGGAGGATCCTGCTCGATGATCACGTACCGCAGGAGACGCCCTTCCTCGTCGGCATCCGGGCCGTCGGGGGTGAGAACAACGGTCTTCCCCGTCACCAGCGAAGCGAGGTCGGATCTCGCTTGATCCCCGTAACACTCGTCACCCTCCGGTGCGTTGATCCCGATGAGCCGGACGTCGACCTGGCGACCGTCCACGATCGCCTGAAGGGTGTCCCCGTCGAGCACACCGTCGACGACCCCTCTCACAAGGTCCTCGTCCGGAGGCAGCGTCACCTGTGTCGTGGACGGCGCCGATGCCTCGGTGATGATCGTGGTGGTGGTCGTTTCCGCTTCGATCGATGGGGCGGACGTGCACGCGGCCGCAATGAGAGCGAAGGCGGCGATGGCGGTCACGGTGCGGAGCATGGTGCTCGGTACGGTACCGGCCGTCGGCGCTTGCAGGCGGTTTTCTGCTCGGTAGCCTGTCGGCAGCGACCGAGAGGAGTGGTGTGCAGATCATCCCGGCTGAGCAACTTGCGGATCGGATCGGAGAGGAGACCGGTGTCTCCGAATGGGTTCAGATCGATCAGGACCGCATCGACGCGTTTGCCGATGCCACCATGGACCACCAGTTCATCCACGTCGACCCTGCGGCGGCGGCGCAGACACCGTTCGGTTCGACGATCGCCCACGGTTTCCTGACGCTCTCGCTCACGACACCGATGATGATGGAAACGATGCTCGGTCCCGACCAGATGGTGATGGCGATCAACTATGGCACCGACAAACTCCGCTTCATCGAGCCGGTGAAGGTGGGGAAACGAGTGCGGGCGCGGACACGACTCGTCGATGTGACGGAGAAGGGTCCGGGCCGGTGGCTCCTCAAGAATGAAGTCACCGTCGAGATCGAAGGGTCGGATCGTCCTGCGCTGATCGTCGAGGCGCTGACGCTGTTCGTAACCGCATGAGCACCGTCGTACTCGTTCACGGCGCGACGATGGACGGATCGGTGTGGGAGTACCAGGCTGATGCGCTGGCCCGGGCCGGTTTCGATCCGGTCTCTGTCGATCTCCCCGGCCACGGACGGTCCGAGGGCGAGCCGTCGACGACGATCAAGGGGTACGCCGGATGGCTGCTCGCCTATCTCTCGACGTTCGACGTGACCGTCCATCTCGTGGGTCATTCGATGGGGGCGCTCATCGTGTTGGAGGCGGCTACGGCGCGGCCCGATCTGGTCCGATCGCTCACGCTGATGGGTGTTTCCGATCGGATGCCGGTCAATCCGGATTTGCTGGAGGCCTTCGGCGGCGACGATCGGTCGATGCTCTCCACGATGGCGAAATGGATGTACACGGGGGCACCGATTGGGGAACCCGCCTGGAGTGTGGCCGATACCGTCGCCGTGCTCGAGCGATCACGGCCGGGAGTCGCGTTCGCCGACCTGACAGCATGCGATACGTATCCGGGAGCGGCGGAGGTCGCTTCGAGAATCGCCGTTCCGATGCTGCTCGTTCTGGGTGACGGGGACGTGATGACGAGGGCGGAAGCGGCCGGACCCATCGCAGACGCCGCACCGGACGCCACGGTCGCTCTGATCGAAGGGGCCGGTCATCTCATGATGATCGAACGGCCGGGTGCCGTGAACGATCGGCTGATCGAGTTCCTTCGACGGCACTGAATCGGTCCGCGGTCACCCGACCAGTTCCGGATGGGCGAACACAGCGAAGCCGCCGCCGGTGTGCCACAGGATGACGTTATCGCCGGCCGTGAACCGGCCGCGCTCGATCTCGTGTTTCAGTCCGTAGATCAGCTTCCCCGTGTAGGCCGGGTCGAAGAGGAGGCCCGTGAGACGCGTCGCTTCTGCTTGCACGGCGAGCTCCTCGGGGGTCGACAGTCCGTAACCGCGACCGACGTAGCGGTCGACGATGTGCCAGGAGACCCCGTCCGGAGAACCGCCGAACTTCGTGATCGAATCGGCCAGGATGCTCCGAATGCGGCCTTCGACGTCGGCGGCCGGGTCTCCGACCGACGAGCCGATGATCTCGACGTCGAGACCGGCGGCGTCGGCACCTCGGATCATCCCTGCGGTCGTACCCGCGCTGGACGCGGAGTGCCAGATGACGGGACGGTCCAACTGGAGATCCCTGATCTGAGGCGCGATCTCGTGCATCGCCGCTGTGAAGCCGAGGGCACCGAGCGCATCCGATGCACCCTCGGGAATCACCCAAGCCGACCCGTGTTCGGCGGCGGCTTCGTCCATGATCAGGTCCCGGTCGTCGTACTGAGCCGGTGTGATGAACCGGCATTCGGCCCCGGCGAGACGCTGGAGGAGATGATTCCCCGTCGGCTGAGCCGGAGGCTCGCCCTCGGGACTGCGCAGATAGAGGATCGTTCGCAGACCGACACGGGCAGCCGCGAGCGCGGTGGCGCGACAGTGGTTCGATTGAACCGCTCCGCAGGTGATGACCGTGTCCGCCCCGGCGTCGAACGCGGCGGCGAAATGGAACTCGAGCTTTCGCACTTTGTTCCCCGATAGCCCGAACCCCGTGAGATCGTCGCGTTTGACCCAGATCGTCGGACCGCCCCAAGCTTCGGTGAGGCGGGGGGCCGGTTCGAGGGGCGTGGGGAGATGGGCGAGACCGATACGCGAATGATCCATGACTCGAACGCTATCACCTGAACCGTGTCCGGGTCGTCCGCGATGTGCAACACTGGGACCATGTCAACCATCACCCTCAACAATCACCAGTTCTTCCTCCGCGAACGGGGCCGGGGCCCGGTCGCTCTTTTCGTCCACGGGTTTCCGCTCGACTCGACCATGTGGCTCGAACAAGTCGATCGCCTGTCGGACGTGCGCCGCTGCATCGCTCCGGATCTGAGAGGCTTCGGGGCCTCCGTTCCGACCCTTCGGACAGCCCTCACGATGGAGGACCACGCCGATGACCTCGCCGGAATTCTCGATGCCCTGGATGTCGAAAGGGTCGATCTCATAGGACTTTCCATGGGCGGCTACATCGCCCTCGCGTTCGCAGACCGGTACCCGGGTCGGGTGCGCACACTGGCACTCGTCGATACGAAGTCGACCGGGGACTCGGAGGAGGGGAAGGCCGGGAGGAGCGCCGCAGCGGTCCGTGTCGCTGCCGAAGGGAGATCCGGTTTCGCCACCGACATGATGCCGATGCTCGTATCAGAATCTGCATCCCCGTGGCTGCGAGCACGTCTCCGCACGATGATCGAGGCCGCTCCCGCAGAATCGATCGTGGCGGCGCTCGAAGGAATGAAACGCCGGCCCGATCGGACCGTCGTACTGTCGAACATCGCCGTCCCGGTGGGTGTAATCGTCGGGGAAGACGATGTCTTGACACCGCTCGCCGATGCCGATCACATGGCGGCCGCAGCCGGAGCGGCGCTGACGATCGTGCCGGATGCCGGCCACATGACACCGGTCGAGAACCCGGGACCGGTCGAAGCGGCTCTGCGATCCCTCTGGAGCGCGGCGTCTGCCGACTAGTGCTCTGTCCACAAACGTTCGGAGTGTCGATGCCGAGTCAGGGGCACCGCTCGCAAGGCCGCAGGACAAAGGCGCATTCGCGAATGCGTCAAGGACGAGAACGCCGCGAGCGGGGTTCCTGGCCGGCAGAACGCTGCGAAGGCTTGTGGACAGTGCACTAGCCTCTGGTCGGGTCGAGAGGGAGAACGCCACATGACCGATGCGATCGCGGAGTACGGGGCCGTCGACGACCGGGTGTACCGCAAACGGGTCCGGGCATGGGCCCTCTACGACTGGGCCAACTCCGCGTTCGCAACGACGATCCTCGCCGCCGTCCTTCCCGTCTACTACAGCCAGGTCGCCGGACGTACGCTCAGTTCGTCCGCACAGGCGACCGCATACTGGACGGCGACGCTTTCGATCTCGCTGATCATCGTCGCCATCCTCTCCCCGATCCTCGGAACGATCTCCGACCTCAAGCGCGGCAAGAAGAAGTTCCTCGCCGCTTCCATCCTCGTCGGCGCCGTCGGTGTGTCTCTCCTCGTGTTCGTGGGAACAGGCGACTGGCTGATCGCATCGCTCGCATTCATCATCGCGAGGATCGGCTTCGCCACCGGGAACGTGTTCTATGAAGCTCTGCTACCGCACGTCGCCCGGGAGGGCGACCTGGATCGGGTCTCGACTCTCGGATACGCCGTCGGGTACCTCGGAGGTGGGCTGCTTCTCGCGATCAACATCGCGATGATCTTCACGCTCGGCGATTCGCTGGGAACCCGGCTGTCGTTCCTGTCCGTCGCGATCTGGTGGATCCTGTTCTCCATCCCGATCATGCGACGCGTTCCGGAGCCGCCTGCGGCAGTAGCGACCGATACGGGCGGCATCCTCTCGATCACCTTCCGCCGGCTCGGAGACACCTTCACCCATCTGCGCAGCTACCGCGAGCTCCTCAAGTTCCTCATCTCCTACCTGATCTACAACGACGGGATCGGCACGATCATCGGCGTGGCCGTCATCTACGGTGCCGAACTCGGTTTCGGATCGATCGAGTTGATCGCTGCGATCCTCCTCGTTCAGTTCGTCGGGATCCCGTTCTCCATCGTGTTCGGGAAGATCCCCTCGAAAGATGAGTCGAAACGATCCTTCTTCCTCGCCTTCGTTGTATGGAACCTCATCATGCTGCCGCTCGTCGGCATCGGAGGCCAGTTCGTACTCGGTGCAGACATCACCGGCACACGACCCCCCGCCTACGAGGACACGGCCACGGCCGTCGGCGAGGGTGACTACGGCATCGACTCGCCGGCCGTTGAGCTTCGCGGATCGTGGCAGCAGGAAGGGGAATACGCCACCACGGCCGACGTCGGCGCCGTCTACGCACTGCGGTACAACGGGACCACGGTACGGGTCCACTACAGCGAGGGCCCCGACCGGTCGAAGTGGAACGTGCTGATCGACGGAGCGCCCGCGATCGAAGACGATGAACCGATCGTCATCGACGGCTACAACCCGGCGGTCCATGAAGGTGTCGACATCGACATCGCCGCCGAAGAGGCGGGAGAGCATCTGCTCGAGATCGTCAACAGCGGCGAAGCGGACGACGCCTCGACGGGCACCGTCATGGCCATCGGCGAGACCACCGTCAGACAGCCACCGCGAACGAGCGCCCTGCTGTCGATCCTCGGTCTGCTGTTCATCGTCGAGGTCGTCGGCCTCGGGATAGCCGTCGTCGTCGGAAAGCCGCTGTTCTCGGGCCTGGCCGACACGATGACGACGAAGCGGACGATCATCCTCGCCCTCATCGTGTACTCAGCGATCGCCGTGTGGGGCTTCTTCCTCGACAGCGTCATCGAGTTCTGGTTCCTGGCATTCATGGTCGCCGTCGTTCAGGGCGGCTCCCAGGCGCTGAGCCGCAGCCTGTACGCGTCGATGGCGCCCAAGGCGCTCTCAGGCGAGTTCTTCGGATTCTTCTCCGTCATGTCGAAGTTCTCGGCGATCATCGGGCCGTTGCTCTTCGTCGCCGCCGTTACGGTGTTCGGGTCGTCGAGACCGGCGGTGCTCGGACTGATCGTCTTCTTCGTCGGAGGGACCTACCTGCTCATCAAGGTCGATGAGACGGAAGGTCGCCGGGTTGCCCGTAAGGCGGACGAGGCGGCCGAGGCGGCCGGCATCGTCGAGGCGGACTGACATGCGGCGCCCGGCTGTGTGCGCCGTGGCGGTTGCTCTCGTCGTCGCGGGCTGCGGAGGCGCATCAACGCCATCGACTGTCACGACGCCATCGACTGTCGCGTTGCCATCGACGACCGTCCCATCGACGACCGCACCGGAGGAAGTGCTCACGACCACGACGCTCGCTCCCGGGGAGCCCGTTCCGACAACGCTTCCGTGGGCCGACACCGCGCTCCGGCTCGAACCGGTGGCGGACGGGTTTGAGCAACCCGTCTTCTACACGACGGTCAGCGGCCGCGGCTTCGTCGTCGACCAGCCCGGTGTGATCTGGGCGACGGAGCCGGGCGTTGACCCCGAGGTGTTCCTCGACATTCGCAAGCGGGTGAAATTCGGCGGCGAGCAGGGGTTGCTGGGACTGGCATTCCATCCGGACCATCCCGAACTCCTGTACGTCGACTACACGGCGAAGAACAACGACACCGTTGTTGCGGAGTTCACGATCGAGGGCCGGGTCGCCGACCCGAACTCCGAGCGGAAGATTCTCGAGATCCCACAGCCGGCGAAGAACCACAACGGCGGCATGATCGCTTTCGGCCCGACCGGCGATCTGTGGATCGGCATGGGCGACGGCGGTGGGGCCAACGACCGGTACGGCAACGGCCAACGCGACGACACGCTGCTCGGCGCGATGCTGCGGATCAAGGTCGGGCCGGAGATCGAGACGTACAAGACCCCGCCGTTCTTCGACTTTGCGGCCCGTGAGATCTGGGGGATCGGGCTTCGCAACCCGTGGAGGTTCTCGTTCGACTTCGACACCGAGAGCATCTGGATCGCCGACGTCGGCCAGGGAGACGTCGAGGAGGTGAATCGAAACGAGATCGAAGACCTCGGACTGAACTTCGGATGGCCGCTCTACGAGGGCACCGACTGTCTCGCCGGACCCTGTGACGGAGTCGACGCCTCGCTCCGGGTCCTCACCTTCCCCGTGTACGAGTATCGCCACGACGAGGGATGCTCCATCACGGGCGGCTACGTTTACCGCGGCGACGCGATCCCGCAGCTCGACGGCCACTACTTCTTCTCCGACTGGTGCAGCGGCTTCATCCGCTCGATCGCTCCCGACGGGACGATGCACGACTGGACCGACCGCACGGGCAACGTCGCTGCGGTCACGTCGTTCGGGCGTGACGACTCCGGGGAGATCTATGTTGTCTCCGGTGCAGGAACCATCTATCGCATTGTGGAGGACCAGGGATGATCGCAGTTGTCGGATCCGTCAATCGGGACCAGGTCCTCCACGTCGATCATCATCCGGTTCCCGGCGAGACGGTCATCGCTCTCGGCCATGAGACGATGCCGGGAGGCAAAGGCGGCAATCAGGCTGTGGCGGCTGCCAGGCTCGGCGGCGACGTCGCATTCGTCGGCCGAGTCGGTTCCGACGACGCCGGCGTCGCCCTCGTGGAAGAGTTCAGGACGGAACAGGTCGATACGTCCAACCTCGTTGTGGATGCAGCCGGGCCGACGGGGTTGGCCGTCATCATCCTCGATGCAGGAGGCGAGAACTCGATCGTCGTGAGCTCCGGCGTCAACGGCGAGCTGTCACGAGACGACGTAGCACGTTCAGAGGCGGTTCTCATGGCGGCGACCGTGACGCTGCTCCAGTTGGAGATCCCGATCGAGACCAGCACCGCTGCCGCCAAAGCATCGCAGGGGATCGTCGTTCTGAACGCGGCCCCCACAACGAAGCTTCCCGCGGAGCTGCTTGACGCGGTCGACGTGCTCGTCGTCAACCGGGTCGAACTCGAGTCCCTCACCGGATCCAGCGACCCGGTCTCGGCTCGGGACATTGGTGTGCCCGTGACCATCGTCACGCTGGGTGCTGAAGGGGCGAGGCTGATCCGGCCTGATTCGGATCAGACGTTCCCGGCTCCCCGCGTCGACGTGGTTGACACGACCGGGGCGGGAGACACCTTCTGTGGGGCGCTCGCCGCCGGCCTGGACGAGGGCAGAAGCCTCGAAGAGTCGGTGCAACGGGCCGTCGTAGCCGGAGCCCTATCGGTGCGGGCCGTCGGAGCGAGGTCCGGGATGCCGACGAAGCCCGAGGTGGAAGCCGCCCTGCTCACCTAGCCCACCGATGAGCTCTGCGAACCCAGGGCTCGTAGGTGCGAATAGGTGCTTCTGCGGCGCACGGTTCGCACGCTCCTCGACGGCTATGCTCGACGATCATGCCTCGCCCCATCGTCATCGACACCGATCCCGGTCAGGACGACGCGGTTGCGATCTTGCTGGCGCTCGGATCGCCCGAACTCGAAGTGCTCGGCATCACTACGGTTGCCGGCAACGTGCCCCAACCGCTCGTTACGACGAACGCTTTGAAGCTCTGCGAACTCACGGGGCGAACCGATATTCCCGTCTATCCGGGTGCCGACGCACCGCTCCAGAGGGATCTCTTCACGGCCGAGTACGTTCACGGTCCCACCGGTCTCGACGGCGTGGATCTGCCCGTTCCGGTGACGACGGCTCGCTCCAAACATGCCATCGACTTCATCATCGACACGTGTCTCGCGGCCGGTCCGCAGGGGGTGACGCTCTGTCCCGTCGGCCCGTTGACCAACATCGCCTCCGCGATCGCCCGCGAGCCAACGATCATCCCGACGATCCGCGAGATCGTGATCATGGGCGGCGGATTCTTTGAAGGCGGCAACACGACACCGGTCGCAGAGTTCAACATCTATGTCGACCCCGATGCTGCTGCGATCGTGTTCAACAGCGGCGCCCCGATCACGATGTTCCCATTGGATGTCACCCACAAGGCGCTCGTTCTGCCAGAGGACCTCGATCGGATTAGGGCCATCGGCACGACGGTAGGAGACGCCGTTGCCGGAATGCTGGGCTTCTACGAGCGCCACGATGTCGAGAAGTACGGCATCGCAGGAGCGCCCCTCCACGACCCGTGCGTCATCGCGTACCTGATCGACCCGGAACTGTTCATTGGAAAGGCGTGCAGGGTCGACATCGAAACCGATTCGGAACTGACGATCGGCCAGACCGTCGTCGACTGGTGGGGTGTGACGGGGTCCGAGGCCAACGCGATGGTGATGTCCGAGGTCGACAGGGCCGGCTTCATCGATCTTGTGGTCGAGCGCATCGCCAGACTCTGACTGCGGGCATCGACGGTTCGGTCGTGCGCCTACGAGACGGCTCCCGGCTTCGACTTCCACGCCCACAGTCCCAGCAGGAGGGCGAAGCCGACGACGACGGCAGCGAAGATCATCGTATCGGAAAGGCCCGCCGCCTGAGCCGATGCGGGAGCGTCCGCGACTTCGCCGGCACCCGAATAGACGGCGGTCCGAGCCGCCCACAATGAACCGAGGACGGCGATGCCGGTCACACTTCCGGTCGTCCTGTTGATGGTCAACATGCCGGACGTCACGCCGAGTTCGCTGTGTGGAACGGAGCCCAGAATCGCGGAGTTGTTGGGTGATTGGAAGATGCCCATGCCGAGGCCGATGATCAACCCCACGATGACGATGAGCGCCGCCGTGGTGGCTCCCTCGATCCAGAAGGCCGCGGTTCCGTATGCGATCACCATCAGCGCCAGGCCGGTGACGGTTACTGGTCTCGATCCGATCCGGTCGGAGAGTGAGCCCGACATCGGGGCTACGACACCCATCGCGATCGGGATGGAGCCGAGCACGAACCCGATCGACCGGGGGGAGAGACCGATCACGTCTGTGAGGTAGAACGGCAGCAGCAGGAGCATGCCCGACAGGACGAAGAAGGCCAGGAACCCGGTGATCAAGTTCACCGTCAGGTCTCGACTTCGGAAGAGATTCAGGTTGAGCATCGGCTCGGCAACCCGCCGTTCGATGAGGATGAACACCATGAGCGTCATCGCCGATATCGAGAACATGGTGAGGATCACCGGATTCGTGAATCCGGATCCCTGCCCGAGAGTGAGGCCGAGCAGGAAGGTCAGCAGACCGACGAAGAACACGATGGCACCCACGAAATCGAAGCGGTGTTTTCCCTTCGGCCGGGTATGCGGGACGAATCTCAATGCCGTGATCGTGCCGATGATGCCGATGGGGACGTTCACGAGGAAGATCCATCTCCAGTCGGCCGCCTCGAGGATGATCCCACCGATGATGGGGCCGGCCATGATGCCGAGCGACACCGTCGTGCCGTTGATCCCGAGCGCCTTGCCGCGCTCCGACGGTGGGAACGCCTCGGTGGTGATCGCAAAACCAAGTGCGAAGATCATCGCCGCCCCCAATGCCTGGACGACGCGGGCTCCGATCAGGAAGCCGATGGTCGGGGAGAATCCGGCGAGGATGGAACCGGTTGTGAAAACGACGAAACCGGCGGTGAAGATGGGCTTCTTGCCGAACATGTCGCCCAGACGTCCGAATCCGAGTGTGAGCGTCGTCTGGGTCAACAGGTACCCGAGAACCACCCACTGAGCGACTCCGAAACTCGTATCGAACTCGTCGACCAGTGTCGGGAGCGCCACGTTGACGATGCTGCCATCGACCGTTCCAAGGAAGATCGCCATTCCGATGGCGATCAGTACGAACCACTTGCGCGAGTAGTCGACACCTTCCGGCGGTGAGACCGATTCCGGGACCATGAACGTCGCAGAGTAGAACCCCCACGCAGCGAACCCAGGGTTCTCTGCGCCCTATTTGGCGTTGTGGGCCCGCGGTATGGAGCCTCCCCGGACGGCCCGACGAACCGCGGGCTCACAACGCCATATACAGGGTCGAGAACCCTGGGTTCGCTGCGTTTGGGAGGGGGATCGATGTGCGCGGGTGGGGGGCGGTCGTGTACGCTCGGAGTCAGCACGCCGTGGCATCGGAGAAAGGGGCATCCCGATGAGGTACCGACGAGGTCTTGTGATCGCGATCGGATTCGCTTTGATAGCCGCCGCCTGCTCCTCTGGGGCCGACGATACGACCACGACGACACCCGCCACCATGCCGCCGGTCTCTTCGACCGTCGCAACATCCACGACGACGGCGGCGACCACGACCTCCTCGACGACAACCACGACGTCGCCGTACGGGGGTGCCACGCTGCTGACCCAGGTGATCCAGATGGAACTCACCGTTCTCGGCTACTTCGACGGCGTGGCCGACGGCATTCTCGGACCGGCAACCGAGGAAGCCATCACAGCGTTCCAGACCGATGCCGGGATCACCGCCGATGGCGCATACGGGCCTGAAACGTATGCAGCGCTCGCCGACACGCTGGAGGCGGACGAGGACTTCGTGACGAGCGTCCAAGAAGACCTGCTCGAGCTCAAACTGTATCCGGGACCCGTGGACGGCGACTATGGATCGGGAACGGTGAAGGCGGTTGAAGCACTCCAGGAAAAGTGCGAGATGAACGTCGACGGCCGCTTCGAACCCAAGACTCACGTATGCCTCGAACAGGAGATGGGACGGGTCTGACCGACACGCGCGCAGACCCATCCGGCATCATGCCTCTCACCGACATCACCGTGCTCGAGTTCGCCGGCCTCGGACCTGTTCCATTCGCGGGCATGATTCTGGCCGGACTGGGCGCCGACGTCGTCCGTATCGATCGGCCCGGCGGGCCACCCATTCCCGACCCGATGGTCGGCGCCGTCGGGAGAGGCAAGCGATCGATCGCCATCGACCTCAAATCTTCCGACGCCGGTGAAGTGGTGTTCCGGCTCATCAACGAAGCCGACGTAATCCTGGAGGGGTACCGGCCCGGTGTCATGGAACGTCTCGGGGTCGGGCCCGACGCGTGCCTCGCCGCGAATCCCCGCCTGGTCTACGGTCGCATGAACGGTTGGGGATCGGGTGGCCCTTACTCAGACATGGCCGGTCACGATATCAATTACATCGGGCTCAGCGGCGCCCTTCACGCGATCGGCGACAGCGACCGGATATCGCCTCCTCTCAATCTTGTCGGTGACAACGGCGGCGGCGCCATGTATCTCGTTGCGGGTGTTCTCGCCGCGCTGTACGACCGAGATCGGTCGGGCGGTGCCGTGGTCGAAGCGGCGATGGTGGATGGGGCTGCCTCGCTGATGAGTCCGTTCTACGAGATGGCCGCGATCGGCCTGTGGAAGGATCGGCGTGACGCGAACCTCCTCGACGGACACGCCCCGTTCTACACGACCTACGAGACGAGCGACGGCGGTCACATGGCCGTCGGACCGCTCGAACCGGCGTTCTACCAGTCCATGCTCAACGGGCTCGGACTCGGCGAGGCCGACCTGCCCCCCCAGTACGATCGGAGCCGATGGCAGGAACTCCGGGAGGCCATCGGACGGGCATTCGCCCGGAGAACTCGAGCGGAGTGGGAGGATGTGTTCGCGGGCACGGACGCATGCGTCACACCGGTGCTGACGTTGGCCGAAGCCCCACGGCATCCGCACAACGTCGCCCGACGCGTCTTCCATGGACCATCCGACCACCCACTCCCGGGGCCCGCTCCGAGGATCGTCGGCCGGTCGTCGAAATCCCTTCGAGCCGATCCGGAACCCGGGGCCGACACGATCGCGATCTTGAGGGACCTCGGGTATGGATCGGAGAGAATCGAGGTCCTGCGTCGTCGTGGAACGATCGCGTGAACATGCGGCAGCCACCGGTCGACGAACAGAGAGCCCGGAAGATCCGTGAGATCAGAGAACGGATCGATCGAGATGAGTATCACGTCCCGACCGAACAGGTCGTCGACGCGCTCATCAACTGGTATCGCCGGACCGATCCGTTCACTCGGCGGTGAGTTCGCCGACCTCGTCGTCGATCGTGTGATGACCGATCCTGCGCCCGACGGCTTCGATTCCGAGCACGACGACGAACGCGACGACCGCCAGCAACACGGCGGCGAGGAGATCCTCACCCGGGGCCTCGAGCGCCGTACTGTCGACACCGCGTGGCCACGGCCACAGTACTCGGAGCGACCCGACCATCAGACCGATGAGGGCCGCCATCACGGTGTTGTAGTGGTCGCGCAACGCCCGGTGGAGGATCTGCGAAAAGAGGGCGAGTCCGATCACGGCACCCACGATGAACACGCCGAGCGAGCCAAGGTCTCGTGATGTGACGGCCGACAGCAGCGGCCCGTACATGCCGAGCATGACGAGGATGAATGAGCCGCTGATTCCGGGAAGGATCATGGCCACGATCGCTACCGCGCCCGATCCGAAGAAGGCCCAGAGTGCCGGATCCGTCACCTGCGCCGCCGTGTCGCTCGACGTGTCCTCACGAAGCCCGAGAAGCATGAACACGACGAGTGCGACGAGGACGATGACGACTGCTCTTCGAAGGTCGCGTACGGTGAGAAGCTTCCAGGCGATGACCACAGAACCGGCAACCAGGCCGAGGAACAACGCCGACATCAGGACGGCCTGTTCGTGCAGGAGACGTTCGAGGATGTGCGATAGGGCGATGATCGCCAGCCCGATGCCGGTGCCGAGGGGCAGGATGAAGAGCCAATCCACCCTCTTCAACCAGGCGACGCCGGTCGCGCCGTCCAATCGAGCGAACGCGCCGAGCGCGGAGCTTCCCGCGCGTACCGACGCGATCAGACGCTCATAGATGCCGAGGACGAGAGCGATCGTTCCTCCGGACACACCGGGCACGATGTCGGCCGAACCCATGAGGAAGCCGCGAACAATGGACCAGGGGATCTCACGAAACACGGCGGCGAGTGTAGGGGCGGTCCCGCCGGATCGGTGTACCGTGCTGTGCCAATCAGACCAGGAGGGTGCGTGCGAGTCGTTCTCCAGCGAGTGAGTCGGGCCTCGGTGAC
>JANTHO010000049.1 GCA_024762335.1 Acidimicrobiia bacterium | reverse complement strand
CCGTGGCGTTGGACTCGTCCGACTGGTGAACGATCGCTTCTTTGATCCGGAATAGTTCCCTGCGGTTCGCGCTCAGCTCCTCGAAGAGCTGGTTGCGGACGTCCTCGTCGTGGCAGTTGCCCAGCTGGTCCCAGATCTTGTGGTTGCGTTCAGTGATCGCCGCTAGTCGAGCGCTGTCGTCGGCGTCGTTGTCTCCAGATGAGACCCCATCGATGTCCATCGCAACCTCCGTCGCATCCTTTGCCGCCGGGTCTTGTCATAGTCCCGCTATCGGCAACTTGCAGAAATTCCTGAACCGTCGCCACGGGTCACGGTTGCGGACACGGATGTGGCCTCTGGGGGTGGGTTTTCGAGCGGCGTCCAGGCGTGGGTTCGAGCACATTGCGGTCGCCCTCGGGGAGGATTGGAGGTGGCGCACCCAGCGGAAAGGAGGCTTCACAGGGTTTGTGACGCCCTTTGAGCCGTCGCCGGGTGCGCCGGGATCATGATACGGCGGCGGAAGGTGCAGTCGTTGTCGGACCGGCGGACCAGTGCACGAGATCAAGTTCTTAACGAACAGTGAACTCGCGTAGAGAACCGGCACGTACGCCGTCGTCGGCGTGTTCAATGAACGAATGCAGGGCAACACCACAGACAACACAGCGGCTCGCCGATCGGGTTGGGCGGGAGTTGCGGGAGTCGCCGTCGGTCTCGGTTTGACCGAACTCTTCGCAGGTCTCACGGCCTCGGTGCCGTCGGCTATCTCATCGATCGGCGGATTCATCATCGATGTGTCTCCGCCCTGGCTGAAGACCTTCGCGATCACGACCTTCGGTACCGCGGACAAGGCGGTGCTCGGCATCGGGACGTTTCTCGTCGCCGTGCTCATCGGCTGGTTCGTCGGCAAGGCCTCCGTGCGAACTCCGGTGCCGATCATCATCGCCTTCGGCGTCGCCGGTGTCGTTGGCATCGCCGCTCAACTGACCGAACCCGGCGCAGAGGCGGCCCTCGTCGTCGCTTCGACGCTCGTGGCGATGGGCGGCGGGCTCTTGACCTGGTACGGCCTGCTCGCCTGGACTCGCCCAGCTGAGGGTGAGGGGCCCGAATTCGACCCTGCCGGATACGGAAGACGGAGGCTGCTGGTCGGCGTCGGGGCAGCCGTTGTGGTTTCGGTCGTGTCGATCGGAGTTGGTCGGTCGATGCTCCGAAGCAGGGCTGAGGCGCAGCGGCTGGCTCTGATCCTGCCAGCGGCGGCCGAGCGTCAATCCGACCCCGAACCCGTGAACGAGTTCGATCTCCAGTTCATGACACCGATCGTCGTCGCCAACGATCGGTTCTACCGGATCGACACGGCGCTCGTCGTTCCGGCGGTGGATCCGGAGGAGTGGACGCTCACGATCAAGGGAATGGTCGACCGGGAGGTTGTGCTCACCTACGCAGACATCATGGCGATGCGCCTCGTCGAGCGATACGTGACGCTCTCGTGCGTATCGAACGAAGTCGGAGACGGGCTCGTCGGCAACGCCCTGTGGACGGGCATTCCGCTCACCGAACTCCTCGAACTGGCGGGAGTTCAGCCGGGAGCCGATCAGATCGTCGGACGATCGGTCGACGGATGGGCCGCCGGGTTCCCGACGGAGCTGGCGTTCGACGGACGCAATGCCCTCCTCGCCGTCGGGATGAATCGAGAAGTGTTGCCGGCGAACCACGGATTCCCGGCCCGTCTCGTCGTGCCCGGTCTCTACGGATACGTCTCTGCGACCAAGTGGATCACCGAGATCGAACTCACGACTTGGGACGCCTTCGACGGCTACTGGATCCCACGAGGATGGTCGAAAGAGGGCCCGATCAAGACGCAGTCGAGGATCGACCGTCCACGGCCGCGTTCCAAAGTCGACGCGGGTGCCTACACCCTCGGCGGCGTCGCCTGGTCGCCAGAACACGGTATCGACAAGGTCGAGGTGCAGATCGACGACGGGCCGTGGATGCCGTGCGAACTCAGCGAACCGCTGTCCTCGGAGGCATGGGTCCAATGGAAACTCGACGCGGCGTTCGCCGAAGGCGACCACTTGATCCGGGTCCGGGCCACCGACCGGACGGGATTCACACAGACCCCCGGTGAGGTTCCTCCCGCACCGAACGGTGCTGAGGGCTGGCACACGATCAACATCAAGGCCGTGCCGGCATAGGTAGTGTGGCCGGATGAGCGACTCATCCACACACGGCCCCGCCCAACATCCGGAGGGCTTCGTGCGCGGCGAAGCGATCGCGTCGACGGAGTGGCTGGCGGCACGGATCGGAGATCCGGAGGTGAAGGTCGTCGATACACGCTTCATCGTCGCCGTCGACGACGAAGGCCGATTCATCGAGGTCCCGGGGAAGGATCCGTTTCTCGAAGCACATATCCCGGGAGCCGTCTTCCTCGATCTAGATGACTTGCGGGATCCGGTCGCACCTGCCCATCTTGTCGGGGCGGACGTGTTCGATGAGTTGATGTCGGCACGCGGCATCGGGAACGATAACGAGATCGTCGTCTACGACACTGAAGGTGGCGTGTGGTCCGCCCGGCTGTGGTGGGCGTTGCGCCTCAACGGACACGAACGGGTCAGGATTCTCGACGGTGGGTTCACCTCGTGGACGCTCGAGGGACGGCCGGTAGAGAGCGGCGACCGGGTTGTCGCTCCGTCTCGGTTCGAATCTGTGCTGACCGAGGGCCTCAAGGTCGAGATCGCCGATGTCATCGGGGCGGCAGAGGATCGGGCGGCCGTTGTCGTCGACGCCCTGTCCGAACCGTTCCATGCGGGCCGGATCCGCCTCTATCCGTCCCTGCCCGCCGGGCACATCCCCGGAGCGATCAATATGCCGGCGCCGGACAATCTCGACCCGCGGACTCACCGCCTACTCGGTGTTGCCGCGCTGCGAGAACGGTGGGATCCGGTCGTCGAGAAGGCGGAACGGATCGTCACCTACTGCGGCGGTGGCATGTACGGGGCGTTCGATCTGTTCGTCCTTCACCTGCTGGGCTACGACGCTGCCCTTTACGACGGCTCGTGGGAAGAGTGGGCCGCCACGGACGATCTCCCGATCGCGACAGACCCGCCGGGTCTCCCCGACGAACGCCTCCCCACCCCGACACGAACCCAGGGTTCGTGACCCTGTATTTGGCGTTGTGAGCCCGCGGAATGGAGAGGGCCGGGCTGGGTCGGCGAACCGCGGGCTCGGGACGCCATATAGGGCGCAGAGAACCCTGGGTTCGTGTCGCTAGTTGGTTTCGAAGCGGATCTGGAGGGTGACCGCGACCTGTTGTTCTCCCGGCTCGATCGGGGTGGCGACATCCGCGCCGGCCAGTTCGTCGTACGCCCGATAGAGCGGCTGGGGCGACGTGCTGGAGAACGACTCCGTGATGTTGACGGCCTTGCCGAGCGTCAGACCGGCATGATCCGCGAGCTGTTGCGCCTTCGCCTTGGCATCGAGCCAGGCGGCGTCGCGTGCCACGGTGATCAGCTCTTCGTCATCCTCGATGGAGAACGAGACGCCAGAGACTTGGATCTCGTCACTGCCGCCGGCCACTGCGGCGTCAATGACCGAGCCGGCTGCCGAGATGTCTCGGATCTTCGCGATGACCGTGTTGTTGACTCGGTAGCCTCGGATCGTCTGACGATCGTTCTGATAGTCGTACTCGGGGTAGATGGAGTAGTTCGCCGTCTTGATGTCGGCCTCGACTACGCCGTTGTCGACGAGCGTCGAGATGAGGCCGTCGGCCAGCGCCGCAGCATCGGCAACGGCCTGCTGCACAGTGGGGCGCAGGACCGACACGCCGAAGCTCATCTGCAGAGTGTCGGGAGTGCCATACACCTCACCACGGCCCGAAACGGTGATGCCGGACTGCGCCGCGACGCCGGACGTGTCGTTCTGAACCGTGACCTCTGGTGTACAGGCAGCGACGAGGATTGCTCCCACCGCCAGGGTCACGAGGATGGTCTTTCTCATGGTTGCCTCCGTTCGATGACAACGGTAGGACGATCGTAGGACACGGCGGGGTTCCCGAGAGGCGTTGAGCCGGTCGGTGCGGATGCCATCGTTCACGGAACCTTCATCGTTGACGTCGTGTTCGCTTCATCTGGCGGTGCTGTGCTGTGTGCACGAGATCGACAAGGAGAGAACATGAACAAGACGACGTCACTCACCGCCCGGATCCTGCTCGCAGTGGTAGGGATCGTGGCCGCTCTCGGCATCGGGTCGGTCGCGTACGGCGCTACGGCTCATCCATCGGACGTGCCCACAGTTGATGTAGCGGGGACCGAGGTTGATGATACGGCAGAGGAGGCCAGCGCGGTCCCAACCACGGGGACGGAGTTGTCGGCCGCCGAAGCCGACGGGATCGTCTTCATGGTCGAAGAGGAGAAGCTTGCTCGTGACGTGTATTCGACCCTCGGAGACATCTGGGGCGTCCCGATCTTCGACAAGATCGCCTCAGCCGAGCAGATCCACATGGATGCCGTGCTGAGTCTTGTGTCCGCATACGGGCTGGCGGACCCATCGAGCGGTATGGCGGCCGGGGAGTTCGTGGATCCCGAACTCCAGACGCTCTACGACGATCTGGTCACCACCGGATCGCGGTCGCTCGAGGATGCGCTCGAGGTCGGCGCCGTGGTTGAAGAAGTCGACATCGAAGACCTCTATGACTACCTGGCGGAGGCATCGAAACCTGATGTGACGGCGGTGTACGAGCGGCTCCTGAGCGGTTCAGAGAACCACCTGAGGGCGTTTGTTACGCAGCTCAACGCCAACGGCGTGGATCGGGACCCGGTCGTTCTCGATTCCGACACCTACGAGTCGATCCTCGCCGCAACCCCCGATCGGGGCCACCGCGGTGGCGAACAGGGACGGGGACCCGGGTCACCCCAGGGCAATGGGCGGGGCCACAGTGCCTGAAACGCAGGGTATGCGTCTGATGCCGCCCCCAGGGGTGGCATCGCCGCGTTCAGAGGACGAGGGCAACGATGGCGCCAAGGGCGAGGAACACGCCGACCGATTGTCGACTGCTCGGTCGTTCGTGGTGGACGATGATGGCGGTGACCGCCGTGAACGCCGGATAGAGCGACGATAGGACCACGTTGACGGCGAGCGGGCCGCGCTGAAGAGCGAGAGCGATCGTGACGTTCGCAGCCATATCGAGACTGCCGACGAACCCGAGGAGACCGACATCGCGGCGAGGCGGCGGCGCTGCCACGCCCGAGAGGGCGGCAACGAGGAACGCGATCGGAATCGTGGTTGCGCGCGCTGCGACGAGTGGCCAGAGACCTGAGTCGGGAGAGGTCTGGGCGAACATGATGAAGAAGAACCCGAAAGCTGCGCCGGCGGCCATCGCCCGGGCGATGAGACGGAAATCAGCCGATCCTGACGAACGCTCGTAGCCGACGAGTACGACAGCGGCGAATGCAAGTCCGATTCCGAGCCACTGGCGCGTCGACAGGGTGTTTCCGAAGAGCAGGTCGGCGATAACCGGGATCGCTGCAGATGTCACGCCGGAGATGGGCGCAACGATGGACATGGTTCCTGCTGCGAGGGTGGAGTAGAGAAGCGCTAGGCCGATGATCCCGACTGCACCGGCCGCGGCACCCCAAAGGAGATCGCCCGGTGTGACACGTTCGACCGGCACGACAAGAAATCCGATTCCGAGTACGGCGATCCCCAGGAGCTGAGACCATGCGGCCACTTTCCACACGGGAAGACGGCGCGTCGCGGTGCCGCCGGTGAAGTCGGCGAACCCGTAGAAGGCGGCGGATGCGAGTGCGAGGAGCTGGCTCATGGCAGGTGAGGAGCGTACAGACCTGCGCCACCGGATGATTCGCTGTAACCGGGACGTAGGTGCATACTCCTCCCATGCGCAGGTGGTGGATCGTGGTCGCAGTGGCAATGCTCGCCGCGTCGTGCGGGAGTGCGACGTTCAGCCCGATGCCCGGAACGCTTGCTCCCGGGTATGACTCTACGGGCGGGTCCGGGGCCGTTCTCGAGGCTCCGGTTGTCGAAGACTCCACCCTCTACGACGAGGGTACGGCGGACCACGCATGCGACATGTTCATCAGAGCCATCAACGGCTGGCTTCCAGAGGCCACCGGTACTGAGTACGGGCCGGACATGGCCGGCGCGGTGAACACGCTCATCGGCCAGCTCGAGGCGCTCGACATACGTACAGCGACCTCCGATCTGAAGCGCGTCGCGACGATCTGGAAAACGGAGCCGTGGTGGAAAGCAAACGAGGAAGCGAGTATTCCACTCATCGCGGCAGGCGAAGTGCTCGCCGGCCTGGAGAGCGGGCGTTGCGGCGATCTCTTCGAGGCAGTGAACCCTCCACATCCGGTCACCGAGTACGAACCTCCCGAGCCGACCGTCGTGGAGGTCGTGGCGGTCGACGAGTTCGATCCCGGATCGGCGTGCGGACGAGCGCACTCACCTGGCGGGAGAGCCGACTCCTCGACGGAACCGCTCGACGACGACGCGCAACAGGCGGTCGATGCGCTGCGCGAAGCCGAAGAGGCCGCGAAGTGGTTCACGAACACCTTCCGTTACGCGATCTTCTCCCGCACCAACGATGAACTGACCCTGCTTGGAACGGCCGACGATGGCACGTTGTCCGATGCCTCGTTCGAACGTATCGATGGGGTCTGGCAACCCGTCGGCTGGGGGACGTGCGAATGGCGCCCGGATGGCTACGAGCGTGTTCAGTGGCAAATTCATCCGGAGTTGCCCCCGGATCCATCGGCCGGGATGATCGACTTGCTTGCCGACGACGCGTGCGGATCCGTTGCCAACTCCGGATATGAGGACATCGTGGTCGCCGAATACGACGATGACTCCGTCGGTATCGCGGTGTGGCAGTCGCTTCATCCACCTGCCTCGTCCGGGGGTTTCAGCGACCTGAGCTGCACGATCGGGACGCAGGTGCATCTGCGAGTCGACCTGCCGGAGCCGATCGGCGACCGAACGATCACCGGAGCTGGAACATCCGCACCGTAACGCCTGCTTGCTGTTTCGATTCGAAGATTCCAGAGATCGCATGCAGGGCGTTTCGGGCGTGGGATCTGCGGAGGTGAAAGTCGCCGGCTCCATTGCCCCCGGCGTTCGAGCAGAGCTCGAACGCGTCCCCCCGGGCAGGCCCGGGGGGATATGAAGAGGGGCCTGTGCCGTCCTGAGTGGGGTGAGGGACCCAGCTCCTCGCGGAGTCATGACAGGATCCGGGGTGGGCCGATCTCGCGGGCTACCGGTTCGACCTCTTCGATGGTGGGGAGTGCGAGCCCGCTCGTAGCGACGGACACGGCTGCGGCTGCATTGGCGAAGGTGATGGCCTCGATCCAGTCCGCGCCGGCGGCGCGGCGAACGGCGAGGGCGGCGACGAACACGTCACCGGCGCCGGTCTCGTCGACCGCGTCGGCTGCTCGTGTCGGAACACTCGTGAGAACCCCCTCGGCAGCGAAGAGAGCCCCTTCGGTGCCGAGTTTGAGGATCGAACGGTGGATGCCCATGGTGGCAAGGTCCCGGGCGGCAAGAATCGGGGCTGCGTGTCCGTGCATGGCACGGCCGGTGAGAGAGGATGCTTCGAGGCGGTCCGGCGTGATGACTTCGGCTCCGAGGAGCGAGTCCCTGGAGGCCTGTTGTGGTGATGCCGGGTCCAGGTAGACGGGCACTCCAGACTCCCCGGACCACCTGACCAGGGCATCGACCGTGTCGGTCGGGACCTCGCTCTGGGTGATGACGACGTCGCACGTCGCGAGGTCGTCAAGAGCGGGCAGGACATCGTTCCAGGAGAGGAGCGTGTTGGCGCCGGGGGAGAAGACGAGGGACCGGTGTCGACCTTCGACGAGTTGAATCACGACGAATCCTGTGCGCTGCTCGTCGGTGGCTACGACGTGAGTGGCGTCGACGCCATCGCCAATGGTGGCATCCAGGCACAGCCGACCGAACTCGTCGCCGCCGACCCGGCCGACGAGGAGAACGTCGGCGCCGAGCCGAGCAGCCGCCCGGGCCTGGTTCGAACCTTTGCCCCCCGGTTCGATCAGGTAACGCTCCGCGAGATAGGCCCCGTCTTCGGCCCGATCATCACCACCGAAGAGATGGATGTCCATGTTGAGCCCACCGACGACACCGATCTTGACGGTCATGGCTGAATCCTCACGAGACGGCTACTCCCAGCAGCGTACCGATCCCGAACGTCACGGCGGCCGCAACGATACCGAACAGGGCCTGCCGGGTACCCGACCACCACACGTTTCGGCCGGTCATGAGGGAGATGGCGGCACCGAGTCCGAATAGCCCGATAGCCGACCCGGCAGCGCTCAGCAGAATCGCCGTAGTTCCCGAGGTGAACAGGAACGGAGCGACCGGGATGATCGCCCCGATCGAGAACAGGATGAACGAGGTGATCGCCGCCGTCCAGGGTGATCCGCCGAGATCGTCCGGGTCGATGCCGAGCTCTTCGCGCGCCATGGTGTCCAGGGCACGCTCTGCATCGTCCATCACCGCGGATGCAAGGCGTGCCGCTTCTTGGGGAGCGATCCCCTTCGCCTGGTAGATGAGTGCGAGCTCCTCTGCCTCCTCGTCCGGGAACTCTTCGATCTCAGACCGCTCCGTCTCGATCTGGCGTTGATACAGCTCCCTCGAAGACTGCACGGAGATCCACTCGCCGAGGGCCATCGAAATGGCCCCTGCGAGCATTCCGGCGAGGCCTGCGACGAGCACGGGCGTCCCGGTCGTGCTCGCTCCTGCCACAGCCATGACGAGAGCGAGGTTCGAGACGAGGCCGTCGTTGGCTCCGAGGACGGCGGCGCGAAGTGCATTGCCGCCGACTGCCGAATGGCGGCCCTCGAGCCGGGCCAGGATCGGGCCGGTCATCGTCGTCGGGTTGTCCTCGGCGAGCGTGGACAGGAGTCGAGCGTGCGACCGTTCGTCGGCTCTCAG
Source organism: Acidimicrobiia bacterium (assembly GCA_024762335.1). Classification (GTDB taxonomy): domain Bacteria; phylum Actinomycetota; class Acidimicrobiia; order Spongiisociales; family UBA5794; genus JAHEEL01. The sequence continues at coordinate 6,098 of JANTHO010000049.1, read as the reverse complement.
CGTCGTGCCCTCGGTCTCCGGCTGGTCGTCATACATGAACTGACCTGCACGTTCCTCTCTGGCGAGGGTGGAGACGAGAACGTTCGTCCCGAACTTGCGGGCCAGCCAAATGAGTACGCGCGTGCGGCGGGAAACAGACGGCGGTGAGTCATCGGCCCCGGCGTCGGCCAGACGACCCCGCCAGAGTTGGGCATGTCGTTCCTCGGTGGCTGCGAGCCGTTCGTAGAGCTCGACGAGGGCCGGATCCTCCTCCATTCCTGCCAGCGCCCGGTACATGGCGGCGCCGTCGGTCTCGTCCTGGAGGTTGCTCCGGTATCGGCGAATGTCGTCTTTGTCGGCCATGGTGCCGACGATACCGGCAGTCCGATCGGTACGACCGATGGCGGGCCGGCGCCGATCAGACCCCGGGTGGGCCCGGCTCGGACCGGGGGAGGAGACCCCGATCTTCGAACCACCGGTAGGTTTCACCAATCGTTTCGACGAAGGGTCGGGGTGCGTAGCCGAGTTCGGTTCGGGCCTTGGCTCCGGAAACAGGAGGAGAGAACCGCAGCGCGTGAAGCGACTCCGACGTTGCCCAGAGCGGATTGCCGGTACTGCCGCTGACGACGTTCCCGATCGGCGTGACAGTGCGTGCAAGCCACATCGGGACCACCCGTCGAGGTCGTGGCACGCCGGACACTTCCTCGGCTGCGATCGCCATCTCGAGCAGGGATCTCTGGTGGCCCGGAAGGAGGTAGTTCTCGCCCGTCCGGCCCTGCGCCTCGGCCGCCAGGAGTCCCGCGACGACATCGCGTACATCAACCCAGTTGAAACCGCCGTCGATCAACGCAGGCATGCGACCGCGGAACAGGGCCAGGATGACCACCCCCATACGCGACGGGTTGATGTCGTGCGGTCCGATGACACCGGTCGGGTTGCACACGACCGCATCGAGTCCCCGTTCGACGACTTCCCGGAGCGCCGCTTCACCGGCGGCCTTGGACCGGTCGTATGGGGGAAGGTGCGGGTCGGTAGCCCGGGGACTCGCTTCGGTTAGTTCGCCGTCCAGTTCGAGATCGAATGCATGCACCGAACTGCAGTGGACGAACCGGTCGACACCCGCGTCGAGTGCCGCTTCGGCCACGGTCCTGACCCCGTTCACGTTGACATCGCGAACCTTGCCAGATCGGTCGCCGGTGACAGAGATCACCGCCGCGGTGTGGAACACGGTCGAGGCGCCACGCAATGCGGCCTGGACGGCGTCTCCGTCGCGAACATCCGCCCGTTGGAATTCGACTTCGAGCCCTTCGAGCGACGGCCCTCTGCGGAGATCAACAGCGCGGACGTGTCGCCCGTGTGCGAGTAGCGACCGTACGAGGACGCCGCCGAGAAAGCCGGAAGCTCCGGTTACGACGGTCACCATGTTCGTGCCTCAGGCACCATGCGTCGAAACGGCCTGGGTGAGCCGTTCGATGGCATCCTCGATCTGTGAGGACGGTACAGCGATCGTCATGCGCGCGAAGCCGGCACCTTGGCGGCCGAACCAGTGGCCGGGGCTGAGCGCGAGATGCGCAGTCTCGGGGAGCCACCGTTTGAGTTCGGGGACATCCATGCCGAGACGTCGGAAGTCGAGCCATGCAAGATAGGTGCCTTCCGGTTCGATGAGGTCGATACCGTCCGGGAGGTTCTCGCGGAGCAGCGTGACGTTGTCGGAGACGAGTTCGAGAAGGCCGTCGAGCCAGGAAGCGCCCGTTCGGTATCCGGCTTCAAAGGCGGCAACTCCGAAAGCGTTGTTGCGATTGAGGTGGAGGCGGGACGCTTCTGACCGGAAGCGGTTGGAGACCGTTTCGTCACCGGTGATCAGCAACGTGTCGCAGACTCCTGCGAGACCGAAGGTCTTGATCGGGCCATGCGCGGCTGCCCAGCCCACGCCGGTCGCGGATGCAACGGTCGCGAACGGTGTGAACCGATGGGGTGGGAGCGTGATGTCGGCATGGATCTCGTCCGAGACGATGAAGACGTCGTTTCGGGCGCAGATGTCGGCGACTGCAGCGAGTTCGGGAGGAGTCCACACGCGTCCGACCGGATTGTGCGGATTGCACAGGATCATCATGCTTGTGTTCGGCTCGGAGGCTTTGGATTCCAGATCGCCGAGATCCATCCGGTAGCCGTCACCGTCCAAGATCAGCGGGTTGCGGACCGCGGACCGCCCTGCCGATGTGACGATCGGCTTGAAGTCGGTGAACACGGGCGGCTGGATGATCACGCCGTCGCCGGGTTCGGTCATCAGATCGACGAGGACGCTGATCGACGTTCCGACGCTGGGGCTCACGGAGGCCTGGAGGCCCGTTCCATCCCAGCCGTGGCGCTCCGACATCCAGTCCCAGAAGGACTCGAGAACCGAACGGGGCCGCATCTCATAGCCATACCAACCGATCGCGGCCCTGGATTCGAGAGCAGTGACGATTCCCGGTGCCAGCCCAAGATTCGGCTCAGCGATCCAGAGTGGCAGAAGGCTGTCGGTGTTCCCGAACAGTCGCTCCAGGGTCTTTGGATCCGCTGCTCTCGTGTTCCTTGTCACAGGTATGCCCTTTCGCGTGTGGGATCTGTATTTCGAGACTACATCGCGTACGGGCCGATGTCCGTTGCACCGGAGTCGACACGATGGAGCCGACGGAGCGGGTCCCATACGGTTTGCGGCCCAACTGTCACTCTTCGGACAGTCGCGGATCGGATCCGGGCACCACCGGTTGTGATCGGCGGCATGTCGGGACGAAGGCGAATACCTCGCCCAAAGCCGATCATGCCGACGCGAACCAAGGAGGGTTTGATGCGTAGAAAAGGAAGGCTGTTGGGTCTACTCATGGCAGTCATGTCGGTGATAGCGCTGCTGCCGGCCGCCGCGAGTGCTGCACCACCGAGTGGTGACGAGTATCCCGTCTTCATCTGTCCGGCCATCAACACACACAACGCCCACGGCACCTGGGTGATCGGAGCGCACGGTGCCTACTACGTCAACATCGTGGTGCGGGGTCGTGAGACCGATCCGGCTCCCGGGGTGCAGAACAAGAACTTCGTCAAGGTGAGTGAGGACAGCCGGGCGGTCGCGAAGGCGCAGATCCCGGCCGGATTCGCGCTCTATCAAGATGTGTTCTCCGATGCGTTCAACACCGATGGTTCGTCATCGTCGACGATCGGATACGACACTGAGACTGCCGGAAACATGATCCCGGAGGTCGGCAACGGAGAGGTCTCATTCGTCGCCCTGCTCGGTGAGGGCATCGACAACTGGATTGCACCGTATGGCGACGTGACCGGCTGGTCGGAGTTTGATCCTGCAAGAGTGCTTTCTCTCGGTGCGGGACACTACAAGGTGGTGAATCTGAGGCTCATGAAGGCCGGAGTGAGCAATTTCATGGTCGAGATCGACAACCCGATTCCGCTCGCAGCGGGCGTCTTCTGGTAATCCAGCCGGGCAATCAACTTGAGTTGGGGCGTCTTTCGGGGCGCCCCAACACTCTGATGGGGCGGGACAACTCGGCGGCGGTCGCTGAGCACGTCGGACCCCGGGCGGGACTCTTGAATCGTTCCCCACAGCGGACGAAAACGCTGATAGCGTTGGCGCCTCGGGAAGCGAGCGGAAATAGGGAGAAGGCAATGAAGAAGTTTGTGTTGTTGACATACGGGTTCGTTCCCCCGACGCCTGAGATCATGCAGGCATGGGGCGAGTGGTTCGGGTCGATCGCCGACCGGATCGTCGACAGCGGCGGACCGGGCGGGCCCGGAAGGGAGATCACCAGTGACGGCAGGAGAGACCTCGCCCTCGACGTCGACGCGTTCACCGGCTACGTGATCATCAACGCAGCGGATCTGGACGAGGCGACGGCGATCGCCGAGACCTGTCCGATCATCACGAGCATCCAGGTTTACGAAGTTCGATCGATGTGATCCGGGCTCGAACGCATCGGCCCGGCGTAGGCTCATAGGCGTGCCCAACCGACTCGCCGACGCGTCCTCGCCCTATCTTCTCCAGCATGCCGACAATCCCGTCGACTGGCACGAGTGGGGGAGCGAGGCGTTCGCCGAGGCAACGCAGCGGGACGTCCCGGTGCTCCTCTCCGTCGGGTACTCGGCCTGCCACTGGTGCCACGTCATGGCACACGAGTCGTTCGAGGACACTGAGACCGCCGAGTACTTGAACGCTCACTTCGTCAGCATCAAGGTGGACCGCGAGGAGCGCCCCGACGTCGATCGCATCTACATGGACGCCGTTACGGCAACGACCGGTCACGGCGGCTGGCCCATGACCGTGTTCCTCACGCCGGACGCCAAGCCCTTCTACGCCGGGACGTACTTCCCGAAAGTTGGACGTCACGGCATACCGTCGTTCATGGAGGTGCTGCGCGCCGTCAACGACGCCTGGGTGCGGGATCGGGAGAGCCTGAACAACCGATCCGACCAGATCGCGCGCGCCATCGCGACACGTTCGAACGCATCGGCGATGCTGCCGTCCGATGGTGAACTGGAGATCGCGGTCGACACGATCCTCTCGACGTTCGACCCGCGGTACGGGGGATTCGGGCGGGCACCCAAATTCCCGCAGCCGTCGACCCTCGAGTTCCTTCTCCGTTTCGCCCTGCTCCACGCGGGGACCGATCGGTCTGCGAACGCGCTTCAAGCGGTCGAAGCAACGCTCGATCACATGGCCCGGGGCGGAATCTACGACCACCTCGACGGTGGCTTTGCCCGCTACTCCGTCGATGACCGGTGGCTCGTTCCCCACTTCGAAAAGATGCTGTACGACAACGCCTTGCTCGCCCGTCTGTACCTGCGGGCTTGGCAGACCACCGGCCGTCCGTGGATGTTGAACGTGGCACGGGAAACTCTCGACTATCTCGCTCGGGACATGATCGATCTCTCCGGCGGAATCCACTCTGCAGAGGATGCCGACGCAGAGGGGAGAGAGGGTGCTTTTTCAGTGTGGACGTGGCAGGAACTCGCAGCGACCCTCGGGGACGACCTGGATCTTGCTGCCACGATCTATGGGGCGACACCCGGAGGGAATTTCGAAGGGGCGAACATCCTTCATCTCCCGCGGTCGCTCGGAGACCTTGCCCAGGATCTCGGGGTTGGGACCGAACAGCTGTCGGAGTCGAAACGTCGCATCGACGGGCTTCTCCGCGAGCGACGATCGCAGCGCGTCAGACCAAGCAGAGATGACAAGATCGTTACGGCATGGAACGGGCTTGCCCTGCGAGCGTTCGCCGAGGCAGCGGCTGTCCTCAATGATCATCACTATCTGGACATCGCGAACGGGATCGCCGACTTCCTGACCGGGCCGGCATCGAACGGCGATCGCCTACTCCGATCGTGGCGGGACGGTCGCAACGGACCCGACGGGTTTTGCGACGATCATGCCGCCGCGGCAGTCGGACTGTTCGCTCTCTACCAGGCAACCGGCGACGAAGAGCGCTACCGGCAGGCCGAGCGGATCGTCCGATCGATGATCCGGCGCTTCTCGGACTCCGAGAACGGAGGCTTCTTCGCCACCGCGTCCGACGGAGAAGAGCTCATTGCCCGGCCGAAGAACGTCCATGACAACCCCACCCCGTCCGACAACGCGCTCGCTGCCGAGGCGCTGGCGATTCTCGCGGCGTACACGGGAGAGTCCGACCTTCAAAACAGGTTCGAGCGAACCGTCCAGTCGGTGGGTGCCAGCCTGTCCACCCACCCTGGGGCTCACGGTTCGCTGCTCGGCGTCTGGCTCGTCGACCCGCCCAGGGAGGTTGCGGTGATCGGGCCGACTCTCGAACGCCTTGACCTCACGGCGGTGATCTGGGAGGACTTCCGGCCCGATGTCGTGTTGGCGGAGGGTGACGGGACGGGTTCGGCGGTACCGCTTCTCGAGGGACGCACGGCTCCGGACGGCGCGCGAGCGTTCGTATGCAGGGGCTTCGTTTGCGACCTTCCGGTCACGTCGGCGATCGACCTCCGGGATCAGCTCGATCGCTCGTGATCGTCGATCACGGCCTCGATCGCAACGACCCGATGTGCCTCCGCGTCGACAACCGTGAGGGTCAGGTCATCGAACTGGAAGGTCTCACCTCGGGCTGGGATGT
>JANTHO010000048.1 GCA_024762335.1 Acidimicrobiia bacterium | reverse complement strand
CCGGGCTGCCCGACTCTTCCCAGATCTCCGTGACGGGACCCCATTCGTCGACGCGGTCGAGCAGATCGACGACCCGGTGCGTGTTGTGCGTGCCGAACACGACATCCACCCACTCGGCGCGGTCCCGAACGGCGTCCTTGTCCTTCTGCGCAGCACAGCCACCGACGACGATTCGCAACCCCGGGTTCCGCTGCTTCTCTGCCTTCAGTGAGCCGAGGTAGCCGTAGAGTCGCTGGTCGGCGTTTTCCCGGATCGTGCACGTGTTCACCACGACGACGTCGGCTTCACGAACATCACCGGTCGGCACCATGCCGTCGGCCTCGAGAAGACCGGCGATCCGTTCGGAGTCATGCTCATTCATCTGGCAGCCGAACGTTCGGATGAAGTACGACCCGCCTTTGCGCCTCGGCACGCGCGCTTCGTGCACGGCCGGCATCCCCAGTGGCGTTAGGTCGGTCGTCATCGTGAAAACGTACCGCTATCAGCGGGCGTAATCCCGCGCCCGGTACTCCCGGATGACCGTCACCTCGATCTGCCCGGGATACTGCAGGTTCTCTTCGAGCTTCCTCGCGATCTTTCTCGCCAGATCGCCTGCCTGCAGATCATCGACGTTGGAGGGATCAACAACGACACGGATCTCCCGACCCGCCTGGAGAGCGAAGACCTTGGCCACGCCGGAGAACGCACCGGCGATCTCCTCGAGCTTCTCGAGGCGGCGAACGTACGACTCGAGCGCCTCTCGCCGTGCTCCGGGCCGGGCCGCCGACACCGCATCGGCCGCCTGGACGATGACCGCTGTCAGCGTCCGCGGCTCGACTTCGTTGTGATGCGCTTCAATGGCGTGCACGATCGCAGGGTCTTCCCCGAATCGTCGTGCGATCTCGGCGCCGATGATCGCATGGGATCCCCCAACCTCGTGCGAAACAGCCTTCCCGATGTCGTGGAGGAACGCCGCCCGCTTCGCTTCCTTCTCATCGACACCGAGTTCCGCCGCGAGCATTCCGGCGATGTGGGCCGCCTGAACCAGATGGTTCAGGACGTTCTGGCCGTAGCTCGTACGGTATTGCAGACGGCCGAGCAGGGTGACGAGTTCGGGGTGCATCTTCGTGAGCCCGACCTCGAGGAGCGCCCATTCGCCGGAATCCCGAATGGACTGCTCTACCTCTTCTCGCGACTTTTCGTACGCCTCTTCGATCGACGAAGGATGGATGCGCCCGCTCTCGACCAACTTCTCGAGAGTCCTGCGAGCTACCTCTCTCCGGACCGGGTCGAACGTGGACACCGACACGGCTTCCGGAGTGTCGTCGACGATCAAGTTGACGCCGGCAACGGCCTCGAACGTGCGGATGTTGCGTCCGTCTCTGCCGATGATCCGACCCTTCATGTCATCTGATTCGAGGGGAACGACCGACACCGTCGTCTCCGACACGACTTCGGCTGCCAGGCGCTGTATGACGGTCGCGAGGATCCGGCGGGCGCGCCGCTCCGACTCCTCGCGGGCACGAACCTCGAGATCCCGGACGAGCACCATCGCCTCGCGTCGTGCTTCCGCCTCGACCTGTTCGAGCAGCTCGGCTTTGGCCGCCTTCGAATCGAACCCTGCGATCCGTTCGAGGGCCCCTCTGGCTTCTTCCTTGACCGCCTCGGCTTGAGCGACCGCCTCTGCCGCGGCGCTTTCGCGAGCGAGGATCATCTCCTCGCGTTGGGCGAGGTTCGCTGCGCGTTGTTCCAGTGTCGCTTCGCGTTGGGCGATCCGCGCTTCTTGAGACCCGATCTCCACCCGTCGATGTTCGAGCGTCGCGTCTTCACGGTCGCGATAGGTCTCTGCCTTCGAGCGTGCTTCCTCTTCCGCTCTCGCCAGGATCCGCTGCGCCTCCAGGCGAGCATCTCCGAGCGTCTCGTCGGGTGTCGCCTGACGACTCCCCCTCCGTGACAGCATGTACCCTGCGATGACCGCGAGGCCGACGACGGCGACTATGAGTCCCGCCAGGAGCCACTGCATCATCATCTCCAGTTCTGTGAACCAGATCGCAGCGTGCCGAGCCCATCAGGCTCGGCACACACCGGTCGCAGCGTCGCACGTCGGGGCGTTTAGCCCCGTTTCCAATCCAGATTCGCTGTTCTCGGTATCGACATCTGCGTTCTCGTTCGCTTTGGTATTCAGTGTTTGGTGTGTGTCTGATCCGATGGTACCGCACATTGGGTCCCGCGGAGCGCGAAATCCTCTGAAGCTACTCAGCGGTCGGTTCGGCGTCGTCCGTTTCGGCGACTTCCTCTTCCTCGTCCTTGATCACACCGACCGCGCGGAGGACCTGATCCTGGAGTTGAACCGCAAGTTGAGGGTTCTCCCTGAGGAACAGTTTCGCCTTCTCGCGGCCCTGCCCGAGTTGATCTCCGTCGTAGGTGTACCAGGCACCCGCCTTCTTGACGATACCCTCTTCGACGGCAACGTCGAGCAGGCTTCCCTCCCGGGAGATACCTTCACCGAACATGATGTCGAACTCTGCGAGACGGAACGGCGGAGCGACCTTGTTCTTGACGATCTTCGCTCGAACCCGGTTCCCCACGTTGTCGGTTCCCGACTTGATGGCCTCGATCCTCCGAACGTCGATCCGGACGCTCGAGTAGAACTTGAGGGCCCGTCCACCCGGAGTCGTCTCAGGTGAATTGTGCACCATCACGCCGTCCACGAGGTAGTTGTGATGTCCCTCAACCTCGAGGTCGAACTTCCGCATCGAACGCGTGGCCGGCTTCTCGTGGATGTCGACGATCGGAACGGGCGTGAGCTTCATCCGCTCAACGGCGGGGCGTACACGCACCGCGTTGCGACCGCGGTGATGCTGTAGCAGCTTGTAGGACATCGCCTCAGGGACGTAGGGGGCGATGAGCGCATGCAACGCCTCGGTGCCGTCGCGGTCGAATACGATGACGCCTTTGCCCGCCCGCTCCTTGAGATCGCAGGAAAGGCCGTATGTGTCGTTCAGCAGCTGAACGAGCCGGCTCCTCGACGTGCGTTCCATCGCTTCGACGCAGATGTCGGAACGACCGGCGGAACCGTCGATGCGCCTCTCAACGAACGTTCCGTCGTCCATGTACCAGACGGCGAGCGCGAAGGGTGCGAGCTCCTTGAGGTAGTCCCAGCTGAATACCTTCTTGCCGCCGACGTACACGGCATCTCGCAGACCGTCGAGTTCGATGAGCGGGGTCGTCTCGACCATGAGCCCGCCCTTGGCGTGCGGACTGATGCCGAGGGGAACTCCTTCGAGCAGTGATGCCTTCCAGCGGGCGTAGGCATCCTGGTTGGGACCGTGCCCGAAGCGGAAGCTTGACTTCATCGTCACACCGACGGCATGCATCGGCTTCGGGGAGATCGCCCCGTCGCCCATGAGTCCCCCGAGGACCAACTGGCGCTGCTGATCGGAGAGATAGTGTTTCATCGGCATCAAGACCGAGTCTCCCACCGCGAGAGCCCCCGCTTCTCGCCAGCCCATCGGTGTCGCGATCTTGTGCGGCTCGGTTGCGGCGAACTGCGCTCTGCCGTTGCCTTCCGGCTTGTAGACCGTGAACTGGAGGAACCGTTCGGCGTTGCCGTTGTCGAACCAGTTGACAACCCGTGCCGGCTCGACCTTGCCGGTTTCGGGGTCGACGGCGAGCACCTCGACGGGGAGCTTCTGATTGACGATCTTGCCGATCTTCTCCTGGGTACCGTCGGCGAGCGTGACCCGGGTTCCGTACTGGAAGCAGCCGAACATGACGCCGATCTTCTCGCGGAGCTGGTTGATGAAGATGACGGTCGTGTGGGAGCGGTTGACGGTGCCGGCGAGTTTCCGCAGCGCCTGGGACATGAGACGGGCCTGGAGGCCGACGTGCGTGTCCCCCATGTCGCCTTCGAGTTCGGCCCGGGGCACGAGCGCCGCGACCGAGTCGATCACGATGATGTCGAGCGCTCCGGAGCGGATCAGCATGTCGGTGATCTCGAGGGCCTGCTCCCCCGTGTCCGGCTGGGAGATCAATAGTTCGTCGACGTCGACGCCGATCGCTCTTGCATAGACGGGGTCGAGAGCGTGCTCGGCGTCGATGAACGCGGCCAGGCCGCCGTTGCGCTGCGCCTCGGCGACGATGTGAAGGGCGAGGGTCGTCTTCCCCGAACTCTCCGGGCCGTAGATCTCAACGATCCGTCCGCGGGGCACCCCGCCGATTCCGAGTGCGAGATCGAGCGAGAGGGCTCCGGTGGGGATCGAGTCCATCATGCGGATCTCTTCGTCACCCATCTTCATGATGGCGCCCTTGCCGAATTGCCGTTCGATCTGGGACATCGCCATCTCGATGTTCTTGTCCCGGTCTTTGTGGTCCTGGGCCACGATGTCTCCTTCTTCGACGTCCCCGCAACGTACCGGGTGCCTGTGACAGATTTGCACTCGGCGAACCACAATGATGTTATTCGCCGAGCGTCCGGTACGGTAGTCGAACATCTGTTCGATGTCGAGAATATCCGTCTTCCGCCCATGACGCTACTGCGCGACCGAGCCGATCAGAACTCCAGGTAGGTCACGACTTCACCGTGATCCACTTCGACCGTGTCGACGAATCCGGGACCCTGGTAGAAGTCGCCCGGTCCCCCAGCGAGCGGGACGTAGCTCGTGGCAAGCCCGGCGCGTCCGATGTCTCAGCCTGAATCCACGATCTCTCTGATCCACAGGGCCGATTCCGATTCTCCCCCACCGCCGAGGCTGAATCCGTGGTTTCTCTGAGTCACAGGACCTGTTTCCACTCTCCCCCACCGCCGAGGTGGGGGGAGCTGCCCGGAGGGCAGAGAGCCCCCCTGCCTCGTCGCTTCGCTCCTCCGCGTCCCCCCGCCGTACCGTCGGGGGGACAGGTGAAGGGAACGACAGCCGAGGCTTTCTCCTTCACCGCCGAGGTGCAAGACACCCCCAAGGGCTTTTTCTCATTCTCCCCCACCGCCGAGGTGGGGGAGATGGCCGGAGGCCAGAGGGGGCCTCCCGGAGGCAGGAAAGCCATACGGAGAACGGACGCTCCTGCGGGTCCCTCGGGACGCCCCCTCTGCGATCGAGCGACAGCTCGATCGCGTCTCCCCCACTGCGTGGTGGAGACGAAGAACCGTCCACCCCTCACCTTTTCTGTGAAGCTCGGTATCGGCTGAAACGTCGGCCGGGAGAGGGATTCCATTCATTGGTCAGCGAGAAACCGCGGATCCAGGCTCAGAGGAGGACTTCGTCGACGGCCTCGTAGCGGGCACCGCCCCGGCCGATGTCGCTGCGATACAGGGTCACCCGGTCGACCGTCATCGTTAATGGAAATCTCGGTACCCGGCTGATGAGACCGTTCAGATCCTGGGGCGGGCGGATCCGGGACAGCGTGAGGTGCGGGTGGAACGGCCGGTCCTCCGGTTCGAATCCCGCCGAGACCGCAGCCGCCTCGCAGATGCCCGCTACGGCGGCCGCATCGGTGCTGCCCCGGTCGATCCCGAGCCAGAGCACCGTTGCCCGCGACCGTTTCGGGAATGCACCGAGCGCATCGAATCCGAGCGTGAAAGGTTCGACGATGAGATGGTCGTCGAGGAATTCCAGCACGCGATCGCGTTGCACCGGCTTGGACTCTCCGAGGAACCTCAGCGTGAGATGCCAGTTGTCGGGCGGTGCAGGACGTCCGGGCAGACGCATCGTCTGGTCGGTGAGGAATGCGGCGAGACCGTGACGGACCTCATCGGACAGAGCCACGGCGAGGAACAGCCGCTCGCTCACCCGCTTCCCCAGGCGATCCCGAGAAGCGACATGCGGGTCAGGTGCAGCGACGCCGTGGTCGCGAACGTCCTGATCCGCTCGCGGTCACCCGGGAGTCGAAGCGTCTTCACGCGTGTGCCGTCCGGTGTCGCCACCGCGACCACAACGGTTCCGACCGGCTGTTCCTGCGGTTCGGGTCCTGCAGAGCCGGTCACGGCGACGGCCAAGTCGACGCCGAGACGCTCGCGGGCGCCGGCAGCCATCGCCACGGCGGCTGCTTCGCTCACGACGCCGTGTTCGATGACGACCGCGTGGGGCACGTCGAGCACCCGTTCTTTCACGTCGGTCGCATAGGCCACGATCGCCCCGCGGAAGACCTTGCTCGCTCCGGGCACGGACGTGATCCGACCTGCGACGAGCCCCCCGGTCACGGATTCGGCCGTGCCGAACGACCACCCTCGCTCTTCGAGCATGCGAAGCACGACGACCTCGACGGTGTCGCCGTCCGCGCCGAAGATCCGCGCGCCGAGACGTTCCCGGATCTGTGACTCCATCGGGGCGATCAGCGCTTCCGCTTCGTCGCTCGTCTCCGCCTTCGCCGTAATCCTGATCTTGATCTCACCCGCGGAGGCGAGGAAGGCGATGGTCGGGTTGGTCGACGTGTCGTAGAGATCCGCCAGACGTTCACCGATGGCCGACTCCGACTCTCCCCACGTCCGCAGAAGACGGCTTGCGACGACCGTCTCGTCGTCGCCTCTGAGGAACGGAATGACTTCGTCGTCGATCATCGGGATCATCTCGGCGGGAACTCCCGGGAGCGCGAAGATCCATGTCCCTGCGATCCTCATCCGAATTCCCGGAGCGGTCCCCTTCGGATTGGCGATCAGCGTCGACCCTTCCGGACGTTCCGCCTGCTGCAGATTCGAGTCGGGCATCTCGCGGCCGTTCCGTGCCCAGCGCAGACGCAGCGCCTCTGCCTGCCCCTCGTCGAAGATCAGCGGGACGCCGGCGGCGCGGGCCAGCGCCTCTCTCGTCAGATCGTCCCTGGTCGGTCCCAGACCCCCGGTGATGATCAGTGCGTCGGCACGGCCGCACGCAGCACCGACGGCTTCCGCGATCCGCTCTTCGTTGTCCCCCACCACGGTCTGCTGGAAGTGGTCGAAGCCGGCGTCGGCGAGCCGTTCACCGATCCGTGTCGCGTTCGAATTGACGATCTGCCCGAGGAGCAGCTCCGTGCCGACGGCGAGAACTTCGACGATCATGCCGGGCCCCGGACTACGGCCTCGAGATCGGTACCGAACCCGCCGGTCACCTCAGCGGTGACCCACTCCCCCGGTTCGCCGTGGTCGAGGATGATCACGCCGTCGATCTCCGGAGCCTCCCGATACGACCGCCCGACCGGCATCCCGTCTTCGACCTGGTCGACCACGACGGTGACCGTCCTGCCGATCTGCTCGATCGTCCGGCTGGTCGTGATCTCGTCCTGAATCGCCTGCAGGTATCGCAGCCGTTCCTGCTTCTCACCGTCGGGAATCTGACCATCCATGACGGCGGCTTCGGTGCCCTCTTCCGGTGAGTATGGGAAGAACCCGGCCCAGTCCAGTTCGACGTCGGATAGGAAGGATGCGAGGTCATCGACGTCGTCATCAGTTTCGCCGGGGAAGCCGACGATGAACGAGGACCGGAGGGCGGCTGCCGGGGCCGCGTCTCGGATGCGAGTGATCAGATCTCGATGTTGCTCGCCCGACCCGGGCCGCTTCATCGCACGCAGCAACGGCCCGGATGTGTGCTGGAGCGAGAGGTCAAAGTAGTCGGCGACGAGCGGGTTCCCTGCCATCTCTTCGATGAGAGCGGGGCGGATCTCTCGCGGATAGAGGTAGTAGAGCCGCAATCTCCGCAAACCATCAACCGTCGTCACGGATCGAACGAGATCGACAATCCCCGGACCGTCGATGTCCCGCCCGTACGCGGCAAGATCCTGCGCGACGAGGCCGATCTCCGCCACACCGGCTGCGGCAAGCTCGGCCGCCTCGGCGCGGATGTTCTCCGGATTTCGGGATCGCTGCTTCCCACGGAACTGTGGAATCGCACAGAACGTGCAGAGCTTGTCGCATCCCTCCGCCACCTTGACATAGGCGTACGGGGTCGCCGGCGTTGGTCGCCGGGTCTCATAGAGGATGTCCATATGGGATCGCCGGGCAGTTCCGATCGTGATCGGAGTCCACCGGCGCATCGCGTCGAGACGGTCGATCAGTTCGGGGTAGCGGTCGAGTCCGATGACGGCATCGGCCTCGGGGAGCGCCTCGGCGAGTTCCTTCTCATACCGCTGCGCCATGCAGCCGATCACGACGAGACTGGCGTCGTCACGCTTCGCCCCGGCGACATCGAGGATCGTGTCGACGGATTCGCGCCGTGCCGGCTCGATGAACCCGCACGTGTTCACCATCACGACATCGGCGGCCTCGGGCGTCTCGGCGCTCCGGTAGCCGGCTGCGGAGAGCATCCCGGTGATCTTGTCTGAGTCGACCTGGTTCTTAGCGCATCCAAGCGTTGTCAGCCAGACCGTGGGTGCATCTGCAGTCATGGTGGGTCAGCGTACCGTGGGCCTGTTCTTGGTGGACCTACCCGAGGTGCCGGTAGGTCCCGCGAAAGTACGCCAACGGGTCGTTGAGGTCGGTTACTTCTACGCGATCGACCTTCGCCGATACCAGGAGCGAGTACCCGTGCTGGGTCGTCGTCACACCGCTGCAGAAGGTTCGATTCCCGACCCGGCCAATGACCGGACCCCACTCCGTTCGGTTGATCTCGAGACCGGCAAACGGCCCTCCGGGAGTCGGCCGTCGCCCGGCAAACACCTCAGAGAGATCGCGGTCTGCCGATGCCAGGACCTGGACGACACATCGTCCCGTACGGTGAATGGTTTCGGCGAGGTCCGTATCGGGACCGAGAAGGAAGTGGACGCTGCCCGGGTCCCCCTCGGCGAGCATGATCGATGAGACGGTCAGGCCTGCGCTGCCCTCATCGTCACCCGATGTCACGATCGTCACCGGGGCTACGAGACGCCCCCGCATCTGCCGAACGGGATCGCGATCGGCCTCGGGAGTGGTGAACGGGTGTTGCTCTTCGTGAATCTCTCCAGGCATGAACTCTCCTCAGATCGGTCTTGACTTCACGAGACGCACCCTACCTTCACCCTGCACGAGATCGGTACGGGAATGATCGGGGTCGATCGCACTTGCCGAGAGCTACGTCAGTGCAAGGCGTGCGGCCGCCACGACGGCTGCCCCCACGAGGACCCATCGAATCCATGCCGCTCCCTTCAACACGGCCAGGCGTGATCCGGCCCATGCCCCCGACATCTGGCCTGCGGCGAGGACGCCTCCGACCGCAAGGTCGACCTGCGACGCTCGGGCGAACAGCAGGATGGCGATCGGCGAGTAGGCGGCGATCAGTACGACTTTCGCCGCGTTGCCCTTGACGAGGTTCATGCCTGCGCCGAGAACGAGGCCGGCGAGCAGCAAGAATCCGACGCCGGCTTGCACGAACCCTCCGTAGAACCCGATGCCGAAGAACACGATCGACCTCAGGGGCTCGTGAAGCGCCACCTCGCGCTCCTCCAGCCACCTCGATGGACGCAGCAGCACGGACGCTGCGACGAGGAGCAGCACCGCAGCGAACACCTTGCGGAGAACGTCCGGCGGGGTGACCGTCGAAAGCCACGCTCCGACGGCTGCGCCGAGCACCGTCGGAATCACGAGCACGCTCAGACGCTTCCACGGAATGGCATCACCCTTCTGATACCCGGCGACGGCCGTCAAGTTGGCGAGGAAGATTGCGATCCGGTTGGTGCCGTTCGCTGTGTTGATCCCGACCATGGCCGTCAGAATCGGGATCGTGATCGCCGACCCGCCGCCGGCGAGCGCGTTGATGAAGCCGGCGACGGCCCCGGCGGCGAGGAGGATGAGAGCTTCGAACACCGTCACGCTGACAACCCGATGAGCATGGGCGGAGAGGCTACTCGTGTATGAGACGAGCAGGCCGCCACCCGCTCACCGAGTTCAGGACGGCGATGGCATCGGCCACTGCAAGGTCCTCGGCGAGCACGACCTCTTCAACGAGAACACCCTCGTCGATCAGCACGCTGCGGAACACCCCGGGCATGCATCCGGACGCGAGGGGCGGAGTCAGCCATGCTCCAGCGATCCGGATTGCCACGTTGTTCCGCGTGCCCTCGGTGATCTCGCCCCGCTCGTTCATCATCAGAACTTCGTCAACTCCCGCCTGGTTCTCGAGCCGGTCCTCGTACGGACGTCGTGCCGTTGTCTTGTGGAATCGATAGACGCTCCCGGATGCAATCGGCTCGGGGCTCAGCTCGCACGTCACCGGTTCGCCCCCATCGTTCGGCCACCACGTCGCCGGGGGAAGTTGCTCATCACGGACGTTCGTGGAGATATGCCCGAACCGATCGAGGTCGAGGCGGATCGAGCATGCGTCCATTCGCCCGATGATCGCATTCTCAAGAGCGTCTCGAACGCTGGACTCGTCGTGCTGGAATCCGAAGTATCTTGCTGATCCGCTCAAGCGCTCGAGGTGCCGATCCAACCATCTGAAACCGTGATCGGGCTCCCATCGAATCCGCTCAAACAGCGCGATCGCCGGACGACGCTGTGTCAGGATCCTCGCCTTTTCGAGCGCTTCGTGGAATTCGCCCCGCAAAGGAGACGTTGCCGTGATTCCGGCTCCGACCCCGTATTCACCGATGCCTTCCTCCATGTCGACGACCAGCGTCCGAATCGCGACGTTGAAACTCGCGTCGGGCCGGCGCCCATCCGAAGGAGCAAAGAATCCGACTGCTCCTCCGTAGATGCCTCGCGATCGTCCCTCGAGTGTCGCGATCGTCTCCATTGCTCGATGCTTCGGATCGCCCGTGACCGCCGCAGAGGGAAACAGCGCGCGAAACACGTCGATGATCTGCACGCTCTTATCGAGCTCCGCCGTGACCTTCGAAACGAGTTGCCACACCGTCTCGAACTGCCGCAGGTCCAGTGACGCCTCGGAGACCACGCTCCCGGGTGCACTGATCGTCGCGAGTTCCCGACGCATCTGCTCCACGATTCTCATGTGCTCGTCGCGGTAGCGTTCGGAAGTGCGGAGCTGTTCGGCACTCCGCCGATCCTCTTCGACCCACCGCCCGCGCCCGACCGATCCCTTCATCGGCTGGATCCGGATACGCGATCCTTCCACCTTGAAGAACCCCTCCGGAGAAGCGCTCAAGACCCGATAGCGCCCCAGATCCAGGTACGCACCCCACTCTCCGCGTTGCGCGAGAAAGAGGTCCCGGTACAGCTCCTTCGGGTCACCGCTCCCTGCGGCGTCGAGGCGGAGTGCATAGTTCACCTGCGTGAGGTCGCCCGATGTGATGAGCCGGCGGATTCGCCGGACGCTGTCGTGGTACTGCTCTTCGGTCTGTGTGGGGATCCACGGCGAAACCGTGTACGGCGACGAGTCGAGCCGCGCCTCTCCGACGAACGATGGAGCCTCCGCGAAGCCCGGAAAGAGCGCGAACCACGCGAGGGGTAGTTCATCGAATTGCTCTCCGGCTTCAACCGGTCTTACAGGAAGGGACACGTTGAGTGCGGGGGTCGCGTCGTATGCAACGTAGCCAACAGCCCACTGCCCCGAGCGGGCCGCCGCTTCCGCCTCGTTGAGGACGTCGACGACCTCAACGAGATCGTATGCGGCTATGACACTGGTCGGTTCGGTGAACTCCATCGAACGCCCATCGGTCGTGCCGAGTCTGTCGAAGCGTGCGGAAACCATAGAGTCCAGCCTACGCGACGTTATTGCCCGGTGGTGGGGGAGCGGAGAGGCCGTCGACGACACGCACGGAGCTCAGCCGATCAGAGCCGGCAGCTCTTCCTCTGTGACGAGCACCGACCGGGCTTTGGAGCCTTCGGACGGCCCGACAATGCCCTTGTTCTCCATGATGTCCATAACCCGTCCTGCCCTGGCGAAACCGATCCGGAGTTTCCGCTGCAACATCGATGTCGAACCGAGTTGGCTACGGACGACGAGCTCGATCGCCTGTCGGATGATCTCGGGGTCCTCCCCTTCGAAGTCCTCTGAAACATCGGCCGCCTGCTGCGCCGCTTCGAACACCTCGGCATCCCGGTAGGCGGCCCGCTGTTGATCTCGAACGTACTCGACGACCCGATGGACCTCGCTCTCGGAGACCCAGGCACCCTGAATCCGCTCCGGCTTCGGCTCCCTGGCGGTGACGACGAGCATGTCGCCGAGACCTACGAGTTTCTCCGCTCCGGCCTGATCGATGATCACCCGCGAATCGGTCTGCGAAGCAACCGAGAACGCGAGGCGGGAGGGGACGTTGGCCTTGATCACGCCGGTGATCACGTTCACGGACGGCCGCTGGGTTGCAAGGACGAGATGGATGCCGACGGCGCGGGCCATCTGCGCAATCCTGACGATCGAATCTTCGACGACGCGCCCGGCGACCATCATCAGATCGTTCAACTCGTCGACGACTACCACGATGTACGGGAACCGGTCGAACATCTCTTCGTCGAGGCCGCCGGCGGCGTGCTTCTCACGGTACGACTCGACGTCGCGAACACCGGCATCGGCGAGCAGGTCGTAGCGACGATCCATCTCGGCAACCGCCCACTGCAACGCGTCGGCCGCCTTCTTGGGACTGGTGATCACCCGGGTGAGGAGATGGGGCACGTCGTTGTACTGTCCGAGCTCGACCCGCTTCGGATCGACCAGGATCAACCGCACCTCGTCCGGTGTGGCTCTCATGAGGATCGACGTCAGCAGAGCATTGAGACACGACGACTTGCCGGCACCGGTCGCACCGGCGATGATCGCATGCGGCAACTCGGTGAGACGAAGCATCCGGCCGCGTCCGCTGACATCCTTGCCGAGCGCCACGAGCATTGGATCAGCATCCTCCGACGCATCCGGTCCGCGCAGAATGTCCCCGAGCGTGACCATCTGCCGGTGCCGGTTCGGTACCTCGATCCCGATGGCGCTCTTGCCCGGGATCGGGGCGAGGATCCGCACGTCGGCTGATGCGAGTGCGTAGGCGATGTCGTGGGACAGGTTCGTCACTCGCGAGACCTTCACCCCCGGGGCGAGTTCGATCTCGTATCGTGTGACCGTCGGACCGGGGACGATGCGCGTGAGTCGCGCATCGACTCCGTGCTGCATCAGAGCCTCCTGAAGCTGGCCTGCCGTCTGCTCGAGGCTCGTGCGGTCCGGCCCGGCCTCGCTCGACGACTCGAGAATGTCGAGCGGTGGCAGCGAATACCCATCTCCCGATGCCGGCAACGGTGCAGGCAGCTTCTTGGGTTTCGGCTTCTTCGGAGCCCTGGTCGCGGCCCTCGGGCCCTTCTCCGGAGCAGTCTTGGATGTCTTGGCCATGGGTTCGTGCATCACGATCGGTGCGTCAACGTTGACGTTGCCCGTCTTCTCACCGTCATCGTTTCCGAATCCGATGAGCGACTGGAAGTCCTTGAGATACGCGCCGATGGCGACAGCGACATCGCGAACCGTCGACCGCGTTAGGAGAAGCGTCCCGAGCCCCACTCCGGCGAAGAGGACGACGAACGCCCCCCAGAATCCGATAATGCGGCGAAGCGGGAATGCGACCAGGGCACCGATCGCCCCACCGCTCTCTCTGACCTGATCGACGTTGCCGGCCAGGGCCAGCGATCCGGTCATTAGATGGAACATCGCGAGCGATGACACGAATACGACTGAGACTCCGGCGATCAGCCGGCCGCGATCCTCGCTGCAGCAGACTCCGAGGAGCGACAGTCCGAAGAGGGCGATGACGAAGGGAACGACGTAGGCCCACATTCCGAACAGGAACAACAGCACACCGGAAATAGCGGCACCGACCGGGCCGGAGAGTCCGACAAAGGAGAGCCCCACGAGCGCGGCAATGACGATGAGGGCAATGCCCCACACGTCGTCGCTCTGACGCGACAACCGTCCCCGGATCCGGTCCCGACTCGTCCGTAGCGCCCGAACGGTCTTCGATCGGATGGTGATCCGCGGTTGCTTCTTCTTCGTCCTTTTCGGGGTTGCTTTGCTCCGCCCCGATGCCCCGCGGCTCTTCGTCCGCGTTGCCATTGGTGTGAACGATACCGCACTGTCCCGCAGATGGGAACCACCCTCGGCGCGATCCGTCGCGCCGACAGTTACATCGATGTGATTCGACGTGTCTGGTAGAGCGGCGACGCTCTCAGGGATTCACTCCCGGCGGAGGAACAGAACGGAGTATCCTGCCGGTCATGGCCGATGTCACCTCCCCACTCCGTGCCCTTCTCGCCGCCGGCGAGTGGCGAGCCGCCGATGCCGAAACCCGTCGTCTCCTGATCGCCGACGCCGACGTCGGCGGCTACATCGGACTCGATCCGGACGAAGCAGCACAGATCGACTGCGACCTGCTCCGCTCGATTGACGAAGCCTGGGCCTCGGCGTCGAACGGTCGGTTCGGCCCCGCTGCCCAAGCCCGCATCCTCACCGAGATTCGGACCCGCGATCTCCCCCGTGCCGATACGTGGAGGACGTTCGGACGCACCGTCGGATGGGTGGACGGTCGCGAGTGGCTCGAAGAAGACGATCTGCAGTTCGAGGTCGACGCACCAGCCGGCCATCTGCCATGGATCCCCGGGACCACCACCGCGGTCAACACCGGACGGGTCTACGAGGGGTTCTTCCTCTTCTACGCGAGATTTGCCGACTGCACGACCTGAACAGACCGGCGGGTCGTCAGGGACATCCGCGAGAAACGAGACCCGGCACGTCGAATTCGACGCCGGTCACCTCTTCCGAAAGATCCCAGAGGAGAGACGCTTCTTCAGCGCGATTGCCGCGACCGGTGATCGGTCGACGAACCGCCGGCCCTGCCGTCACCCACTTCGGCGTGTAAATGCCCCCGCCGCGGGCAAGCGGGTCTGTTGCCGCCCGGAGCTGAGGTTGGACCCCGTGATCGGGAGACGTGCCTATCCAAGCAGCCGCTCGCTCGAAGAAGCGTTGGCTCGCCCCACCGGAGGACCGGACGCTCTGCGCTTGCAGATCGGTGTTCGACAGTCCCGGATGCGCAGCGAGGCTGCGAACCGTCGATCCGGCGGCGCTCAGCCTCCGGTCGAGTTCGAGCGCGAAGTTCATGTTCGCCTTCTTGGCCCGGCCGTACGCACCCCAGGGTGTGTAGTTTCCATCGAGGTTGAGGTCGTCGGGATCGAGACCGATCCGGAAATGCCGTGCCGTGCTCGTAACCGTCACGACCCTTGCGTCGGATCCGCACAGGAGGGCCGGCATGAGCAGCGCCGTCAGCGCGAAGTGACCGAGATGGTTCGTGCCGAATTGGAGTTCAAATCCGTCGTCGGTCTGCTCGCGCGGTGTCGCCATCACTCCCGCGTTGTTGACGAGGAGATCGATCCGGGGATGCGCTGCAACGACATCCGCTGCGAAACCGCGAACCGACGAGAGGGAGGCAAG
>JANTHO010000047.1 GCA_024762335.1 Acidimicrobiia bacterium | reverse complement strand
AACGCAGCTTGTACATGCCCTGTGCGGCGTCGCTCGCCGGTGCGAGACCGAGCGCATCACGGTCGGGAACGACCTCGCCGGGGCGGGTGACGAACGGAGCGATCAGGGCCGGCCGCGCCCGGAAAGCAGCGGCGACGAGCGGCCACATCTCGGCCGGCTCCCACGGGGTCAGGGTGATACCCGTTCGCGGTGCGAAGTCCTCCTGCAACACCTGCAGGGCCTGCGGATCGGCATGGGTTGGACCGTCTTCGCCGGTCTTCACGCCGGCGTGAGCGCACACGAGCATGAACGGACGATACGGACCAGGTTCCGTCTCCTGACGGGCCTGGTTTCCGATCGCGTGGAGGCGGGCGGAGATGTGCCCCAGCGGTGCCAGGAAAGCCGCATAGGAGGCGACGGCCCCGACATGCACCCCGAACGCCGAAGCACCGGAGAGGACACCCGACAGGCCGTCCTCGCAGATGCCTCCGACCGACAGGGCACGTGCATCGGGATTCTGGGCACGGTGGTAGAAACCGGCGGGGAAGCCCGCGGCGACATCGGAGATGGCAGTAGAGCCGAGCAGGTCTGCGGCCCCGATCAGGATCGCACCTCCGGATTGCCGGTTCAGATACCCGAGGGTCTTGCCCAATGCCTGCCGAAGCGCCAGTTTGTCTCCAGGAGCAACGGCGATCTCCTCCGGAACGGTGCCGGGGTCGGCCGCGTCGTAGAGCTGCTCCGCAACGGGGGCTCCTTCACGCAGCGTCCTGGCTCGTGCGTCGAGACGTTCCTTCGATGCCGCGAGACGATCGGCCATGACGGCCGTCATGGCTTCACGTTCGAGCAGCGCCCGGTACTTCTCGATCGCCTCCCACTGGGCGGCTTCAACCGCAACCGCGTCCGACGGATCGGGCCTCGTCCATGAGTCCACTTCGTCCCCGAACACCGGCCGCTGTGTTTCGAAGAACTCGTCGCTGCACATCTTGTGGCCGCCGCCGTGCGACTTCCTACCTTCGATGCCGTACTTCCAACCCTTCGTCGTGCGATACACGATGGCGGTCGGCTGTCCGTTGTCCATGTCTGCAGCCATCCGCTGTGCCGCCAGCACGAGACCGAAGTCGAACCCGTCGGCAACGGAGATCACGTTCCAGTCGTGGAGGTAGAAGAGTTCCTTCGGGTCCCACTGGACGTAGTCGCCGGGCCGGTCACCCTCCCTGGTCACCGCGTCCGAGTCGATCGAAGACTGGTTCCAGTCGACGTGCATGACCGCGTTCGACAGACCGGACGTGCCGGCGAACGCCGCAACCTCTGCGACTCGCCCCGGAGTGAGTCCCCCTTCTCCTTCGATGAGGTGGACCCACGGAGCGTCGCCGCCGTAGGCGTCTGCCGCCGCAACCGCAAGACCGAGCGACGAACCGACGCCGATACCGGAAGCGCCGGTCGACAGCTTCACGAACGGTGTGGCCGGTGTCGGGTGGCCGTCCAGCGCCTTGGAGTTGAAACGTTTGAACAGGGGGGTCTGACGAGCCGGATTGCGGCGGAACCCGAGGAGGTCCTCGAAACGCAAGCGCAGGTTCTCCTCCGCCGGGAGCAGTTCGGGCCGGGCGATCCTCGCGATTTCATCGCGAAGCGCCCACATGGCATAGAGGCCGAGTGCCTTGTGCCCGGCAGAGTAGGAGATCAGGTCCTGGTCGGTCCGGTTCGGATCACCGAGGTCGTAGTCCATACCGTCGAACAACAGACCGGCCACGATATGCCCCGACGAGACCGATCCGCCCGGGTGCCCCGACTGGGCGTAGTTGAACAGAACTGCGCACAGGCCCCGGTACACGGTGTCGAATCGCTTCAGCGCATCGAAGTCGTCCGCTCCTTCGGCCGCCGGCACTTCCACGTCGACCCAGGTTGCCCTGCGCGGTCCGAACTCTCTACCCATGATTCATGCTCCTCATCTCGCTCACCCACCAGCAGCTCGACCTGTTCAGCAGCGGCGGGCATCCGGCCTTTACAATCTGTTCAACACTTGGCGCCAGCCTACCTGATCGAGATGGGCTGGTCTCCGTCGGCGACGGTGGCGTCAGTTCCCTCTCGGTGGCAGCGGCCGACTCTTCCCGGTTCCGCGCTCACCCGTGTAATCGATCGAGTCCTGCATGGCATCGCTGCGTGCGAGACGCCAAAACAGATAGGCGACCAACCCGATCACCGGCACGAAGACAATGAGGATCACCCACACGACCGTCTGCCACGTCTCCATCTTCTCTCGATACCGGGCCACGTCGACCAAGCCAAGAATCACCAGAATGAGAAGGACCAGCGATCCCGCTCCGACCATCCAGGCCACGTTCGAACCTCCAGCGTTGCTTTGTGCGCATCATCGTAGTTCGTCGGCGCCGTCCGACGGCGTGCCCGGCGTCCCGGCTCGCGGGCGGTCCGCCGCTCTACCGACCGGTCAGTTCCTCGTAGTCCTCGGGTGTGTTCACATCCTTCGGAGCGTCCCCGGACACATCGAGTCGCTGCACTCGGCCATCGCCGTTGTCGATGAACAGGCGCCCGAGCACCTTCTCTCCGGGGAACGGTCGGAGTTCCTCGACTGCGGCTGCAGACAGCAGAAACGGGTGAGCCGGCCGACCGTTGTATGCGGTCACGGCCGCCCAAGGCGCCTGGTGTTCCCAGAGATCCACCATCGCGTCGATCACCGCGGTCCGGATCGTCGGGAGGTCACCCGGTACGAGCACGAATGCGTCGGCGCCCGGATCGGCGTCGGCCCCGGTCAGCAGGGACGACATGTTTCCCCGCCTGAAATCCGGATTGGTCACGATCATCGACCGCTGGGCTTCGATCGACGCTTCGATCGCTTCACCGCCGAAACCGGTGACGATGACCACCCGGTCGAGCCGGCTTGCCTCGACCCGTTCGATGGTCGAGCCGAGAATCGTTGTATCCCCGAACGGCAGCAGCAACTTCGGCCTGCCCATCCGCTCGGAAGCGCCGGCAGCGAGGATGATGCCGGTCGTACCAGCCATGGCTCAGATCCCGACGATGTCCTGGGGACGAACCGGAGCACGGGTCAGCGCCTTGCCGGTTGCAGCACGGATGGCCGCAACGACCGCCGGCGTAGAACTGATCGTCGGCGACTCGCCGATCCCCTTCGCCCCGAACGGTCCCCACGGATCGGGCGCTTCGATGATCCTGGACTCGACGGCCGGAGCGTCGACGAACGTCGGAATCAGGTAGTCCGTGAACGTGGGGTTGCGAATGACTCCGTGATCAACGATCAGTTCCTCCATCACCGCGAGCCCGACGCCCTGCATGATGCCGCCCTCGAGCTGTCCGGTGATCGCCTGCGGGTTCAGTGCCTTGCCGACGTCCTGGGCGGTGTCGACACGGACCACACGAACCAGCCCGAGCTCGGGATCGACGTCTACAACGGCCCGATGGGCCGCCACGACGAACCCGGCATGGACATCGCCCTGGCCGTTCTTGTCCGGCGGGAACGTCTCGGGGTGGCGGAATCGCACGAGGTTCTCGACTGGTCCCCCTCCGCAGATCTCATCGATGGTGGCGACACGCTTCCCTTCGCGATACACACCGTCGTTGCGAAGCTCGTCACCACCGTGCTCTTCGAGAATCCGGTCACGCAAGCCGACCGATGCGGCATGGACGGCGCCACCCGTCATCTGCGTCTGACGTGACGCCGACGTGGAACCCGCCGAGCCGATGTGCGACGTGTCGTCCCACACGACGGCCACGTTCTCGATTCCGAGGACGGTTCGAGCGATCTGCTGGCAAACGGTGACGAGTCCCTGGCCGACCTCCATCGCGGCCGTATGCACTTCCACGCCGGCGGGTGTCAACACGACCCGGGCTTCGGCGTAGTCGTCGAACCCTTCCGAGAACGCGACGTTCTTCAATCCGACCGCATACCCGACGCCGCGCACGACCTTCGATGCGGGAGTCGTCAGACCCGTCCCTCCCGGGAGAAGCCGGGGATCGTCGGACGCGAGCGGTTCGGGGAGCGGGATGGATTCGAGCGCATCGATCACCTCGATCGTCGGCAGCGGCGCGTCGATGACCTGCCCGGACGTGGCAAGAGGGTCGCCCCCGCGCATGGCGTTCTGTCTCCGCAGGTCGAGCGGATCCACGCCTAGCGCCTCGGCGAGACGATCCATCTGGCTCTCATAACCGAAACACGCCTGAACGGCGCCGAAGCCCCGCATCGCCCCGCAGGGCGGGTTGTTCGTCCTGACCGCCTGGGCGTCCACCGAAACGTTGTCACACCGGTACGGCCCGACGGTGAAGAACGCCGCGTTGGCGAGGACCGCGCGGCTCGTGTGGGCGTAGGCACCACCGTCGAGGAGCAGCCGGGCCGTCACCTTGACGAGGTTGCCGTCGGCATCGGCTTCATGGCGATACCACATCTTCGAGGGATGCCGCTTGACGTGGCCCACGAACGACTCGGACCGGTCGTACTCCATCTTGACCGGAAGACCGGTGGCGAGGGAGAGCATCGCGACGTGGATGTGGAGAGAGATGTCTTCGCGGGCGCCGAACGCCCCTCCGATCCCGGCCGGATGGCATCGGATCTGATCGGGTTCCATGTCGAGGCAGGCGATGATCTGCCGATGGTCGACGTGGACCCACTGGCTGGTCACGTACAGATCGAGACCACCCGATCCGTCGGGGATCGCAAAGCCGGCCTCGGTGCCGAGCGGTGCCTGATCCTGGCTCGCCGTCTCGTATACACCTTCAACGACGACCGTTCCCACGGCGTTCTGGTCGCCGCGACGGATCTTCATTTCGCGGAACGTCGAGCCATCGTCGGCGGCACGCTCCGGATTGTCGAGCGGTGCGAGCGGCTCCCACTCGGCAACGATCGAAGCGGCGGCACGCTGGGCCGTCTCTTCGTCGTCGGCGGCAACAATCGCGACCGGTTCACCCCAGTAGCGGGCGGTTCCGTCGCACAAGACCGGTTGGTCCTGTTCCTCCTGGCCGAACAGCGGCAGGCCGGGAACATCGTCCTGGGTAAGCACAGCGCGTACGCCGGTCATGGCGAGCGCCGGCCCGATGTCGAGGGAGACGAGGCGGGCGTGGGCGTGCGGGCTCCGGAGAGTTGCACCCCACAGCATGTCCTTCGAATGCAAGTCGGACGCGTATGCGAAGTTGCCGGTCACTTTCGGCACGCCGTCGGGACGACGGACGCTCGTTCCGATTCCCCCGGTCACGTGGGTGCGGGTCGGCGTCGTCATGTTCCCTCCTCACTGAGTGTCTCGAACGCTCGGAGGATCGCTCCGTACCCGGTGCACCGGCAGATGTTCCCGGAGAGCGCTTCGCGAATCTCGAGTTCCGATGGGTGCGGGTTCGTCTCGAGAAGATGGGCACCGGCGACGACGAAACCGGGAGTGCAGAAACCGCACTGCACGGCTCCTTCGGCCAGCATCGCTTCCTGGACGGGGTGGAGATGTCCCGGCTCGCCCATGCCTTCGACCGTCGTGACTTCCGACCCTTCGGCATCGGCCGCCATGACGAGACAGGAGCAGACGGCTTCACCGTCGAGGATCACAGTGCACGATCCGCACTCTCCCTGTTCGCATGCGTCCTTCGTGCCCGGCAGGTCGAGGTCGTCTCTCAGCACGTTGAGCAGACTCTCGGATGCGACCACGTCCGCGGTTCGCGGTTCGCCGTTGACGGTGATCGTCACATTCATCGCAAGCTCCGTTCCACGAGACGGCGGGCAAGAACCCCGGCCGCATGTCTCCGATAGGCCTCCGTGGATCGGTGATCGGTGATCGGTCGAACCTCCTCGGAAACGATCCTGGCAACCTCGTCAAGCGCTGCTTCGGTGATCGTCGACTCGGCGTTGAGCATCTCCTCGGCGGCGGCAGCACGGATGGGTGTCGGAGCGACCGATCCGAGAGCGATCCGGAAACCGTCGTCGCCGCGCATCACGAGACAGCTCACCGTCGAGATGACCATGGCATTGCGTGCCCCGACCTTTGCGAACTCCTGCGCCTCAGGGACGTCTTCGGGAACGATGACGGCCGTGATGATCTCGTCGGGTTCCAATGATGTCCGTTTGACACCGACGAAGAAATCACGCCACGGAACGACGCGAGGTCCCCGGGCCTTGGACTGAACTTCGATCGCCGCGTCGGCGGCCGCGATCCACGGAAGACCGTCTCCGGCCGGGCTCGCGGTGCCGACGTTGCCGCCGATGGTTCCCGCCGCACGGATCTGCGGCGATCCGACGGTTCGGGCCGCCTCTGCAAGACCTCGATGGTCCCCGTGTTCGAGACGGGACCAGGTCACTCCGGCGCCGATCCGCCGGGGAGACACATCCCCCAGCTCGGCGATCCTCCGGAGGGAAACGACCTGCTCGGGTCGATGATGGACAAGGTTGACCTCAACCATGAGGTCCGTTCCTCCGGCGAGCAACTCCGCATCCGGCTGTTCTGCCTTGGCTGCGAGCGCTTCGTCGAGGTCGTGTGCAGCGACGAATTCCATGCCCGTACCGTAGTCGCTGATCCGGGGCGGGTGGGCGCTACCCAACGAGACGCGAGGCAGCCTTGTTGTGCTTCTCGATCAGTGACGGAAGCTCGACTCCCACGAGTTCCCCGCCCTTGACCACGGGGCGCCCATGCACGTAACTCTCGTCGACCTGGACGGGGGCGACGAAGAGAACGGCGGCGACGGGGTCGTGCAGCGATCCGGCATACTCGATCCGGTCGAGGGAGATCGCGATGAAGTCCGCAGCCTTCCCCACTTCGAGCGATCCGACGTCGTCCCTGCCGAGCACCGCCGCCGAACCCCGGGTGGCGATCCTGAGCGCCTCCCTGCCGGTGAGGAGTCGTCCACCGGAGATCGATGGGGCCGCATCGAGCCGGGCGAGCATCATCGCCTGGCGGGCTTCGGCGATCATGTGGCTTCCGTCGTTGCTTGCCGAACCGTCGACGCCCAGACCGAGACGCACGTCCGCCGAGAGGTAGCGGCGCACGGGAGCGATCCCGGACGCGAGCCGCATGTTCGATGACGGGCAGTGGGCGACACCGGTCCCCGAGTTGGAGAGGCGGCCGATCTCCTCGTCGTTGATGTAGATGCCGTGGGCGTACCAGACATCCGGCCCGACCCACCCGAGGTCTTCCATCAGCTCGACCGGACGGCGGCCGAACGACTCGATGCAGAACTCCTCCTCGTCGAGCGTCTCCGCCACGTGCGTGTGGAGATGCACGCCGTACTTCCTGGCGAGATCGGCCGACTTTCGCATCAGGTCCGGGGTCACCGAGAACGGCGAGCACGGAGCGACGACCACCCGCGTCATGGCCCCGGGTTCTGGATCGTGGAACGCCCGGATGACTCGCTCCGTGTCGGCGAGGATCGTGTCCTCATCCTCAACGACCGAGTCCGGGGGAAGGCCTCCGTCGCTCTCGCCGAGGCTCATCGAACCACGGGCCGCGTGGAACCGAATCCCGACGCCTTCGGCACCGACGATCTGGTCGTCGACGCTCGACCCATTGGGGAAGAGATACTGATGATCCGACGACGTCGTGCACCCGGAGAGGGCGAGTTCGGAGAGCGCGAGACGGGTCGCGATCTGCACGTCCTCCGGTGTCAGCCGCGCCCAGATCGGGTACAGCGTGCGAAGCCAATCGAAGAGTCCGACGTCCTGAGCACCGGGAACCGCCCGGGTTAGAGTCTGATAGAAGTGGTGGTGAGTGTTGATGAGACCGGGGAGGACGACATGACCGGACAGATCAACGATCTCATCGGCCGTCGTGGGCAGATCGCCCGTCGACCCGACCTGCGTGATGAAACCATCGACAGCGAAGAGGCCACCATCAACGATCTCCGTACCGCCGTCATCCATCGTTACGAGAACCTGTGCGTGCCGGACGAGAAGAGTGCTCATGGGAAGAATGTACCAAAGAACGCCGTGCCGCGAACCCGTCCCTGGACGGCCCACCGGCGGTAGAGTGAAGGTACACCACGCTGCCGCTTCCAGGAGGTCGACGAAATGATCCAAACCTACGCCCGACCGGCCACGCTGCAGGAAGCTCTCGATCTCCTCGCCGATCCACATGCGGCCGTGCTCGCCGGCGGTACCGACCTCAACGGCGATGCAGCGGGTGCACCCAAGATCGCGGTCGATCTCCAGGACCTGGGCCTGTCCGGCATCGATACCGATGGATCGACGCTCCGAATAGGCGCCATGACGACTCTCCAGGACCTCGTCGACGCCACAGACGCTCCTTCGCTGCTTCGGGAACTGGCCCATCGCGAAGCCCCGAGCACGATCCGGAACGCGGCGACCGTCGGGGGGACGATCGGTTCATCCGATCCGGAGAGCGAACTGCTCGCCGGACTCCTCCTCTTCGACGCCGCCGTGGCGCTGGCAACGGCGACGGGTTCAGCCGAGGTTCGACTCGACGATCTGCTCGACGACCCGACCGCTCTCGTCGGTTCGATCATCACATCCGTCACGCTGAGCACATCCGGCGCGACCGCTGCCGATCGAACGGGACGCACACCGATGGACCGACCCATCGTCATGGTCGCCGGACGTCTCGCATCCGACGGAATCGCGCGTCTCGTGGCAACCGGGGTTGCATCACGACCGGTCGTCATCGACCCCAACCGCATGGACGACCTCGAACCGCCGGCGGATTTCCGCGGCTCATCCGAGTACCGACGGCATCTCGCGGGGGTGCTCGCCGACCGAATCGTCGAACGACTGGAAGGAGGTCGAGCGTGAACATCACCCTGACCATCAACGGGAGCGATTGCGAACTCTCCTGCGAACCTCACGACTCTCTCCGGAAGGTGCTGCGCAGCGCTGGCTACTACAGCGTCCGGTACGGATCGGACACGGGTGAGACCGGCGCGGCGGCCGTACTCCTCGATGGCGAACTGATCTCGGCTGATGTGATGCTCGCCGCCCAGGCCCAGGGCCACGCGATCGAGACGATCGAGGGCCTGAGCACACCGGGCACGCTCCACCCGATCCAGGAAGCATTCATCGAGACCGGAGCGATCCAATCGGGCTACTCCACTCCCGCAACGATCCTCGCAGCGAAAGCGCTCATCGATCGCAATCCCGACCCGACTGAGGACGAGGTTCGCGACGCTCTCTCGGGAATCCTCGATCGTGAGACCGGCTACCTCCGTCCGGTGCACGCCGTTTTGCGGGCCGCCGCCGTTCTTCGCGGGGAAACCCCCGAAAGCATTGACGTCGTCACGCTCGACCCGCTCGTCGATTCCGACGGTCCGCACACGGACCGCGACGGGATCACCGAAATCGCTCCCAGGGTCGTCCCGAGCGTCGACGTCCCCGAGACGAGGATCGTCGGCAAGCCGGAGACGAAGGTCGACGCGATCAAACTCGTCAAGGGCAACCCGGCGTTCACCGACGACGTGCATGTGCAGGGCATGCTCTATGCGAAGGTGCTGTACAGCCCTCACGCCCATGCCCGGATCGTCTCGATCGACGACTCGAAAGCTCGAGCCCTTCCCGGTGTGCGTGCCGTCCTTCACCACGAGAACGTCCCACGAGTCAGGTACGCCTCCGGTGGCCAGAGCTACCCGAATCCGCTCCCGTACGACCAGGTCAGCTTCGACGACAAGGTCCGCTACGTCGGCGACCGTGTCGCCGCCGTTGCCGCCGACACCGAGGAGATCGCCCTCGCCGCACTCGACCTGATCGACGTCGAATACGAGTTGCTGCCGGCGGTCTTCGACGAAAACGAAGCGATCCTCGACGGTGCGCCCGTCATCCACGACGAACCGGACATGGAGGGTGCCCACGACGCGTCGCACAACATCGTCCATCATCTCAAGGCGGACACAAAGAGCGTCGAAGACGGCTTCGCCGCTGCCGACCGCGTGTTCGAACAGACGCTACGGGTCCATCAGGTGCATGCCACACCGATCGAGAACCACATCGCCATCGCCGCGTGGGATAGCGACGAGCGGATGGTCATCACCTCATCGACCCAGGTGCCGTTCCACGTCCGACGGATGCTCGCTCCGCTGATCGGCCTGCCTGCGAAGCAGATCCGCATCATCAAGCCGAGGATCGGCGGCGGGTTCGGGGTGAAACAGGAGATGCTGATCGAAGACATCGTCGCTCATCTGACGATGGCGACCGGCCGCCCCGTTCGCCTCGAATTGACGAGGGAAGAAGAGTTCCGGTCGAGTCGGACGCGTCACCCGCAGACGGTCACGTTCAAGACCGGCGTCGACGCCGAAGGCAAACTCACGGCGCAGGAGATGCGGATCGTTGCGAACACCGGCCCGTACGGCTCGCACGGGCTGACGGTGCAGATGGTCAGCGGCCTGCGCGGTCTCAGCTCGTACAACTGCCCGGCGAAGCGTTTCGACTGCAAGGTGGCCTACACGAACCTCCCGGTCCCGGGTGCCTATCGCGGCTACGGAGCACCCCAGGCCCTGTTCGCACTCGAAGCCCACATGGAGGACATCGCCGATGCTCTCGACATGGACCCGATCGAGTTCCGCCGATTGAACTGGACGAATGTCGGCGATCCGCTCGACATTGCCCAGCAGCTCGGCGAGGGGGATCAGGATGCGAGCGTGATGCCGCTCGTCACATCCAGCGGCCTGGAGGAGGCCGTCGCTCAGGGTGCGCGTGCCATCGAGTGGGATCGCAGGAACGACCCCGACTGGCACACGCCGGCGGACCGCCCGCACATCCGGCGAGGTCTCGGTTTTGCCATGATGATGCACGGCACCGCGATCCCCGGTCTCGACATGGGCGGAGCGAGCCTCAAGATCAACGACGACGGTTCGTTCAACCTCCTCATCGGGGCAACCGACCTGGGAACCGGCTCGGACACGGTGCTGGCCCAAATCGCTGCAGAAGTGGTTGGCGTCGGAACCGACGACATCATCGTCTACGCCTCAGACACCGATATGACGCCGTTCGACACCGGTGCGTACGCATCGAGCACGACGTACATCTCCGGCATGGCCACCAAACGCGCCGCCGATCAGGTCAGGGAACAGATCGTCGCCCGCGCGGCACTCCTTCTCGATACCGACGAGGCGTCGATCGATCTGCACGACTCGGCTGCGTGGGCACCAGACGGCCGGTCCGTATCGCTCGAGACGATCGCCCTGTCGACACTCCATCAGGAGGGGCAGCACCAGATCATGGCGACCGCATCGTACGTGTCGCCCGAGTCTCCGCCACCGTACGCCGCCCAGTACGCGGAGGTCGAAGTCGACGTCGACACCGGCCAGGTGACCGTCACCGATCTGGTGATGGCCGTCGACTGCGGTGTCCCGATCAACCCGGTCACGGCATCCGGCCAGGTCGAAGGCGGCATGACCCAGGCCCTCGGTTACGGCCACTGTGAGGAGATGGCGTACGACGAGGACGGCCGGTTGCTCAACCCATCGTTCGGCCCGTACAAGATCTACCGGGCCGACGAGATGCCCCATCTCGAAGCCATCCTCGTTCAGACGATGGAGGAGAGCGGGCCATTCGGTGCGAAGGCCATTGCCGAGATCCCGAAGGACGGCGTCGCTCCGGCAATCCGGAACGCCATCGCCGATGCCACCGGAGCGCGCATCACCGCCATCCCGTTCACGCCGGAGCGGGTCTGGCGGGCGCTGCAAGAAGTGTGAGAGCTCCCGACCACCGGGAACTCCTCGCTGAACTGACCGCGGCGGTCGCCGACGGTCGGCCGGTCGCCGTTGCGACAATCGTTGAGACGGCACGGTCCGTTCCACGGCATCCCGGCGCGAAGATGCTCATCTACGCGGACGGCTCGACCTCCGGCACCATTGGCGGTGGCGAGGTGGAGGCGTTTGTTCGCGCCGATGCCGTTGAAGCCCTGGAATCGGGAAACACCCGTCTCGTCACCTACACCCTTGAGGATCCTTCGCAGGGAGATCCGGGGATCTGCGGCGGGACCATGACGATCGCATTGGAGCCGTACATGTCCCCTGATACCGTTCTCGTCGTCGGCTGCGGCCATGTCGGTCGCGCCGTCGTCGATCTCGCCCATTGGCTCGGGTACCGCACCGTTGCGACCGACGACCGGCCCGATCTCGTCACCGAAGAAGCGCTACCGCATGCAGACGTCCGCTTTGTCGGTTCGCTCGAAGAGACGGTTGAGGCGCATCCGGTCACGTCCAACACGTCGGTGGTCGTCGTGACGAGAAGCCACGGCCTCGACGTCGAGTTGCTCCCCCTGCTGCTCGGCTCTCCCGCGCGCTACATCGGTGTGATGGGCAGCAAGCGACGTTGGGCGACGACACGGGCCGCTCTGGTCGACGCAGGTATCGATCCCGCCGCGATCGATCGGGTCCACGTCCCGATCGGTCTCGAGATCGGGGCCGAGACCGTTGAAGAGATCGCCGTGTCGATCATGTCCGAGATCATCGCGTCCGGTGCAGCATCATGAGTTCGTTCTCCCGCTTCCTCGTCGTTGTGCGCGGGGGCGGAGATCTCGGCTCCGGTGTCATCTGGCGCCTCCGCAGAGTGGGCTTCCCCGTCGTGGTCACAGAACTTGCACGCCCCCTCACCGTCCGTCGGACCGTCGCGTACTCTTCCGCCGTGATCGACGGGCGGATCTCGATCGACGGAATCGAAGGCGTACGAGTGGACTCTCCAGCCGCGGCGATCGATGCTGCCAACGACGGCATCGTCCCCGTCCTCGTCGATGAGGGCATCCCCCGTTTCGATCCCGAACCGTCGATCGTCGTCGACGCCCGCATCGCGAAGAGGAACATCGATACGACCCGCGATCAGGCTCCGTTCGTCGTCGGGCTCGGCCCGGGCTTCTCCGCCGGAGACGACTGTGATGCCGTCGTCGAGACGATGCGCGGCCACTATCTCGGCACGGTCATCTGGAGTGGGACGGCCATCCCCGATTCCGGCACACCGGGCGAGATCGGTGGAGAGTCCAACAAGCGGGTCCTGCGATCTCCGACGGCAGGCGATCTCACCTGGGACGTCGACTTCGGCGACCTGGTAGAAGCCGGACAGCGTCTCGGGACGATCGACGGCACTCCCATCCGGTCGAAACTCGACGGCACCGTCCGGGGACTCGTCGCACCGGGCCCGGTCACCCCCGGGCTCAAGATCGGCGACGTGGATCCTCGCTTCGATCCCGCCGCGATCAACCACATCTCCGACAAGGCGCTCTCCGTTGGAGGCGCCGTCCTCGAAGCCGTGCTCGTCTGGATGAACGAGTCGGAGCGGTGACTCCGCCCTTGCATGAGCGGATCGGTCTGCGCGGCCGGGAGCTCGTTGCGATTGTCGGGGCGGGAGGCAAGTCGACGATCCTCTTCACCCTCGGCCGGGAACTCTCGGCGAGGGGCGACCGGGTCATTCTCACAACCACCACGATGATGGCCGACGACCAGGTGGATGAGCCGATCTGCTGGTCGGCCGACCCCGGCGAGGTCGATGCTGTACTCGAGGCCGGTACGCCGCTGTTCGTCGTCACCGGCCGAGCTCCCGGCAAGGTCACCGGCCCGTCGACGGAGGCCATCGATCGTCTCTTCACAGAGTCCGGAGCCGATCACATGATCGTGGAAGCGGACGGGGCCCGATCGATGTTGATCAAGGCCCCGGCGGCGCACGAACCGGTGATTCCCGCACGTTCGACGACGGTGGTAGTCGTCATGGCCGCCGACGCCATCGGCCGCCCCGTGAGGGAGGTAGCCCATCGTCCCGATCGGGTCGCCGGGATCACCGGACTCGAGGAGCAAGAATTGATGACCGTGGATGCGGCCGCGACACTCCTCCTGCATCCCGATGGAGGCCTGAAGAACGTCCCGAACGGTGCGCGAGTGATTGTGACCATCACTCGGGTGACACCTTCGAACGAAACGGCGGCCGCGCAGGTCGCCTCGCTTCTGACCGACGATTCGGCGGTCGATCGAGCGATCCTCATCGCATCGCTGAAGCCCTGAGCCTGCAACCCAGGCGGGACCCTCAGGAAGGGTCTGTCCGCTTTCCTACTCGACGATCCTTTCGGGCAAGAGCGCGTTCGTGCCGCGAACCAGGTACTTGCCTCGCCCCGGTTCGCCGACGAACACGCCACGGTCGACGATGACCTCACCTCGCGACAACACGGTCTCCGCGCTACCGCCGACCTCCGCGCCCTCGAACACCGAGTAGTCCAGGTTCATGTGGTGCGTCCTTGCGGAGAGCACATGCGATCCGGTCGGGTTGTAGATGACGATGTCGGCATCCGACCCGGGAGCGATCGTTCCCTTCTTCGGATAGAGACCGGAGATCTTGGCCGGAGTCTCGGCGATCACGTCGATCCATCGCGTCAGAGGTATCCATCCTTCGACAACACCCTGATAGACCAGATCGACGCGATGCTCCACGACGCCGAGCCCATTCGGAATCTTCCGGAAATCGCCACGGCCCGCCTCCTTCTGTTCCCACGTGAACGGGCAATGGTCGGTGGCGACCGCGTCCACTCTCCCCGTGTCGATCCCCGACCACAACGCAGCCTGATGCCCCTCACTGCGCCGACGCAACGGAGGGGAACAAACGAACTTGGCTGCCTCGAACCCTTCAGGCAGATCCTCCTGAGCGAGCCACAGATACTGCGGGCACGTTTCCGCGAACACCGGCAGTCCACCGTCCCTGGCAACGACCGCCTCTGCAAGAGCGTCCTGAGATGAGATGTGGACGATGACGAGCGGACATCCGGCGATCTCGGCGAGCGCGACCACCCGGTGCACCGCTTCCGCCTCCATCGACGCCGGCCTCGTCAAGAGATGGTGGATCGGATCGGTTTCGCCCCGCGCCACGGCCTCGTCACGCAGCAGATCGATGGCGATGCCGTTCTCTGCGTGCATCATGATCGTCGCTCCGATCGACGCGGCGACCTGCATCGCTGCGAGGATCTGCCGGTCGTCCGAGAGGTTCACGCCGGGGTACGCCGTGAACAGCTTGAACGTCGTCACACCGACGCCCATCATCTGGGGGAACTCGGCAAGCGTCCCTTCGTGGACGTCGGTGACCATCATGTGGAAGCCGTAGTCGATGTACGAGTGCCCTTCGGCGCGACCCATCCACTCGGCCAGGCCGGCCGCCAGCGTGCTTCCCCGGGTTTGCCCCGCGTAGTCGACGATGGTGGTCGTCCCACCGATCGCAGCGGCCCGTGTCCCCGTCTCGTACGTGTCCGCCGATGTCGTCCCCGAAACGGGGAGCTCCATGTGCGTGTGCATGTCGACGCCGCCCGGGATCACGTAGCGTCCCGTTGCGTCGATCACCCGATCGAACCCGTCGCCTGCAGTACCGGGTTCGACCACACCGACGATGTGCTCCCCGTCGATGATGACGTCGGCCTCGACCGCCGTCGAAGCCGTCACGACCGTTCCGTTGCTGATGAGTGTGCGCATAGTGCCCATGATGGTCGTTTCCTCGACCGAACGATGCAAGGGCCGAACGTCGTCCCTGTGACGATGACGGGGCAAGCCTCGTTCGATTCGGGTAGTTTGGGTTTTCGTCTTCGAAAGGAACTCGTCGCATGAGCCTCAACGTCGCCACCCTCCTCCACGAGAGCGCCAAGCAGTACCCCGGCCGAACCGCGATCGCCGTCGGCGACGTCACGATGTCGTACACCGAAGTGCATGGTGCCGCTCAGCGGTTCGCCGGAGCACTGAAGGCACTCGGCATTCACAAAGGCCAACACGTTGCGATTCTCCTGCCGAACGTACCGCATTTCACGATCGCCTACTTCGGCATCCTCGCCGCCGGCGGGGTCGTCGTCCCGCTGAACGTCCTGCTCACCCCAGACGAGGTCGCCTACCACCTCAACGACTCCGACGCGGTCGCGATCGTTGCATGGGAAGGATTCTTCGACTCCGCAGCCGCAGGTTTCAACCGGGCGGAGAGCTGCCACAATCTCATCATCGCACGGGCGAATCCGACCGATGTGTCGGCACCGGAGGGCGCATCGAACATGATGGCGCTGATCGGTGGCGCCGAGCCGTACACCGATCACGCCCCAACGATGCCGGACGACCCCGCCGTGATTCTGTACACATCTGGCACGACGGGGTACCCGAAGGGTGCCGAACTGACACACTTCAACATGTTTTTCAACGCCCGCTACTGCGGAACGTCCCTGCTACCGGTCGACCAGGACACTGTTGCTCTCGCGACCCTTCCGCTGTTCCACAGCTTCGGTCAGACGGTCATCCAGAACGCGGTACTGGGCCGGGGAGGCACGGTCGTACTTCTCCCCCGCTTTGAACCGATTGCCGCGCTCGAACTCATGCAGAAGTACAAGGTCAACCTGTTCGCCGGTGTCCCGACGATGTACTTCGCGTTGCTCCACACGCCGGAAGCCGACGAATACGACCTCGATCTCCAATACTGCGTCTCCGGCGGATCGGCGATGCCGGTCGAAGTCATGAAAGCGTTCGATGAGAAGTACGGCGTGAACATTCTCGAAGGCTACGGACTGTCGGAGACGTCACCGGTGGCGTCGTTCAACGTGCTCGACCGGCCGAAGAAGGCCGGATCGATCGGTCCTCCGTTGTGGGGCATCCAGTTCCGGCTCGAGGACGCCGAGGGCAACATCATCTCCGAGACCGACACGGCGGGAGAGATCTGTATCAAGGGCCACAACGTCATGCGCGGCTACTACAAGAAGCCGGAAGCGACGGCCGAGGCCATCATCGACGGTTGGTTCCACACCGGCGACATCGGCACCCGCGACGAGGACGGCTATTACTACATCGTCGACCGGAAGAAGGATCTCATCATCCGCGGCGGCTTCAACGTCTACCCGCGCGAGATCGAAGAGGTGCTCTACGGCCATCCGGCGATCGCCGAGGCCGCCGTCATCGGAGTCCCACACGAGCGACACGGTGAGGAAGTCAAGGCCGTCGTCGCTCTCAAGCCGGGAACCGAGGCAACGGAGGAGGAACTCATCGCGTACTGCAAGGAGCA
>JANTHO010000046.1 GCA_024762335.1 Acidimicrobiia bacterium | reverse complement strand
ATACGGCCGGGACCGAAGAGGCGTTCCCCGTCGAACCGTAGCCGCCGGGGACCGTTCGCTACTCCAGCGTCAACAAGAATGCCACGAGGTTGTCGATCTCCTCGTCGGTCAGTGTCTCGGAGAAGTTCTGCAGCATCACACCGTGATCGAAGCCCGGAACGACGTATGCGTCCGGATCGACGATCGACTGATGCAGATACTCCTCCGCCGTGAGACCCGGAACCCGCGTCGCCGCCCGGGCGCCGACACCGTCGAAGGACGGTCCGACGATCACCACGCCCGGATCGAGGGAGTGACAGACCCTGCACCCGGTATTCACCCCGAGCGTCGTCTCGAAGTACAAGGACCTCCCGGCATCGGCGCTCGAAACGACCTGGTGGTCTATGTACGACACGTCGAGGATCTCCCCCCGGCCGATCGCGACCGTATCGTCGTGCAGCACCGTGAAGACGCTCCGGTCGATCCGATCGTAGATGCGGATGTAGAGGGCGTGTTGTCCGGGTTCGACGACGATCCGTTCCAGCGCGATCGA
Source organism: Acidimicrobiia bacterium (assembly GCA_024762335.1). Taxonomy (GTDB): domain Bacteria; phylum Actinomycetota; class Acidimicrobiia; order Spongiisociales; family UBA5794; genus JAHEEL01. The sequence continues at coordinate 16,738 of JANTHO010000046.1, read as the reverse complement.
CGCTTCGGTGCCATCGACGCTCACCTGCGGGTAGGTCTCGTCCAAGATCACCGCACCGTCGAGTTCAGCGACGAGGCGACTCGGACCCCCATCCGTCAGATCGGGTTCTCCCTCGAACCCCACGAAAACGGCACCACCCTGGTGGTGAAGGGCGATCGATATCACGGCATCGTCGGAACCTCCCGGAACGAACGGCAGATACGTCGCACCGATCGAGATCAACGATGCAACGAGAACGAGGATCCCGAGGATCGCGAGAGAGCGGTGACCCGGAACGACCGAAGGATCCGCTTCGGACTCCTCACCCGGATGCTGCAGCGCTTCGTCGAAGTCCGTGGGAGCGACCCAGTCCGAACGGATCGGAGCATCGAGATACGCCTTCTTGAGACGGGGCACACGATCCCGGTCGAGCCGCTCCTGCATCCAGGTGTTGCCCTCACGGTTCGCACAGTCCGCGGGAGGACATCCGATGAAGCGCACGTCGCCGGCACCGGCGGTGAGCGCCTCGGTGGCACGGCCCGGATGCACCATGCCGATGCAGGGAACGGGGAGGATGTGCACGTTCTCAACACCGGGCTCCTCCGCGGGGGCTGCGAGCATATCCGCCGCACCGTGGAGCGCCTGCCGTTCGCAGGTGAAGACGATCGTGGGAGACTCGCCGATGACGGACACGCGCTGGATCTCCGCCGACAGGTCGTCGATCGGTCTGTCGTCGAGCGACATCGCGTCGTCCGAGCAGCTTCCGATGCAGATGCCACACGACACGCACCGGTCCGGGATCAGCACTGCGATCTGCCGGTACTTTCCGTCTTCGCGGGGCACCATCTCGAGAGCCCCGTACGGACAGTCGGCCACGCAGAGGGTGCATCCGGTGCATCGGTCCGGGTCGATGCTGATCGGCTGGAGCGGCTTTCTGCGACCGAGCCACGGGATGGCGGTCAGGAGAACTCCGATTACGAGGAAACCACCCCACACGACAACGGGGGAGACACGCAAACCGGCCGGCAGGAGGAACAGGTAGAACGGATCGAGAGGGATCGACTGCGGGATCAGCGAGTTGTCGAGGGCGGGCAGCATCCCGACCGGCCAGAGGATCGCCAGGACCAAGATCACACCGCCGATGAGCGACATCCAGTACCGGGGAGGCAGGAGCTTCGGACGGTTGAGCCGCTTGGTGTGATACCACAGCAGAAGACCGATCACGAGTGAGAGGATGATGTGGATCAGCAGGAGGAGGAGCAGGAACGGCCAACCGGTCCCTGCGGCCGGTGTCAGGAGATCGTCGAGCATGAAATCGAGCCCGACCTTCGTGCCGGAGACGGCTCGCGTCAGAGCCTCGTTGAACATCTGGGCGCGCTCGTCCCAGATCAGCCAGTACCCGGTGACGCCGATGATCCAGATCATTGCCATCATCCAGATCCCGGAGACCCAGGCGAGCCATCTCGCTCCCCTGAATCGATCCTGGACGAAGGTGCGCCACCCGTGGAGCAGCGAGGTCACAACGAGCGCCACCGACGCGTACCGGTGAACGGCGCGCATCGTCCGTCCGACGAGACTCGCTTCCAACCGGGACACGGCGGTGTACGACGCTTCGAACCCGTACTGGAAGAACATCGTCAAATAGATCCCGGTGAGGAATACGACGACGAACAGGAACACGGCAATCGTGCCGGTGTGGTACAACGGATTCAGTCGCGGAGAGCCGACGGTTTTGTTGACCGGTTGTTCCGACCGGATCGTCAGCGTCTCGAGCCGTCGCAGAACCCTCCGTACCGTGTTCCTGGTCCGGAGCGGCCAGTCTACGGCCGGCCCGTCAGGCACACTGGGTTCGTCACTGCTCACGGGAGCAGGCTAGTTCACGTGCCGATCAGGGGGAGAAACCCGGCGACGTCAGCTGGACCTGCGTGATCTGCTCGTAGAGCTGCGGCCCATACGAGAGCACGACGAGGAGGATGGCGGTGATCAGCCACGGACGCCACCGATCCAGCCAGACGGGCGTCGCCTGCGGATCCCGGATCGACTCGGCGATCGGAACCTCGACGAGCTCGTCTGCGGGGAGCCTCTTGCGCTGAACCGCGGTCACCAAGGTGACGATGATGAAGATCATCAGACCGATCCACATGATCGTCCCACCGAACCCGATCCGCCAGAGGTGGCCGGCCCACTCCTCGGGGATATACGGGGCGAGACCCAACGGGGTACGGCGGGGGGCGCCGAGCAACCCGATGACGTGCATCGCGTTCGAGAAGATCAGCATGCCGCCGAAGTAGATCCAGGCGCCTGCTGCGGCCAGTTTCGGCTTCCAGAGCGGTTTGCCGGTCAGATACGGTACGAGCCAGAAACTGATGCCGACAAAGCTCATTGTCGCCGCGGACGCCACCGTGAGGTGGAAGTGGCCGGGAATCCATGACGTGTTGTGCAACGCGAGGTTCACATTGTACGAGGCGTTGATGATGCCCCCGATGCCACCGAAGACGAACAGAATTCCGGCGAGCAACTGCCACACGACCGATGGATTGCTCCACGGCAGCGCCTTGATCCACCCGAACAGGCCCTTACCTCCCCGCTTCCGGCCGCCGTACTCCAGCGATGCGATGACCGTGAACAGCGTCAACAGCGACGGGAACGAGACGGCGAGCGTTAGTAGGGCATGGATGAACTTCCAACCTGCGGGGATGCCGGGGTCGGTGAACTGATGGTGGAAACCGAGCGGTGTCGACAGCACGAGGAACAGCCAGAACACGAGGCGAGCCAACGAGTCGCTGAACATCTTCCCACCGACCTGTTTGGGCAGGAACGCATACCACGACAGGTAGGCGGGCAAGACCCAGAAGTACACGAGCGGGTGGCCGGTGAACCAGAAGAGCGTGCGGGAGAGTTGCGGATCCGTACCAGACGTCCACCCGAAGACCGACGGAAGGATGATCGCGAGGATCTCAGTGGCGACCCCGAGTGTTGCGATCTGCCACATCGCCATCGTGATGACGGATGCCAATGCGACGAACGGAGAGCGTGTGCCGGGATTCTCCTTCCTCCACGCGTAGAACGTGAAGTACATGCCGTAGCCCTCGATCCAACTGCCGACGACGACGAGCACCAGTCCGATATAGAAGAGGCTGCTCGCCTCCATCGGCGGGTAGAACGTGTAGAGAACGGTCGCCTTGTCGGCCAGGATCGGAATTGCCGTCGTGACGAGTCCAACGACCATCATCCAGAAGCCGAGTCGATTGAGCCACGGGTACTTCAGGGGCCGTTGCAGACCCCGGATCACGACCATCGTCAGGAACCCGGTGATGAAGAACGTCGTCCAGATGAGGGCGTTGAGCACCCCGTGGAGCGTCAGACCCTGGTAGTACGAGCTCGCCAGGAAGCTGAGCTTCGGATAGAGATCCAGACCGGCGTGTTCGAGCGCCTGCATCGGTCCGTACTGGATTCCGATCGACAGCGCCGCGACGGCGAAGATGATGTGGATACCGACGAAACGCTTCTCACTCTTCGTGAGTTCGCGGACCGGCTGTGTGGTTCGATCTTCGATCATTGTGCCCTCCCCGGCCTACGACTCGACCGTCACGGTGCCGAACATGACGGCATGACCTAACCCGCAGTACTCATGACAGATGAAGTCGTACTGACCCGGCGTATCGAACGTCGCCGACAGTTTCGACACCTGACCCGGGACCAGCATCATGTTGACGTTCGTTCCCTCGAGAGCGAAGCCGTGCTGAACGTCGCCGGATGTCGCCCAGAAGGTGACTTTGGCGCCCTTGGGAACGGTGATCTCCCTGGGCGTAAAGCTGAACCGGTGTGCGACGATGTACACCTCGTATTCCTCGCCGGGCACGATCTCCCGGAGTCCAGGGTTCCCGAAGCGTGAGTCCTGATCGAGCGTGTTCGGATCGACGCGGCCCTCGTCGGTCGGCACCTGGATTCCCAGAGCCAGACCGGCGACGAGGATCATGACGACGAAGAAGACGAGGAAACCGATCGCGATCCGGATCCAGTTCCGCTCGTACGGATCGATATGGATGTGCTGGTCTGCGTCGCCGCTCACGTGTTGACTCCCTTGCTGAGCAGAATCAGGTATACCGACAGCCAGAGAACGAACAAGAGAGCTCCGAACATCAGGACAAGAGCCCACGTTCCTTTGGGTTTGAAGGTTGCATCGAAGTCGTCTGGATCATGCTCGGTGGACATGGTCCTCCCCATTTCATTCAACATTGGTGTGCCACTCGGGTGTCTTCGTACGCCGCGTTGAAACAACCCTCCGCACTTCGGACGGGCGGGAGCATAGCAAGATGAAGCGATCGCGTCGACTGGAACAGGGGAAAAAGACCCTATTCCCGAATCGTGACGCCTCCGCGGTCCGAACAACCCCCTATGAGAGGCACGCATTCCGTGCCGTACTCAGCGACCTACCTCCGCGGCAAGCCCCGTCGCCGTAACGATCGCGGACGATGAGAGGCGGGCCCCCGCCGTTCCATGATGGAATGCCGCCGAACGCGCAGCAATGTCCGCCGGCAGTCCCCCGGCCGCGAACGCCGCCACCATTCCGGTGAGCACATCCCCGGTGCCGATGGTTGCGAGTTCCGGACCGCCGGACGCGACCACCCACGTCGCTTCACCGTCCGTCACGAACGTCGGATTCCCTTTCAGGAGAACTGTCGCCCCGGTATCGGCGCCGAGCCGGGCTGCGGCATCGTGAGAAGCTGTGACACCGGTCAGGCGGGCGAACTCGCCGGCGTGGGGCGTGATGATCGTGTCGTCTGCGCGCCGCAACGCGTCCGGGCCGGTCAGGGCGTTCAACCCGTCCGCGTCCACGACGGCCGGCCCATCCCACCCGGCAAGCAGTGCCTCGACGAAAGCCGCGTCGACGTCGCCGAGGCCGGGCCCGATTGCCAACACGTCGTAGCGCGCGGCGGCGTCGAGCACGGCTGCGGCGTCGTCGGATCCGAAACGGTCTCCGCTGCCGACGGCCCGACTCATCACCCCCGGATCCATCGTGGCGTAGATCGTCTGGAGGGCACCGGGGCATACGATCGCTGCGGCGCCGGCGCCGGTGTTGAGCGCCGACCGTGCCGCCAGCATCGCCGCGCCGGTGAGACCGGGGGATCCCCCGACGACCGCCACCGACCCGACGGACCATTTGTGGGCGTGACGTGTCCGTATCGGCCACGGGGCGTCGATCTCCTCGCAGAGCATGAGCGTCGGCCTCGGCTCGCCGAGTCCGATGTCGAGAACGAACAGCTCCCCGCTCCGCTCCGGTCCTTCGCCCAGAACGTGACCGGTCTTCGCAGCCTGGAACGTCACGGTGGCATCGGCATAGAACGCAGCGTTCACCACGGTCCCCGTGGTTGCATCGAGGCCGGAGGGAACATCGATGGAGAGGACGGGGGTGTCGAGACGGGTCCATGGAACGAGCGGCTCGGGGAGCATGCCGTGGAACCCGACGCCGTAGAGGGCGTCGATGATCAGATCGGCCCCTTCGGGCTCACCGATCACATCGATATCGACTCCGGCGCGAGCGGCGGCCACCGATGCTGCACGAGCGGGCCCTCCGTCACCGCGCGGGTACCCGAACGCTCGCACGCTCACCTGCACCCCGCGCCGCGCGAGATGCCTCGCCGCCGTGTACCCGTCGCCTCCGTTGTTTCCCTTGCCTGCGAGGACGATCACTCGATCCCCGTATCCGATCCCCATCTCGACGGCGGTGAGCGCAACACCCAGCCCCGCACGTTCCATGAGCATTTCGGGGGCATCGTCGGAGGCAAGATCGAGACGGTGAGATTCTGCGGGGATGATGAGCGGTTCCATGCCCCAATTCTACGTCGAGCCTGCCACCTCGCTCAGTTCTTCTTCGATCAGGTTCCACAGCCGATCCACCTCGACGGCGGTGGTGTTCGTCTGTCCGATCGAGACGCGGATGAACGCCATGTCGTCGATCGTGGACGGGGTCACGTAGGCCCAGCCGGATGCGTTGATTGCGCCCGCAAGGCTCCTCGTCGGATCGTTGCCGCCGACGTGCCGGAACGATACGAGGCCGAACGGGACCGGGGCGACGGGCTCGAGCATCGGGTGGGCTGTGATCCGGTCCGCCAGCGACCGGGCGAGGGCAACGTGTTCGCGGACGTGGTGGCGGATCCCCTCCGCACCGTACGACCGGAGCACGAACCAGAGCTTCAGCGCGCGGAACCTCCTGCCCAGCGGTACGTGCCAATCCCGGTAGTCGATGACCTGCCCGGATGCCGATGCCTCGTTGCGCAGATACGGGGGCAGGATGCTCAGGGACTCGATCAGCGGGGCGCGGTCGGCGACGTAGAAGAGGGAGCAGTCGAAGTTCGTGAACATCCACTTGTGCGGGTTGAACGTGTACGAGTCGACGAGTTCGAGACCGTCCTGGAAGTGCCGGAATTCTTCGCAGACCATGGCCGTTCCTGCATAAGCGGCGTCGACGTGATGCCAGAGTCCATGAAACCGTGCGATCTCCCCGATCGTCCGAACGGGATCGACGGCCGTCGTCGCCGTCGTTCCGATCGCTGAGACGACGGCCACGGGTGTCAGTCCTGCGGCGATGTCGGCCTCGACCGCTTCTTCGAACGCATCGGGCCTCATCGCGTACCGGTCATCGACGGGGATGAGGCGGACATGACCGTACCCGGCGACACGTGCACCTTTCTCGATCGATGAGTGGGCCTGTTCGGACGCATAGACGACCATGTCGTCTGCGCTCCCCCGGGCACGCTCTCTCGCAACGACGAGCGCCGTGTGCGTCGAATCCGACGCACTCATCTGAATGACTCCGCCACCGGGACCGGTCGTCTTCCATCCAGGAGGGAGCCCGAGGAGATCGACCAGCCAGTCGGCTACGGCTTCCTCGACCTCGGTCGCGGCGGGGCTCGTCGACCACAGCATGCCTTGGACCCCGAGGCCGGCCGCGACCAACTCTCCGAGGATCGAAGGTGGCGACGTGTTGGCCGGGAAGTAGGCGAACCATCCGGGAGACTGCCAGTGGGTGATACCCGGCATGACGACACGATCGAGATCGCCGAGGATGTTGCCGAACGGTTCCGGTTGCTCGGGCGCTGTCGTCGGAATCATCTCCCTGATGGCTCCGGGTTCGATCGAAGGCATGATCGGCTGATCCGTCACGGTGTCGAGGTAGTCGGCGACCCAGTCGATCACCTCGTATCCGTGTCGGCGGAAATCGTCCGTCGACATGTGATAGGAATCGCGAGATGGTCGATCGGTCATTCAGCATCCTCCTGCGGCGGGCCGTTCGCAGGCTACCCGTACTCCAGAACCCGGAATCTCACATCTCGCCGCGCAGATGGTCAAGCAGTTCACGCACCATGAACGCGGTGGCGCCCCACAGCATCCCCTCCGCGAACTCGTAGAACCACAGATCGTGTCCGTGCCAGGGCTGCGTCACCCATCGTGACTCGTCGAGCAGATCATCGAGTGAAGGCTCGATGATGCTCTCGACCTCGGTGGGGTCCGGAATCAGCTCGTCGGGACGTTCGATGCGTGCGACGATCGGGACGATGAGACGCGTCCGGTCCCGCGTCGTCACGGGAGTGAGCCCTCCCAGGATCTCGACGACGTTGTCCGCGGGGAGACGCACCTCCTCCCATGCCTCGCGCAATGCCGTGGCGAAGAAGTCTTCGCCTTCCTCGCGGCCTCCGCCCGGAAACACGACGTCACCGGGATGCGTCCGCATGTGTTTCGGCCGTCGGGTGAACACGATCCGGACGGTGCCTTCCCGATCTTCGTAGAGTGGGACGAGCACGGCGTAACGCGCTTCCGGGGCCGCCGCGACGGGTGGGAGGGTGGCGAGACGCTTCCAGAGATCCATCAGCAGAGCATAAGTCGATAGGCTGCACTCGATGACGCAGCATCTGAACAGTCGCCCGAGGACTACCCCGCGCCTGATCCTGCGTCCTTTCCGCAGGAGGGACGTCGGACCGATGCACGACGCGGTCCGGGCCTCGCTCCCCGAACTGCAGGCATGGCTCCCATGGGCACTCGGCTACGAACGATCCGTCGCCCACCGCTTCGTTCGCGATTCGGCATCGGCCTGGAACGACGGGAGAGCATTCGATTTCGCCATCCGGCTCCCAGAAGAACCCGACTTCCACGTCGGCAACATCTCCATCTGGCCGACCTCCGTACCGAATCGCATCGGCGAGGTTGGGTACTGGATCCGCTCGGATCTCACCGGTGAGGGTCTCGGAACCGAGGTGACGGCCAGGGCACTCGAGATCGGTTTCGCCGAACTCGGGTACCACAAGATCGTTCTGCGAATCGCTGTGGGAAACGAGCGATCTGACCGGATCGCCAAGCGGCTCGGCCTCACCTATGAGGGCGTCCTGCGCGACGAGGTCAAGGTGGGTGCCGCCTGGCTCGATCACACGGCCTGGAGCATCCTCGAAGACGAGTGGCCCGGCATCAGGGCCCAACTCATAGAGCAGGGTGTGCTCCGGTCGCGCTGACCGGCCCGACGCAGTATCAATGGAGGAGGGGCGACCCGTACAGGTCGCCCCCCCTCCATGTTGGCTTCCGGCGTCGAGCCTTCTGCCGTCGTCTTGTTCTAGAAGTCCATGCCGCCCATGCCGCCGTCGTGACCGGCTGCAGGCATCGGGGGAACGTCTTCCTTCTTCTCGGCAATCAGCGCCTCGGTTGTGATGAGGAGCGCCGCGATCGATGCCGCGTTCTGCAGCGTCGAGCGTGTCACCTTGGCCGGATCGATGACGCCGTCCTCGATGAGGTCGGTGTACACACCGGTCATGGCGTTGAAGCCCTCGTTGCCTTCGGACTCGTTGAGGACCTTGTTGACGACAACGCCGCCCTCATGCCCCGCGTTCACCGCGATCTGGCGGAGCGGCGCTTCGAGTGCACGCTTGACGAGCTGACGCCCGGCCTTCACGTCGTCGGTGCCGCCGCGCAGCTTGTCGATCGCTACGCCGGCACGGAGGAGCGCAACACCGCCACCGGGGACGATGCCCTCTTCAACGGCCGCACGGGTCGCCTGGATGGCGTCCTCGATGCGATGCTTCCGCTCTTTGAGCTCGACCTCGGTTGCAGCGCCCACCTTGATGACGGCGACGCCGCCGGAGAGCTTCGCAAGACGCTCCTGGAGCTTCTCACGGTCCCAGTCGGAGTCCGAGTTCTCGATCTCCTGACGGATCTGCTTCACCCTGGCTTCGACGTCGGCGTGGCTGCCCGCACCTTCGACGACCGTGGTGTCGTCCTTCGTGATGACGACCTTGCGGGCCTTGCCCAGCAGATCCATCGTCACACCGTCGAGCTTCAGACCGACCTCTTCCGAGATCACGGTCGCGCCGGTGAGGATCGCGATGTCCTGGAGCTGCGCCTTGCGCCGCTCACCGAATCCGGGGGCCTTGACGGCCACGGACTGGAAGGTGCCGCGAATCTTGTTCACGACGAGCGTTGCGAGCGCTTCACCCTCGACGTCCTCGGCGATGATGAGCAGCGGCTTGCCGGACTGCATGACCTTCTCGAGGATCGAGAGCATGTCCTGGACCGAGCTGATCTTCGAGTTGACGATGAGCAGGTACGGGTCTTCGAGGACCGCTTCCTGACGATCGGCATCGGTGATGAAGTACGGCGAGATGTAGCCCTTGTCGAACTGCATACCCTCCGTGAACTCGAGTTCGACGCCGAACGTCTGGCTGTCCTCGACGGTGATAACACCCTCGTTGCCGACCTTCTGCATGGCGTCGGCGATGCGCTCACCGATGGTCTTGTCGGCCGCAGAGTTCGCAGCGACGTAGGCGATGGCGCCCTTGTCGTCGCTTGAAACCGGTGTTGCGGCGGTGGCGATTGACTCGACCACTTTCGCTACGGCTTCTTCGATTCCGGTCTTGATCTCCATCGGGTTGGTCCCGGCGGCGACGAGGCGGAGCCCGTCCCTGACCATGGCCTGAGCGAGCACCGTGGCGGTCGTCGTGCCGTCACCGGCGACGTCGTTCGTCTTGTTGGCGACTTCCTTGGCGAGTTGGGCGCCCATGTTTTCGTAGGCGTCGTCGAGCTCGATCTCCTTGGCGATCGTCACACCGTCGTTCGTGATGGTGGGTGCGCCCCACTTCTTCTCGAGCACGACGTTGCGGCCCTTCGGCCCGAGCGTCACCTTGACGGCGTCTGCGAGCTGATCGACGCCGGCCTGGAGGCTGCGACGACCCTCCTCATTGAACTTCAATTCTTTGGCTGCCATTCAGTGATACCTCCTAGGCGAGAACGGCGAGTACGTCGCGGGAGGACAACACGAGGTATTCCTCACCTTCGACCTTGACTTCGGTGCCGCCGTACTTCGAGTAGAAGACGACGTCGCCGACCTGGACATCCATGGGGACGCGTTCCCCATCGCGGAACTCCCCGGGTCCGACGGCGAGGACTTCGCCGAGCTGCGGCTTCTCTTTGGCCGTATCCGGGATCACGAGGCCGCTCGCGGTGCGAGACTCCTCTTCGTCCCTGGGCTTCACGACGATCCGGTCGCCGAGAGGCTTCAAATTCATCCGACTCCTCCTTACTGGTCTAGCAGTCGATGATTCCGAGTGCTAATCATATCACGATTCTGGCACTCTCAACACACGAGTGCTAGACCCATTGGTGGACGGATTCCGAACTCCCCCGGGCGCGCTCCCTACTCGGCTACGGCGGATCCCAGATCGGCGCCTTCGATCATCCCGACCGCCCGTCCGTCTTCCACGACGACGAGACGTCCGGTCTTTCCCGGCGGCCGGTTCATCATCGAATCGAGGGGCGTATCGATGTCGATCACATCGCGGGGTCCGATCCTCGTCATCGCCTGCGAGGCATGGCTCATGACTCGCCGGACCGGAGAGAGTTTGTCGATCTCTGGTTGCCCGAGGACGCCACGAATCCGGCCGTCGACCTCCACCGGGAGCGATCGGAGGCGATCCCCGATCTGGAACAATTCGATCACGCGGTCGACGAGCATGTCTCCAGGGACCGGGTCCGGCGTGCTGCGCATGACGTCGCCCGCCACCAGACCACCGACCTTGGCGAGGAGTCGCTCGCGGCGTCCGGCCCCCTCGGCGCTGCGAAGCAGGTACCAGCCGAGGATGATCAACAGCAACGTCATCGGTTGGAAACTCGCGAACGCGTACAGCGTTCCGACGGCGACGACTGCCCATCCAATGATCCGGCCGGCGCGTACGACCGCTTCGGTTGCACGGACCTTGTCTCCGGTGAGGCGCCAGATCGCTGCTCGAAGCGCATGCCCGCCGTCGAGTGGGAAGCCGGGCAACAGGTTGAACACGCCGATGAACAGATTGGCGAAAGCGAGGAACTGGATCGAAGACTGAGCGGCCGGCGCAGCGACCATGACGAGGGAGAGGAGCCAGAGCAGGCCGGAGAGGGCGAACGACACCATCGGACCGGCCACGGCGACCGCAAACTCGTCTGCTGGCCTTCCGGCGTCGCCTTCCATCTCGGTGTATCCGCCGAAGCCGAGCAGCCGAATCCGGCGCACTGCCAATCCACGTTGCGTTGCCACCGCCGCGTGGCTGCCTTCGTGGGCGAAGACCGATGCGGTGAACGCCACACCTGCCAGGGTTGCGATGATCGTCCCGACGACGGGATCAGTGTCGGGATAGCTGACACCGATGTCGACGTACACAACCCACATCAAGATGGCGGAGATGACGAGAACCGAGAGGTCGGCAACGATCTCTACCCCGCCGACCGATCCAAGACGGATTCCCCGATTCACGAACCCAGCCGCATGCCGGGGTCCACATCCAGTGCCCAGCCGTCGGGTGCTCCGCCGTTGTTCATCCGGTCGATCGCGACCGCGGCGATCATGGCTCCGTTGTCCGTACACATCCGGACCGAGGGGATGAACAGGTCGATGCCTCTCCGGTCGGCTTCTTCCTGGAGACGGGTTCGGAGTCTCCGGTTGGCGAGGACACCGCCGCCCCCGCCGACGGCCGTGACTCCGGTCTCATCGACGGCGTTGAACGTCTTCTCGACGAGCGCGTCGACGATGGCCTCCTGGATCGAGGCAGCCACGTCGGGCCTCGAGGGCAGAGTCCCCTCCTTCTTGGCCTTCTCGAGGTAGGTGACGACCGATGTCTTGAGCCCGGAGAAGGAGAAGTCGAACGGCCGATCACGCAGCGCACGGGGGAATCTCACGGCATCCGGGTTCCCGTCCTCCGCCTCGGCGTCGATCACCGGACCGCCCGGGTAGCCGAGTCCCATGAACCTGGCGAGCTTGTCGAAGGCTTCGCCGGCGGCATCGTCGATCGTCGTGCCCAGCGTGGAGTAGTCACCCCAGGCGCGGACGTGGATGATCTCGCTGTGGCCTCCGGACGCGAGGAGCACGATCGCCGGCGGTTCGTACGCCGCATATTCGAGCCGCGGGGCGTAGAGATGCCCCTCCATGTGATCGATGCCGTAGAACGGCTTGCCGAGCGTCCATGCCAGCGATTTCCCGAAGGCGTAGCCGACCATGAGCGCACCGATGAGTCCGGGACCCCGTGTCGCGGCGATCGCGTCGAGTTGGTCCGGATGGATTCCCGCACCGGTCACCGCCTGGTGAACGAGGGGGCGGATCGCCTCGACGTGGGCCCGCGCGGCCACCTCGGGGACGACCCCTCCGAACCGGGCATGCTCTTCGATCTGGGACGCGAGGACGAACGATCTGACGGTGAAGCCTTCGAGGACCGCGACGCCCGTCTCGTCGCAGCTCGTCTCGATCCCGAGGATGAGCGGATCCGTCATGGGCCCACCTCTTCGAGTCCGGTGCGGATCGAATCGAGCCGGGTTCCGTACTCGTCGGCGTCGATATCGAGCGCCCACATGACGATCGCGTCCTCGCCTGCGTAGTAGCCCTTACGCTTCCCAACCGGTGCGAACCCAAACCGCTCATAGAGGTGCTGCGCGTTCGTGTTGGTAGCACGCACCTCGAGCGTCAGATGGCGAGCGCCCCGATCCACAGCCTCTTCGACGAGCGTCAACAGAATCCTGGTGCCCAGTCGACGCCGTCGCTCGCCGGGGATCACCGCGAGCGTCGTCACGTGCGCATCGTCTTCGATCAGCATCACGCCGCCGTATCCGAGTATCTGTCCGGCGTCGCTGCCCACGACGTAGACCCGGTTGCCCTGGCCGAGTTCGTCGAAGAACACCCGTGCCGACCATGGCTCCGGGTAGATCTCACGTTCGAGCGTTGCAACCGCCGGCACGTCGCTCCTGGTCATGGTGCGGATGTTCACTCCCACACCCCCTCGGACCGGAACGTCTTCCAATTGATCTGCACGTCGGGTTCGCGCATGTAGTCGGGGCGAACGTCCTCAGATGCAGTGAAGTCGCCGTGTGCGGCTCGGATGGACGCGATCTCGAGCATGACGTCGGCCGACGGATATCTGGGGCGGCCGAGTCGGACGCGGTGGAGTCCTCCCCATATCGCCGCCGGAAGTGACTGCCAGTCACCGACGACGAGCGTGTCTGCTTGATCGGCGTCCAGCATGGCCCGGAACTCATCCGAGCCGACGACCTCTGCTGTTCCGTCGGGAGCGACACCGCCCGGGAGGGGCCGGAATGGAGCGGCGGCGACCTGTCCGCGACGCATGTCGACCACCGACCAGATCCTCCGATGTCCGGTGGCGGCCCGCAGTGCCTGAACCGTCAGCGACGAGATGGGGATGAGTGGGGCACCGACGCCCGCCGCGAATGCCTGGGCGGTGGCGATACCTGCTCGGATTCCCGTGAATGGGCCGGGTCCCACATCCACGGCGACCGCTTCGATATCGTGGCGATCCCATCCGGTTTGCTCGAAGCAGAAGTCGATGGCGGGAATGAGGAAACCAATATGGCCGCGACGGTCGACGCGGACGCTCATCGCCCCAAGCGTTCCGCCGTCGCCGAGAGCGACGGACGATGCAGGTGTCGCCGTCTCGATGGCCAGGATCTTCACAGCAACCCCTCGAGCGATCGCTCCCGCCATGCTCCGAACGGAACGAACCGCAACGTGCGATCGGTTTCGGAGTCCATCTCGATCTCGACGACGAGCCGATCCTCCGACACGGCATCCTGGATGGCTTCACCCCACTCGATGATCAGCACCCCGCTCGCTGCGGTCTCTTCCAGATCGAGGTCCTCGAATTCAAGAATCGAACTGAGCCGATATACGTCGGCGTGCACGAGCGGGAGGAAACCGTCCCGGTAGACGCGGGCGATGACGAAGGTGGGGCTCGCTACCGGGCCTGCGATTCCGAGCCCCTGGGCTATGCCCGACGTCAGCAGCGTCTTCCCCGTGCCCAATCGTCCTTCGAGCAGGATGACGTCACCGGGAGAGAGCAGCGTGGCGAGACGGCGGCCGAGCGCCAGCGTTTCTTCGGGTGATCGGGTTCGTGTAGTGATCATGTGGGTCTCAGCGGCCGAAGAGGCCGAGCTGTTCGGGGTCGGGATCTGAAACGGGTGTCGTCGCCGGCTCGGGATCGTCTTGCGACGCAAGGTTACCGTCGATGGCGTCGCGGATGAGGCCGAAGTCGTATCGCATGTCTTCGAGAACTTGAGCCGAGCCCCGTAACGCAGCCGCAGGGTGGAACGTCGGAACGAGATGGCGACCCCACCATTCGTAGGCCGTGCCCCGGAGGCGAGTGATTCCCGTTTCCGTTTTGAGCAGCAGCTTGGACGAGAAGTTGCCGAGCGTCACGACGACCTTCGGATCGATCAACCGCAACTGCTCGCGGAGATACCCCTTGCATGCCTCGATTTCGTCCGGACGCGGATCTCGATTGCCGGGCGGCCGGCACTTCACGACGTTGGCGATGTAAACGTCGGTCCGCTCGAGACCGATCTCGCCCAGGAGGCGATCGAGGAGCTTGCCGGATGGTCCGACGAAGGGAACCCCTTGCTCATCCTCGCGACGGCCTGGGGCTTCTCCGACGATGATGACATCGGCATCGGGAGACCCGTCGCCGAACACGACGTGCGTCCTCCCTTCGGACAGGCGACAGGCAGTGCATGCCAACGCTTCGACCTTGAGAACATCGAGTTGCGCCGCGACCGTCTCGCTCACGATCCACTCCCGGCTACGACGACCGCGCGTTCGATCGCACGACCGACCACCACGAACGTCGCTTGCTGGATGGCGTCGACGTTCGCCTCCATCGAACCGAACGACACCACGAACGCGGAATCCCCGTCGTATCGGGTGTGCGTCGGCCGAATGCATGCACCGATCGCGTCGTGGGCCCGGATCGCCATTCGTCGTAGTTCGTTCCGATCGTCGATTCCCGCATCGGTCGCGACGCACACGAGCGTCGTGTTGTCGCCCGGCACCGAACCGATCGGCGGCGCGATCGAGTCCGGCGCGCCACCCGTCAGGG
Organism: Acidimicrobiia bacterium; assembly: GCA_024762335.1. Lineage (GTDB taxonomy): Bacteria > Actinomycetota > Acidimicrobiia > Spongiisociales > UBA5794 > JAHEEL01. Next base: position 1,370 of record JANTHO010000046.1, on the reverse strand, counting down.
ACTCCCCCTCCAGGGAGAAGACGTCTCCAGCAGCGTTCAGCACAACGAGCGCACCCACCGTTGCGTCGCCGACTCGCACGGCGGCCGATCCGATGCCTGCGAACCGGATCGCTTCGGGACCTCGCCAGGCCCCGACGGTCGTTCCGGCTCCTGCCCCGACTCGCCCCATGGGAACTGGAGCCGCGGAGCGATTCACATAGGCGGCGGCGCCGTCACCACTCCCCGGCCGCCCCGGCACGTCGCCGGTCATGAGGTCGAACACGATGGCGGCGGGCACGATCGGAACCGGCCCTGCGGGCGTCGGGGCTCCGCGTCCCTCACGTTCGATCTCTTCGACGACGCCGCTCGCAGCGGCGAGGCCGAACGCCGATCCACCGGCAAATGTGAGGGCGTTCACCGTGACCGGTTTGATCGCATCCCCCAGAACGTCCGTCTCACGGGTGCCGGGCGCACCGCCGCGCACATCGACGACGCCGCGATTGGGTTCGGGGAAGGTGATGACGGTTACGCCGGTTGCTGCGGCGGCATCCGTGTGATGCCCGACCTCCACGCCGGGAACGGCAGTGATCGTCGGAAGACTCATGCGTGCCCTCGCCGAACGTACCGGCGCGGCAGCCTTGGACCGAACTGACAGACGACCTCGTAGTTGATGGTCGACAGCAGGTCCGCCCAATCGGTCGCGGTGATCTCCTCGTCACCCTGGGAGCCGAGGAAGACGACCTCGTCACCGACCTCGACCGGATCGTCTCCGATGTCGATCATGACCTGGTCCATTGTCACGGTCCCGGCGAACGGGTAACGCTTCCCGCGGATCAGGACCTCCCCGCCGAGTGCGGAGAGCCGCCGGGGGATGCCGTCGGCGTACCCGAGCGGAACCGTTGCCACGGTCGACGGGCGCTCGAGTGGGCGAACGCGGCCGTAGGAGGGCCGGGCGCCGGTAGGGAGGCGTTGTACGAACGAGACCTTGGAGACGACCCGCATGGCGGGTGTCAGTTCGACGTCGGGTCCGGTCTCGGGCGACGGCCGAAGTCCGTACACGCCGAGACCGATCCTGGCGAAGTCGAACCGGGCGTCCGGGTGATTCAATGCACCGGCGGTATTGGCCGCATGCACGTGGTCAACCTCGATCCCTTCCTTCGCCAGGAGCTCCCTGAATTGCCGCAGGGCGCCGATCTGCCTGCCGGTGAACTCGGCGTCCTCCTCCGCGACGGAGAGATGGGTGGCGATGCCTTCGAGCACGAGCCGCTCGTCCTCATCGATCCGTCGTGCGAGGTCGATCGCATCTGCGGGGGCGACGCCGACCCGGTGCATCCCGGTGTCGAGTTTCAAGTGAACGGGATAGGGAACGTTGTCTGAGCGACTCGCCCGTT
>JANTHO010000045.1 GCA_024762335.1 Acidimicrobiia bacterium | reverse complement strand
CGGGTGTGACAGAAAACGGTCCCCAGACAGGGTTTCCCGAAGAAATCTTGAGAAATCTTCTCCTCCAGGCAGGACCCCTCCGGCGGGCCTCGTTCTGACCCCCTCCGACCTCCGCTGCGCTCCGGCCACCTCCCCCTGAGGGGGAGGAAGAGGACGGGGGACGGGGGTGCGGGGGATCCCGTTTCCCGTAAATGTTTCAGTCGATGCTCGGGCTCACAGAGAAAGTGAGAAGGTGGACGGTTCTTCGTCTCCACCACGCCAGTGGGGGGAGAATGAGAAGAGGCCCGGCGGCTCAGAGAAACCGTGGATTCACGCTGAGGGGGAGGAAGAGGGAAGGCAACGCGCCTGGGTCAGGTGCCTTCTAGGTAGCCTTCTAGTTTCTTTGCTCTTGCGGGTTGGCGGAGTTTCGCCAGGGCTTTGGTCTCGATCTGGCGGATGCGTTCTCTTGTCACGTTGAAGTGGCTCCCCACTTCCTCAAGAGTCCGGACCTTGCCATCCGCGAGGCCGAAGCGCATCACAAGAACCTCTCGCTCACGCTCATTCAGTGCTTCGAGCGCCAACCCGAGGTAGCTCTGGAGGAGCGTGAACGCAGCCGCCTCCACAGGGATCTCCGCGTCGGTGTCTTCGACGAAGTCGCCGAGCGTTGAATCGTCCTCTTCGCCGAGGGGCGTCTCGAGGGACACCGGGTCCTGCGCGATTCTTCGCAGTTCGGAAACCTTGTCCGGCTCGAGCTCGAGTTCCTCGGCGATTTCTTCAATCGTCGGGTCGCGACCGAGCACCTGGACGAGTGTGCGCTGAGCCTGTGCCAGCTTGTTGATCGTCTCCACCATGTGCACGGGAACCCGGATTGTTCGCCCCTGGTCGGCGAGAGCACGGGTCACGGCCTGCCGGATCCACCACGTGGCGTAGGTCGAGAACTTGAAACCCTTCCGGTAGTCGAACTTTTCGACGGCACGGATCAACCCGAGGTTCCCCTCCTGGATGAGGTCGAGCAGGCTCAGTCCCCGTCCCACGTACTTCTTGGCGATCGAAACGACGAGCCGGAGGTTCGACTCGACCAAGCGCTTTCTCGCCTTGTCCGCTTGCCGGACGGCACGTTCGAGGATGATGCGCTCCCCCGCCGGCAGATCGTCCCCCGCCTCGAGCTGATCCTCCGCCCGGGCGCCTGCCTCGGCTTGCATCGCCAGCTCGACTTCCTGCTGCGGGGTGAGCAGCGGGTATCGACCGATTTCCTGGAGATACATGCGGACGGGGTCCGAGACGTGTACGAGTTCGTCGTTCGAGAGGTTCGTCGCAGCGAGCGTGTCGGTCGCGTCCTCGCGGATCGGGATCCGCTCCTCCCTCAAAGAGAGGAGCACGATGTCGAACGAATCGGGAGGCGCGCCGATTTCCTCCAACTCTTGCTGGATCTCGGACATGACGAGGAAGCCGCGTTGACGACCTCTCGTCGCCAGGTCGTCGAAGATGAGTTGGACGATCTCGTTCATTCCCTACTCCGCAGATTCCTGCGCTCATTCTGCAATATCTTGATCCGTTCGAACAGATCCGAGTACTTCTGGGGGTCGGTTTCCGCATCGACGGTAGCCAGCTCTTCCTGAAGCGCTTTGATCCGGCGCTCGACCGCTTCCTGCTCGAGGCGCTTCATCACGTCCGACGCTTCGGCGAGAGGCTGCCGCTGCATCGCCAGGGAGCGGAGCAGGACGGCCTCGGGTCGTTCGTCCGAACCGATCGCAGACCCGAGATCGGGCGACGCCCCCGGCTCGAGGCCATCGACAATCCCTTCGACGATCTCGAAGGCGGCGCGATGCTGTGGCACAGAGAACAGATCGGCCGTGGGACCCAGTGCTCGGATGTCCCGATCGTTCGCCAGCAGCAATCGCAGTACCTCGCGCTCGGTTCGTTGCGCACCCGTGAGTCGCTCCTCGTCGACGACTTCGATCGGAACGGGACGCGTGCCACGATTCGATATCGCCGATTCGACAATCGCGAGATCCACGCCCGTTCGTCTGGACAGGAGAACCGCATACTCCTGCCTCACCACCGAATCGGGGTGAAGGGCGATCAACGCGGCGGCGGCGCGGATGGCTTTCCCCCGCGACTCCGCCTCGTGGAGGTTGAAGCCTGCAAGTTCCCTGTCGATCCTGAATTGGAGAAGAGGCACGGCTCCCTCGATGGCAGACGCCAGCGCTTCGGTTCGACCATCGGCCACCAGATCAGCCGGGTCGCGACCCTCCGGAAGGATCGCAACCCGCAGATCGAGGTCCCCCGGAACGGATCGCTCGAAACCGCGCTCGGCGGCGCCGGCACCCGCCTCATCGGCATCGAACGCAAGGACAACCCGCTTCGAGAACCGTCGCAGCAGATCCAGGTGATCCTCCCCCATGGCGGTTCCACAGGTTGCCACCGCGACCGGCATGTCGGCAAGATGGAACGCGATCACGTCCGTGTATCCCTCGACAACGACCGCTTCATCCGCTCGAACGATCTGCGACTTCGACCAGTTCAGCCCGTAGAGGAGACGGGCTTTGTGATAGATCGGAGTTTCGGGAGAATTGAGGTACTTCGGACCGTCGCCGTCGAGCAACCGTGCACCGAATCCGACGGCATCGCCCCGCACATCGTAGATGGGGAACATGAGTCGATTCCGGAACCGATCGACGAGCGTTCCCCTGCGTGATCGGGACGCCAGCCCTGCGCCGACCATGGCTTCGTCGCGAACACCGGAATCGCGAAGATGCTTGACGAGTGTCTCCCATGCGTCCGGCGAGTATCCGAGGTGAAAGCGATCGACGACATCGGAGTCGTAGCCGCGGCTTCTGAGGTAGCTCCTGGCGGAGCCGGCATCGTCTGCCGTCTTGAGCCGGTCATGGTAGAACGAAACCGCTCGGCCGACGGCGTCGATCAATCGCTCCCGCCGGTCTCTCTTCTTCGCTGCCTCCGGGTCCTGAGTCAATGTCACGCCTGCCCTGCGGGCCAGCAATTCGACGGCGTCCGAAAACCCAAGGCCCTGGGTCTCCTGGACCCAGCCGAAGACATCTCCGCTCTTTCCGCAGCCGAAGCAGTGGAACAGGCCCCGCGCGGGGTCGATCGAGAGGGAAGGTGTCTTCTCGGAGTGGAACGGACAGACGGCCATGACCGACCGTCCGGAACGTTTCACCTTCGTGACTTCGGAGGCGAGTTCGACCAGGTCGGTCCGTTCCCGTACACGGTCGATGTCTTCGCGTGAGTAGGCCATCAGCCGCCAGCGTAGATGCCGTCGACCCCGAACCGATCGGAGCGGCCGGTTGAGAGCCTCAGGCCGGCTCGCCTTGGGCGACGCCCGCCATCATCAGACCGACTTCCTCACGAGTCGCGGTCGCCGGATCGACGATGCCCATGATCTTGCCCTCGTAGAGAACGGCGATGCGGTCGGAAAGGCCGAACACTTCATCGAGGTCTTCCGAGATCATCATGATCGCCGTACACGCGGTGCGGTGTTCGACGAGTTTGGCCTGGATGAACTCGGCGTCGGTCATGATGTTGCGCTTGTCGATGATGCGGCGGTGGATGTACTCGGCGGCACCGATGTCGACACCGCGCGTCGGCTGCGATGCGACGATCACGGTGGGATCGGATGAGAGCTCGCGGGCCATGATCAGCTTCTGAATGTTCCCCCCTGAGAGGCTTCCCGTCGACGTTTCCAACGACGGTGTTCGAACGTCGAAATCCTCGACGAGCGATGCTGCGTGGTCTGTGATCGTCCCGAAGTCGAAGAGCCCGTGTTTCCGATAGTCGGGGCTGTCGTAGTCGATGAGCAGCAGGTTCTCCCACACTGTGAACCCAGCGATCGATCCCTCCCGCATTCGCTCCTCGGGCACATACGCGAGACCCGCTTCACGGACCCGCTTCGGGAGGGCACCGGTGACATCCTTGCCTGCGATCTTCACCGATCCGCTCTCCGCCTGCCGCAGCCCAGCGATTGTCTCGGCGAGCTCCCGCTGGCCGTTGCCGGATACCCCGGCGATCCCGAGAATCTCGCCGCGGTGAACGTCCAGGTCGAGATGGTCGACGGCGACGACGCCCCGGTCGCCCACGACGGTCAGGTCCCGGATCTCGAGGGCAACGTCACCCGGTTCGGCGGGCAGCTTGTCCGGTATCAGCTTCACGGCCCGTCCGACCATCAGGTTTGCGAGACTCTCACGGGTCGCTCCCTCGACGGGAACCTCCCCCGTGACCTTGCCCCGGCGCAACACGGTGATTCTCGTGCTGAGGGCGAGCACCTCATGCAATTTGTGAGAGATGAAGATGAGCCCGCGTCCGTCGTCGATCAGCTGCCGCAGTGTTGCGAACAGCTGGTCGACCTCTTGCGGTGTGAGCACCGCCGTCGGCTCGTCGAGGATGAGCAGGCGGGCGTCGCGATAGAGAGCCTTGAGGATCTCGACACGTTGCCGTTCACCGACCGAGAGTTGCCACACGACGGCGGACGGGTCGATCTCGAGACCGTACTGTTCGGCGAGTTCAAGGATCCGTTTGGAAACGACATCCAGGTCGGTGAGGAAACCCCGGCTCGACTTGAGGCCGAGAGCGACGTTCTCCGCGACCGTGAGTGTGGGTACCAACATGAAATGCTGGTGGATCATTCCGATCCCATGATCGATGGCCGACGTCGGGCTGTCGATCGTGACCAACTCTCCGTCGATCTTGATCGTGCCTTCGTCGGCCGGATAGAGGCCGTAGAGCACCTTCATCAGGGTGCTCTTTCCTGCCCCGTTCTCGCCGAGAAGCGTGTGGACCTCGCCCGCGTAGACGTCGAAGTCGACGTTCTCATTCGCGATCACGCCGGGGAACCGTTTCGTGATCCCTCGCATCTCGAGCATCGGAGTGTCCGTCACACGCTTCTCCTGTTCGGTCTGTTGGGGGACCCGGAGGTCCCCCAACTCGCCGTTCTTCCTTATCCCTGGTCCTTGAACACCTGGACGGCGTCGTCACCGATCTTCTTCACGTCGGCGGGAAGGTCGTAGCCATCGTTGTATTCGATGACGAGACCATCGTTCGCGAACGTGATCTTGTACAGCTCACCGCCGAGCGTTCCGTCCTTGACGTTCTTGACCATCTCTTCGAGCATGTGCTCCCAGTGGTACACCTGCGAGGCGACCACGATGTCCGGGGCGAGGCTCGTCTGGTTCGCCTGTGTTCCGAACCACAGCACACCTTCGGTCTTCGCTACGCCGACCGCGCCGACGACCATCTGCGCCGTTCCGGTCAGAACGTCCGCACCTGCGCCGATCAGCGACTGCGCCGCTTCAGAGGCCAGCGCCACGTCGCTGAACGAGTCGATGTAGTTGACGTTGACGGTTGCGCCCGGTTTGCCGGCCAGCACGCCGGCCTTGAAGCCGTCGACGTAGAGTTTCGCGTCGCCGACCTCGATCGGACCGACGATGCCCACGTTGTCGGACTTGGACAGTGCTGCAGCCATGAGCCCCATGACCCGTCCACCCTGATCCGACGCGGCTTCATACGAGTACACGTTCGGGAGACCGAAAGTATCCGCCGACGTGCCCCATGCGAAGGAGACATCCGGGAAGTCCGGTGCAATCTCCTGGAGCGAACCGCCGTACTGCGATCCGTGAGCGATCACCAGGTCGTAACCCTGCGACGCGTAGTCCCGGATCGCGACTGCGGCATCGTCGACGACGAACGTTCCATCCGTGACGGCAACCTCGCCGATGACACCATCATCCTTCAGCTTGTTCGCCGCATCGACCATCGACTGGGTGAACGCAAGGTCGTTCGAGGCCGACGGTGCCACGATGGCAACCTTGAAATCGCCGCCTCCGCTGTCGTCGCTGCTGCTACATGCCGCTCCGATCATCGCGATCACCGCGATCAGCACAACGAGTGCAATGTTCCTCTTCTTCACTATCTCTCCTCTTGTTGTCTCGAACCGCACGCGGTTCCTATTTCCCTCTCGTGAACGGCTTCGTCAACGCCGATGGAGCCCGGAAGCGCCGCGCGACGAACACCAGAGCCAAGATTGTGATGATTGCGGGAGCCATCGCCGCAAGGTTCGAGAGATCCCGCGGAATGATCTCGAGCGTCTTGAGTTCCAACACCAGGGCGTTGACGAACCCGAAGAGCAACGCTCCGAGCATGATGCCGGTCGGCCGCCACGCACCGAAGTAGACGAGCGCGATGGCGATGAATCCGGCCCCGTTCGTCAGGTTCTGCTGGAAAATCCCGAGCGTGATCGCGAGGACGGCACCGGCGATTCCGGCGAGCGTCCCACCGATGATCTCGGTCGCGTACCGCACACCCGAAACGCTGACACCGAGGGTGTCGGCCGCGTCGGGGTATTCGCCGACGGCCCGGATCTTCATGCCGAAGGTCGTCCGGTTGATCACGAACGTGGCGACCGGGATGGCGGCGAAGGCAAGGTAGATGACCAGGCTGTGCTGGAAGAACATCTCCCCGATGTACGGAATGTCGGCCAGAAGCGGAATGTGGACGGCCGGGAACGTGTCGATCGGAATCGGTGTTCCGACGAGCTTCTGGAACAGGAGGTCGCTCATGCCGAGTCCGAACAGGTAGATGCCGATACCGCTGATCCCCTGCTCGGCTTGCAACGTCACGGCGATGACGGCGGAAGCGAGACCAAGTACCAGACCAACGATCGCCCCCGCCAGGAGGCCCGCCCACACGTTGCCGGACTTCAGCACCGTGTAGTAGCCGGTGAACGCCCCGAGCAGCATGATGCCGTCCACGCCGAGGTTGAGCACGCCGCTGCGCTGGCCGAAAGTCTCGCCGAGGGAAGCAAGCAACAGTGGCACGGCGAGCCGGATCGCCGAGGCGACGACTGCGACCATCACGGCGGTTGTGAAGACCTCGTTCATCGCTCACCGCCATCATCGAATTCATCCTGACCGTATGAGTCCGTTCCGGGAGGTGCCGTATCGCGCGCGGCTCCCATCGCTGCAGTCTCGTGGTCGCCGGCATCGACCTCAGGCGCCTCGTATTCATCGACGGCGAGCAATCGAACCCGGTACCGGTCCGCTGCTACGACGAATACGACGACGAGACCGTTGAGCGCAACGATGAGCGCCGAGGGCACCTGTACGGCGCGCTGCAGGGCCTGGCCGCCGACGATGAGGCCGCCGAACAGGAACGAGGCAGGGATGGTCCAGAGCGGGTGAAGTCCACCGAGCAATGCGGCGACGATGCCGTTGAAGCCGGCGCCGCCGGTGAATCCCATCGTGGAACCGTCGGTCACCATGCGATGGCTCTCGCTTCCGAACACGAGGACCGCACCCGCGAGCCCCGCCATCGCACCGGACATGGTCAGCGCCAGTGCGATGGTGCGCCTGACGGGAATGCCTGCGTAACGGGCGGCGTGTTCGCTGAGACCGACGGCACGGAGCCGGAAGCCGAGCGGTGTCCTCCACAGGAGGTAGTAGGCGCCGATGGCGCACAGCACCGCGAGCACGGGTCCGATATGCAGTCGGTCACCGAACAGGATCGGGAGGTCGGCCGATGCTGCGAGTCGGGCCGTTTGCGGGATGCGGGTGCCGCGCTCGATCTCGGCCGGGTCGATGAGCGGTCCGCGGAGCAGATACGCCATCAACTGCACCGCAACGATGTTCAACATGATCGTGCTGAGAATCTCATTGACCCGGTAGTACGCCTTCAGCATGCCGGGAATCCATCCCCAGAGCGCTCCACCGACCACGCCGGCCAACAGAACAAGGGGAATCATGATGATCGGATGCATCTCTGGCATATAGAGCGCCGTCATCGTGGCGAAGAGACCACCGAGCACCATCTGGCCCTCTGCACCGATGTTGATCACGTTTGCGCGGAATGCGATGACGATGCCAACACCGACGAAGAGCAACGGAGTTGCTTTGAGGATCGTCGCGATGAGCGCGTCCCCGGACCCGAACGCCCCGACGAACATCTCGGCGTACCCCTCGAACGGGTTCGCACCGAGAAGCACGAGCATGATTGCTCCGAAAAGGAGAGCGGCGAAGACGGCGAGAACCGGGATGCTGTAGGCCAGGAGACGTCGGTTCCGGGGGCTTAGGTGGATGCTCATCTCATACTCACCGCGTACTCACCATGCCTTCGAAGTGGATCGCGGAATGGATGATGGTCGCTCCATTAACGAAATGTCAATTCGTTGATCGACGATGGCGACGATGTCGCCCGCGACGGTCACGAACGGATCGCATTCAGGTAGTTGTAGATCGTGATCCGGCTGACGTCCATCATCTCGGCAAGGTCCTCGATCGACCGACGCAGGAGGAAAGCTCCACGTTCATCGAGCAGCCGGATGGCCATTTGCTTGCGTGTGCGATCGAGTTCTCGTAGCGGTGCCCCGAGTTCCTGCTCGATCCTGGCGACGAGGTGTTCGAGGGCCACGGCGAGGGATCCGAATCTGGCATACGCGACGACGTCCCCCTCCCATTCGATCGGGATGTCGAGCGGCCGGGCGTCCTCCGGCGCCACGAGATCCGCTCCTGCGGCCACGATCACCGGTTCGATCGCTGCAATCAGATCATCAACGGCGGTCTTCATGACGGTCCCCTCTGTTCCACTTGCACCGACACCCTGGTCGCCCCGGCCGACATCGCCGCATCGAGCATGTCGCCCAGCGCCGCGATGACCGGGCCGGCGTCGCCTTCTACGGTGGTGCCGAACGCACCGATCTGCGGTTCGAACCCACGCTCAACGACCGCTTTGATCCCGGCGAGGACGGGAGGACCGAGCGATCCTTCGACGAACGGTTCGATCATGAACTCGGCACGATATCGAGGCATCCTCGTTCTCCTGCTCCACGTCGAATCCGGGATCGGCACGGCATGAACGCTACCGCGCCGATCTGGTTTGACAAAATGTCAATGTACCGATGATGATACGGTAGCCATATACCGAGGAGGCTAACCGATGCCAACCGTCTCACTGACCGTCAACGGGATGCTCTCCGAAGTCTCGGCCGACCATCCGAATCTCCTCACCGCTCTCCGGGAAGAGCTCGGTATCACTTCGCCGAAAGACGGCTGCTCCCCTTCCGGCCAGTGCGGCGCCTGCACGGTCCTCCTCGACGGCAAGGCCATCCAGAGTTGTCTCGTATCCATGGAGAAGGCCGAGGGCAAGACCGTCACGACCCTCGAAGGCTTCGAGCCGACCGAACGCGAGCGCCTCGCCGATGCATTCGCTTCGACGGGTGCACTCCAGTGTGGTTTCTGTACGCCCGGCATCCTCGTTCGCACGAAATCGCTCCTCGACCAGAAAGGCGCCGACCTCGATCGCAAGACGGTCCAAGGTCGTCTCGGCGCACACCTCTGCCGCTGCACCGGGTACACGAAGATCTTTGAAGCCATCGACCTTCTCGTCGCCGATGCGGTCACTGTGCCGCAGATGCCACATGGCATCGGCGACTCGGGAGTGAAGTATGAAGGAGTTGAACTGGCACTGGGGGATCGCGGCTACGTCGACGACATCCGCCCGGAGGGATTGTTGTTCGGAGCGTTGCGCCTCACCGATCATGCCAGAGCAGACGTCCTGGGCATCGACACATCGGCAGCGGAAGCCGTCGAAGGTGTGACGGCGGTGTTCACCGGTGCCGACGTGCCCGGAACCCTCCACGTCGGAATCATTTATCAGGACTGGCCGGTGTTCATCCCCGTCGGCGGTCGGACCTCGTACTACGGGGATGTGCTCGCGATCGTCGTAGCGGAATCGAAGGCGATCGCCCGGGAAGCAGCCGATCTCATCGAGGTCGAATACAACGTGCTCGAACCGTTTGCGGATCCGCACGCCGCTCTCGAATCGGACGAAGACGCCGTGTGGGGTTTCGATGGAAACGTCCTCTCCCGCACCGTCTACTCCCGTGGCGACTTCGATGCGGCACTCGCTTCGTCACCGCACACGCTCCACGAGGTGTTCCAGACCCAGCGTGTCGAACATGCCTTCCTCGAACCTGAGGCCACGCTGGCCGTCCCGACCGGCGACGGAGGCCTCCATGTCTACTCGGGCGGTCAGGGAATCTGGGACGATCGCAACCAGATCGCCTCCCTCCTTGATGTCGATCCCGGCAAGATCACCGTTGAACTCGTCACGAACGGCGGGGCTTTCGGCGGCAAGGAGGACATGTCGAACCAGGGACAGACCGCACTCGCCGCATATCTCCTCGGTCGTCCGGTCTCGTGCACGCTCACCCGCGAACAGTCGTTCCGTATCCATGCGAAACGTCATCCGATCGAGATCGAAGTGTGGGCGGCGTGTGACGAGGATGGGCATCTCACGGCGCTCCGATCCCGCATGATCGGCGACTCCGGCCCGTACGCATCGGTCGGGATGAAAGTCCTGGAACGAGCGGCCGGCCACATGAGCGGCCCGTACGTCATCGACAACATCGACGTCGAGGCGATCGCCGTACGGACCAACAACCCGGTCTGCGGGGCCTTCCGGGGATTCGGGGCGAATCAGGCCCAGTTCGCGATGGAAGGCATCGTTGATCGCCTTGCCGAAGCCGTCGGCATCAGCGGGTGGGAGATGCGTTCACGAAATCTCATCGAGCCGGGGTCGGTTTGGGGACCAGGTCAGATCATGGACGACGGTTCGCGCGGCATCCGGGAATGTCTCGATGCCATCAAACCCGCTTACGACGCTGCCCGCGGCGAGGGGAAGGCGGTCGGCCTCGGCATCGCGCTGAAGAACGCCGGTCTGGGGAACGGGTTCCTCGAGATCTCCAAAGCCGTCGTCAGGTTCGACGAGGACGGAACCGTTGAAGTGCGTCACGCATGGACCGAGATGGGCCAGGGCGTCAACAACGTTGCACTCCAGGTTGCGGCAGAGGAGCTCGGGGTCGATCCGGAACGGATTCGCGTCATCATCGACACGACCAGGGAACTCGGAGCAGGCCAGACGACCGGCTCACGCGGCACCGTCATGGCGGCCGGCGGTGTCTCTGATGCCTGCCGCGTCGCAAAGGAACACGGCATGGCTCCCGGCGTGGACTATCACGGCGAGTACCGGGTGGATTGGACGAACGCTCTCGAGGAAGGTCTCGAGCATCCGATCATCCACTCGGCGTTCGGATACGCCGCCCAGGTGGTCATCGCCGACAGAGACACCGGGGGGATCGAGAAGGTGGTCGCCGCCCACGATGTCGGGAGAGCCGTCAACCCCCGGCTCGTCGAGGGGCAGATCGAAGGGGCCGTCCACATGGGTCTCGGATACGCGCTCACAGAAGAGTTCCCGACCGACGAGCTGGCACGTCCCACCAAGCACACGCTGCGCAGCCTCGGGATCCTCCGGGCGAAGGACATGCCGGACGTCGAAGCGATCATCGTCGAGGTGCCGCAACCGAGATCACCCTACGGCGTGAAGGGCGTCGGCGAGATCGGCCTCGTGCCGACCGCCGGAGCCGTCGCAGCAGCCCTGTACGAAGTCGACGGCATCCGCCGAACGAGGACCCCGATGGGTGTCCATCATCCGATTGAGAAGAGGAGCACATCGTGAACAACGTCACCCCCGGCCTCGTCTGCGCACATACCCACCTCTACTCCGAACTTGCACGCGGGATGCCCGCCCCACCCAAGGTCGCAACGAACTTCCAGGAGATTCTCGAGCAGATCTGGTGGCGACTCGACACGGCCCTCGACCTGGAGATGTTGGAATGGTCGGCGAAGCTCGGCGCGTTGGAAGCGCTCGAGTCGGGAACGACGGCGATCATCGATCACAATGAGACGCCGAACGCCATTGAGGGATCCCTGTCGGTCATCGCAGACGCATGTGCTGAGGTCGGAGTGCGGGTCGTCACCGGCTACGGCATCTCGGATCGTCACGGGCACGAAGGCGTCATCCGGGGCCTCGAAGAGAACAAGCGATTCATGGACGAAGGTGGTCGCTGCCTCGTCGGCGTTCACGCAGCGTTCACCTGCACCGATGAGTCGCTCGCGGACGCGGCAGCGCTGGCCGACGAGTACGGGGTCGGCGTTCACATCCACGTGGCGGAGGGGCCGGGAGATGCCGATGCCGCGGATCGCCTGAAGGGACTGACGAATGACAAGTGGCTGCTCAGCCACTGTGTCTACCTCCCGACCGACCACCATCTCCACGGGACGATCCTGCACAACCCCCGATCGAACCTGAACAACGGCGTCGGGTACGCCAACCCGGCGAGATTTAGCAACCCGGTCGCACTCGGCACCGACGGGATCGGCGCCAACATGATCGAATCGTTCCGCCTCGCATACGTCATGCAACGGTCCGAGGACGTGACCGCAACTCCGGACACCGCATGGTCGTGGCTGGAGAACGGCTGGAACCTCGTGCCGGAGGCCAGGAACGATCAGGTGACGTGGTCGTACGACCCGATGGATCCGTGGCACATTGCGTTCACCGCAGGCATCCATCCGCTGGAAGTCAAGATCGACGACGAGATCGTGTACGCCGACGGCACGACGACCCGCGTCGATGCAGAAGAGATCAGAGCCAAAGCACGAGAGCAGGCGGCCCGCCTGCACGCCCGCCTGTAGCCGAGAGGAGCCGTTCCATGTCAGACCGATTCCAGCCCATCACGATGGAGCAGCTCACCGACTGGGTGTTCACCGAACTCGAGGAGAAAGACTCGATCTTCGGGATCCCCCGCGCGGCGTTTTTCACACCCAGTGAAGACGACCGGTTCCGTCTGTCGAACTACGGGCGCACGCTCGAGACGCCGTTCGGTGTCGCCGCCGGCCCGCACACCCAGATGGCGCAGAACATCATCGTCGCCTGGCTCGTCGGTGCGCGATTCATCGAACTCAAGACCGTCCAGACGCTCGACGAACTCGACGTCAACAAGCCCTGCATCGACCTCGAAGACGAGGGGTACAACGTCGAATGGTCCCAGGAGCTGAAGGTTCACCAGTCCTTCGACGAGTATCTGCGCGCCTGGGTGCTCATCCACGCCCTCCATCACAAACTCGGCTTCCCGGGCGATGCCCCGGGAATGATCTTCAACATGAGCGTCGGTTACGACCTCCAGGGCATCCTGAAGCCCAACGTCCAGTGGTACCTCGACGTGATGGACGACGCATCCGGCTACATCGAGCCGTACATCGACATCGTCGCCGAGCGGTATCCGGAGATCCGATCCATCGAGGTCTCATCCCAGGTTTCGGACACGGTGACGCTTTCGACGATGCACGGCTGTCCGCCGGAGGAGATCGAACAGATCAGCACCTACCTGCTGGATGAGCGGGGCATCAACACGTCCGTCAAGTGCAACCCGACCCTGCTCGGCGCCGAACGTGTGCGCGGCATCATCAACGACGACCTCGGATACACCGATGTCGTGATCCCCGACGAGGCATTTGGACACGACCTCAAGTACGTCGACGCCGTTCCCATGTTCCACAACCTCAAACGCGTCGCCGCCGCCAAAGGGCTCACGTTCGGTTTGAAGCTGTCGAACACGCTCGAAGTCGAGAACCACCGTCCGACGTTCCCGGACGACGACATGATGTACATGTCGGGCAGGGCGCTGCACGCCGTCACGACGAACCTGGCTCTCCGCCTCTCTGAGGAGTTCCGCGGCGACATGCTTCTGTCGTTCGCGGGCGGCGCCGATGCGTTCAACGTCACGAATCTGTTGCGATCCGGCATGGCAACCATCACCGTCTGCTCCGATCTCCTCAAGACCGGCGGCTATCTGCGGATGCCGCAGTACATCGAAGAGACGAACAATGCCCTCGACAAGGCCGCAGCAGCCGACACGGTCGACTTGATCGGACGAACTGCGCTCGGCGAACACCACTTCTCCGCGTTCGCCGAGATGCTGAGCGCAGCAGCCCTCGCGGACAGCGGTCTCCTGTTCGGCCATGACGACGCCCACGACCTCGCCGTCTATCTCGGAGGCGAGTGGCGCAGGCCGATCGCCGACGTGGTCAGAGCATGGGCAGCCGACCATGATTGGAGCGAGAGCCGCACCGAGACGCTCGTCGCCCTCACGATGCGAACCATGGCACGGGTCAACTTGCGTGCATACGCGCAGGAAGTTCGCGAAGACTGGCGCTACCGGAAGGAATCCTTCCGTACGGATCGCTCCAAGACCGACCGCAAGCTCGGCCTGTTCGACTGCATCGAAGCACCGTGCGTCGACGAGTGCCCCGTCTCTCAGGACGTTCCCGCCTACATGCGGGCTGTTCGCGAGGGACGGTTCGACGACGCCGTCGCCATCACCCGGGCCGATAACCCGGTGCCGTCGATCCTCGGTCGCGTCTGCGATCACCTCTGCGAAACGACGTGCATCCGCACGCACCTCGATCAGCCGCTGGCGATCCGCGACATGAAGCGCTTCATCATGTCCCACGAAACGTGGCCCCGGGTGCCCGAGCGCAAGCCTCCGACCGGCGTAAAGGTTGCCGTCATCGGCGCCGGTCCGGCCGGGATCGCCGCCGCGCAGGAGCTCGCAGCCGCCGGCATCGGGGTGACGATCTTCGAAGCCCACGCCTATCCGGGGGGGATGGTCGGCGGAGCAATCCCCGAGTACCGGCTCCCCCAGGAGCAGATCGACCAGGACATGGCGATCCTCGACGAACTCGGCGTAGAGATTCGGTACAACCAGACGGCGGGCAAGGACTTCACACTCGAAGACCTGCGGCGTGATGGCTACGAGAAGGTCTTCGTGGCGGTCGGGGCGCAGCTCCCCAAGTATCTCGGGCTCGAAGGTGAGGACGCTGAAGGCGTCGTCGACGCCCTGAGCTTCCTCCGCAGCGTTCGCGAGGAGACACCGATCCCCATCGGTCCGCGTGTCGGCGTCATCGGTGCGGGCGACACGGCCATGGACTGCGCCCGTTCGGCCTGGAGGGTCGGAGCGACCGACGTGTCGATCATCTACCGGCGCACGATCGATCAGATGCCCGCCGATCGGGAAGAGATCCACGAGGTTCTTGCCGAAGGCGTCAAGATCGAGGAGCTCGCGAACCCGCATGCGCTCCACGTCGAAGACGGCAAGCTGGTCGGACTCATCGCAACTCGCACCGAGTATCGCGGCGATCGCGACGCATCGGGCCGCAAGATCCCCCACGACGTCGAGAACTCGGAGTTCGAGATCCCGCTGGACACGCTCATCCTTGCGATCAGCCAGCACTCGCTCCTCGACTTCTTCGGAGACACACCTCCGTCGCTCACGTCGAAGGGCTATATCGAGGTGGATCCCGCCACCTTCGAATCTTCGATTCCCGGGATCTACGCCGGCGGCGATGTTGCCGCCGCCGGGCCTTCGTCGATCGTGAAGGCGGCCGCGGACGGGAAAGCCGCTGCAGCGGCCATCATCGCCGATGTCACCGGATCGAGCCCGGACGATGCCGTTGCTCCGATCCCGACGACGGACGACAAAGCGGGCCTCGTGATGCGCAGAGCGCATCGTGAGTACCGGGTCTCGGCGAAGCTCACGCCGCTGACGGTGCGGAACAACTTCAACGAGACGATGCTCACGTACTCAACGGAAGACGCTCAGGCGGAAGCGAGTCGCTGCGTCGACTGCGACACGATCTGCAGCCTCTGCGTCGGGGTATGTCCCAACATGGCGCTCATGACATATGAGACCGAAGCGTTCACAGCGGATCTCCCCGTCTTCGCCGTCGACGGCGGCGTCCTCGTGGAGCAAGGCCGAGCACGATTCCACGTCGATCAGCCGTACCAAATCGCGGTGTTGACCGACTTCTGCAACGAATGCGGGAACTGTGTAACGGCCTGTCCGACGTCGGGGAAACCGTATCAGGACAAGCCACGGCTCTACCTGAACCGTTCCGAGTTCGATGCTGAGACGGCGAACGCGTTCATGATCCGGAAGGACGGCGATGCGACCGTGGTCCTCGCTCGATTCGACGGAGAGACCCACCGCATGTCGATCAACGGCAGCGTCGAATACGCGTCGCCGACGATCACAGCGTCGTTCGACGCCGCATTCGGACTCACGTCGGCGTCGCCCGGAGACGGGGCGGCCGATGGTGGAACGATCTCGCTCGAGGCGGCAGGCACGATGTTCGCAATCTGGAAGGGGCTCAACAGTTCGATGCCGGAGATCCCGATTGCGAGCGACGGAGGGACGAAGATCGGCGCACCCTCGTTGGCCGACTGACCGGCCGGAGTGACGGGACGCCGTTCGATCGGCGTCCTACACTCGGTCCATGGATGGTCTGCCGCTCGTCGTCATCTTCATTGTCCTCGGCTTGGCGATCGCCGGGTTCTTCATCGCTGTGGCGAAGCGCCAGATCGCTGCGGCGAACGCCGCCTTCGAGGGGACGGCGAACCAACTCGGGTTGACGTTCCGCGCCGGAACGATGAGCGGGGGTCCAACGATCGCGGGCACCGTGGACGGCTTCCCCGCCGAAGTCCATAGCTACACGAAGAAGTCCGGCAAGAGCTCTTCTCGCTACACCCGGTACACCGTGGAGTTTCCTCCGCTGCGCATCGGTCTCCGCCTCATGAGACAGAAGGGAATCGGACGGCTGTTCAAGGTCCTGGGCACCCAGGATCTCGAGATCGGCGACGCCGAGTTTGATGAGGCGTTCATCGTCCAGTCCGCAGAGCCGCGCGCTGCACGCGAGGTCCTGACACCCGGCAGGACGATGGTCCTCAATCGCCTCCTGTCCGTGCATCCGCAGCTTGTTGTGCTCGACGACCGGCTGGTCATCGACCGCCAGGGCATTGTGACCGATTCCGACGACCTGACGTCGACGCTGCGGCGTCTCGCGTCGGCGGCAGAGGTGCTTGCGGACGCCGGCGTCGCACGGGAGATGACCGATGCGGTTCAGCGGCGAATCGATGGGACCCCGCCCGTCGCTTCGGCCGCCGCCCATCACGATGCCGGTGTCGACGTCCGCATCGCTGTGGGTGAGGAGCTCGCTGCCGCGGGCGTCGACGGCCTCGCGGGGAAGATATTCGCAGCCCTCGCCGCCGAGCTGCCCGCCGATCCCGAGATCACCGGCTGGGCCGAGCGAACCCAGAGAGTCGCCGATGAGCCCCCACCTTCTGTCGTGGAGGAGCCCCTGCCGCCGGTCGTCGACGAGCCGGATCCGGAGTTTGTCGACCTCGACGTCACCGTCCCGGTCTACACGCCCGATCTCGAGGCCGAGGCGATGCTCACAGAGCCGGTGCCAGAACCGGATGCTTCCGCCGATGTCCGGGAGATGGTCGACGAAGACCCGGTCGCGATGGCAACGGATCTCTTCGGCGAACACAACCTCAGTTTCCAAACCGCAGCCCGTTACGACGAGGCGTTCGCCGGGCGCCGGGTCCGTTGGAGCGGCAAGCTTCGCAGGATCCGTACCGTCGACGAAGATCGGATCCTGGGTGTCGGCCCGTTCGACAAGGCAGTGGTCGACATCGCCACACTCGAGAACGACCTCTTCGGCAATACGGTCGTGAGCGCCGTCGTCGCATTCCCACCGGGCACCGCCGAAGCCATCTCACCCGGAACCGACATCACATTCACCGGCCGGCTCACCGGCATCGACGCCCTCGTCAGAAACCTCTTCGTCGACGACGCCGCACTAGCACCCCGTCCCTGACTCCCCCCCACGATGTCCGGATCCGCGGTTCCTC
>JANTHO010000044.1 GCA_024762335.1 Acidimicrobiia bacterium | reverse complement strand
TGAAAGGTGGACGGTTCTTCGTCTCCACCACGCCAGTGGGGGAGACGAGATCGAGCTGTCGCTCGATCGCAGAGGGGGCCTCCCGGGGGAACGCAGCTGGAGCCCGGTTCCGTTCAGCTTTCCTACTTTCGCGATGCCCCCTCTGCCCTGCGGGCATCTCCCCCACCTCGGCGGTGGGGGAGAATGGGAACCGGTCCTGTGGCCCAGAGAAACCGTGGATCCAGGCTGAGGTGGAGGAAGGGGACGGGGGACGGGAGTGAGGGGGGCTAGGCAGGGTGTAGCAGGTGTGCTACGGTTGTGCCATGGCGGACGTTGCTTCTCGCGAACTGCGCAACAACACGAGGAAGCTCCTCGAGCGGGTCGAGTCGGGGGAGGACGTCGCGATCACGGTAGATGGACGCCCCGTGGCCCGTCTCGTACCGATCGGGCACCGTTCTCGATGGATCTCCTCCGGGCTGTTCGTCGACCGAATCCGGGGGCGACAGGCAGATCCAGGTCTCGCCGATGATCTGCGCGGTCTCGCTCCCGATACGACGGATGACCTCGACCGATGACTCATGGTCTCGCCGATACGAGCGTCTTCATCGCACAGGAGTCGGGGCGACCACTCGACGCCACCGCAATGCCGGATGAGATTGCCGTGTCCATCGTCACGATCGGCGAATTGCACGCCGGCGTTTTGGCGGCTTCCGACGGCACGACTCGTCACCGACGCTTGATCACTCTGACCGAGGCGCTGGCTTTCGAACCGATTCCGATCGATGAGCGCGTTGCGGAGGAGTGGGGCAAGTTGCGCGTCGATCTGAGGGACACCGGCCAACGCATGCCCGTGAACGACTCATGGATCGCAGCGACGGCGCGGGCGATGGACGTTCCGATCGTCACACAGGATGCCGACTATGTGCGGGTTCCGGGACTCGACATCATCTTTGTATAGGGAGCTACCGCAGGGGCTTGCCCGATTCGGCATGGTCGCGGAGGATCTGGGCGGGGGCGAACCGTTCGCCGTACATCTCTGTCAGGCCGTCGAGCTTCGCAACCATGTTGGCGGCACCGACTTGGTCAACCCACCAGAACGGTCCGCCGCGGAACGGCGGGAACCCGAGCCCCATCACGGCTCCTATGTCGCCATCGAGGGATGACTGGAGGACTCCTTCTTCCAGACAACGAGCAGCCTCGTTGATCATGGCGGACACGATCCTGCCATGGATCTCCGTCTCCGTGAGGACGCGACGGGGTCCGAGACCGAGCGCCTTGTAGACGGAGTCATCCACGGAACCTCGCTCGCCCTTGTCGTTGTAGAGGTAGAAGCCGCGGCCGTTCTTGCGGCCTTTGCGGTCGTCTTCAATGAGTCCGGCCATCATGTCGGGTCCGGCGATTCGATCGCCGAACGCATCACGCATGATCTTGACGATGTGTGCGCCGACGTCGATGCCGACCTCGTCGGTGAGGAGCAGCGGTCCCACCGGGAATCCCCAGTTCACCATCGCCTCGTCGATCGCCTCGACGGACGCCCCGTCGGCAAGGAGGAAGAAGGCTTCGTTGAGATAGGGGACCAGGATCCTTGTCGTGTAGAAGCCCGGTCCGTCCTTCACGACGATGACGGTCTTGCCTTGACGCTTGCCGAACTCGACGGCGGTGACGGTCGCCCGGTCGTCGGTGTCGTCGGTGACGATGACTTCGAGCAGCGGCATCTTCTCGACGGGGGAGAAGTAGTGCATGCCGAGAACTCTCTCGGGATGTCTGGCATCGGCCGCGATCTGGCTGATCGGAAGAGAGGACGTATTCGATGCGAACACGACATCGTCTTCGATCAGATCCTCGACCTGCCCGAGCAGGTCCTGTTTCAACTCGAGCGACTCGAAGACGGCCTCGATGACGAGATCGGCGTTCTCGAACCCGCTCCAGTTCGTCGTTGCGGTGACCTTGTTCATCGTCTGCTCGCCCTCGAAGGAGGTCATCCGGCGGCGGGTCACCTGCTTCGCGATCTGCCGTGAGACATGGCGGAGGGCATGTTCGACACCGTTCGTGTCGACTTCTTTGATCCTCACCGTCGCTCCGGCCTTCAAGGCGGAGACCGTGGCGATGCCGGCGCCCATGAGACCACCACCCAGAACCCCGACCTTGGAGACCTGCTTCGGTTCTGCGTTGCTGCTGATGCCGGTTGCGTGCTTCTTCATCTGTGAGGCGAAGAAGATGCCGCGTAGTGCCTTCGACTCGGGGGAGATGATGAGTTCACCGAAGAAGGTCGCCTCCGCTTCGTAGCCCGCGGCGTTGCCCTGCTCGATGCCGATCTTCACAGCTTCGAGGGCACGTTGCGGCGCCGGGTAGAGACCTTTCGTTTTCTCGAGCATCGCCTCTTCGGCCTTCTTGAACAGCATCCTGCGGCCGACCGGGTTCTGTTCGAGGGCGAGATCCTGAAGATGGGTCGGGGCGAGGAACGACTTGAACGACGAGCCGCCGCCCTCACCCAGGTGTCCGATCGATTCCGACGCACGGCGCTTCGCTACCTCGTAGAGCACCTCGCGGGGGACGACCTCATCGACCAATCCGATCTTGCGGGCCTTGTGCGGCCGGACCGGGCGACCCGTGAGGATCATGTCGAGGGCTGTAGCGATGCCGACCAGTTTCGGAAGGCGTTGCGTTCCACCGCCGGCGGGGAGGATGCCGAGCTGGACCTCGGGCTGCCCGAGTTGCGTCTTGCGGTTGTCCGTGGCGATCCTCATCGAGCCGGTCAGGGCGAACTCGAGTCCGCCGCCGAGGCAGGCTCCGTCGATAGCCATAACGACGGGCTTGTCGTGGACGGCATGGAGCGCTTCGATGCGGGTGAAGAGGGTGTGGAGTTGCCGGATCACGGCGGCTCCTTCCTCCGCTTCGGTGATCGTGTCGAAGAATCGAATGTCGGCACCCGCGAGGAAGTTGTTTCGCTTGGCCGAGCCGAAGACAACAGCCTTGATCGATTCATCAGTTTCGATTCGCTCGACCACGGTGTTGAAGTCGTCGAAGATGGCCGGGCCGATCGTGTTGACGGGTTCCTCTGCCCGATCCAGAAGAACGACTGCGATACCGTCATCGACGTTGAACGAGAAGTGTGTGAGTTCCATTGTTCTCTCCCTACCGCTCGAGTACGACGGCTGCGCCGAGGCCACCGGCCGCACATTGGGTGACGAGGGCTTTGCCCTCCCCGCGTCGATCGAGTTCGTTGGCCATCGTGAGTATCTGTCGTGTTCCGGTTGCTCCGAACGGGTGCCCGAGGCTGATCGAACCGCCGTAGAGGTTGAGCTTGTCTTCCGGTATCTCGCCGATCGCGTCATCCCTCCCGAGCCACCGCTTCGCCCACTCGGCCGATGCGAATGCCTGGAGGTTTGACAGAACTTGCGCGGCGAATGCTTCATGCATGTCGATCACGTCGATGTCGCCGAGCGTCAGGCCGGCTTTGTCGAGGGCTTTCGGCGTCGCGAACGATGGACCCATCAGGAGCTGCCAGTTCGGGTCGAGACCGGCGAATGCCCACGAACGAATGTATGCGCGTGGTTCGTACCCCAGTCTCTCCGCCGTCTTCGCTTCCATGAGGATGACCGCCGACGCTCCGTCGGTGAGCGGCGAAGAGCTTGCGGCGGTGATCGTGCCGTACTTCCGGTCGAAGACGGGACGGAGCTGGGCGAGTTGCTCGAGAGTCGAGTCGGCCCGAGGGATGTTGTCCTTCGCCACCGTCGTCCGGTATCCGGGTCCGATCGGGAACGGCATGACCTCATCGTCGTAGATGCCGTTCTCCCACGCGGCGACCGACTTCTCATGTGAGCTCAGCGCATACTTGTCCTGGGCCTCGCGTGTGATGCCGTTCTCTTTCGCCATGATCTCGGCCGAGTCCCCCATGGTGAGCCCGGTCGAGCGCTCGGCGATCGCCGGCGGGTTGGGGGCGAGATCCTTCGGGCGGAGACCGGAGAACGCCTTGACTTTGGACGTGATGTCTTTCGCCGCGTTTGCGTCCATGAGCACGTCGACGAAACGATCGGAGTAGAGCACCGGTGGTCTCGAAAGTGAATCGGCGCCACCCGCAATCACGATGTCGGCATCGCCGAGGAGAATCGATTGGGCTCCCGAAACGACGGACTGGGTTGAGGTGGCGCAAGCCCGGCTCACGGAGAAGGCCTCGACCGTCTGGGGGAAGTCGCCCGCCAGGACGATTTCGCGGGCGATGTTCGGTGCGTGGGGATCGGTGATGACCGAGCCGTAGACAACCTGATCGACTCGGCTCCCGGAGACTCCGGATCGTTGGAGGAGCTCGTTGACGACGCCGGATGCGAGATCGAGGGCGGTGAGATCCTTGAACACTGTTCCGGACTTCGCGAACGGTGTGCGGAGACCGTCGACGATCGCGACACGGCGCCCGTATACGACGCCGGGATGCTTCGCGGCCATGGTTGCTCCTTCGTGTCGGTTGGGGACCCATTGTCGCGCATGGCGGAGCGTGCGCGGGCGGGAGTCGCCATCGACGAGGGCCGCCTCCCGGTGGAGACGGCCCTCATGTTGGACGGAATGGTTCGGACTAGAAGTCCATTGCATCTTCCCGGAGCCCGAACGCCGGGTGACGGAGCTTGGAGAGGGCGAGCTTCTCGATCGAGCGGACCCGGGTCGGACCGAGGCCGAGGTTCCCGCCGATCTCCTCATGGGTGCGGGGAAGGCCGTCTTCGAAACCAACCCGCATCGAGAGGATGTAGGCCTCACGTTCCGGGAGGCGATTGATGGCATCGCGGAGTGCCTCGATGGCGGTTGCCTTCTCGGTCTCACGCACCGGGTCTTCCTCGTCGTGGTGAGCGACGAAGTCCCCGAGGACCGCACCATCCTCACCGACGGGTGCTTCGAGAGAAACGGAGTCGTTGACGAGCTGTGCTTCGACGACGGCGTTGAGCGAGAGCCCCGATTCGTCGGAGAGTTCTTCCGGCGTCGGCTCGCGGCCGAGCTCCGAGAGGAGACGGTTGCGGGTGCTGTTGAGCGTCACCAGCGTGTCGTGGAGCGAGTTTGGGAGCCGCACGGTCCGCGACTTCTCGGCGACCGCCCGCTGCATCGACTGGCGGATCCACCAGGTCGCGTAGGTGGAGAACTTGAAACCCTTGCGCCAGTCGAACTTTTCAACGGCACGGATGAGTCCGAGGTTGCCCTCCTGGATGAGGTCGATGAACTCGATGCCGAACTGGCTGCGGTACCGCTTGGCCTGGCTCACAACGAGACGGAGGTTCGCCTGCGTGAACCGTTCCCGGGCTTCGCGCCCCTTGCGGGCGGTTCGCTCGAGACGCACCTTCTGGGCGCCCCGTACCGAAACGGCTGCGAGCTGCTCTTCTGCTTCGCGTCCGGCTTCGATGGCCTGGGCGAGTTCGACCTCTTCGTCTGCGGTGAGCAGTTCGTGGTAGGAGATTTCCTGGAGGTACCGGGTCAAGCTATCGCCCATCTCGAGCGGTTGCCCGACCCATCGCATTTTCTCTGCAGTCTTCATGTTTGTGAAATCCTTCACTTGTAGATTCGCGTTTGACTGCTGCGGGTCTTGGAGATTCGGCCCCATCGGCTCCAGCGTCTGTTCTTAGACGCTTCAACCGCAGCGTTTGGTTCCCGGTTGATCGGCTTCGTACATGGAACAACGCTCTCAACGACGGAGGGGTTCCCGAGCGCCAACCGGCTCGTTCGAAACGCCAATATGACACAGATTCGATCGGATTACAAGCCCCAATCTCGAATCGGGCCAAATCGGGGAGTCGTAGACTTCACCTCATGCCCGATTTCGACACGCTTGCCGCTCTCGTCGAAGTGGCCGAGAACCTCATCCCATTCAACAGGATGCTGGGTCTCCGCGAGTGCCGGATCGGCGATGATGAGACCGTCCACATCCGCGTCGATCACCGTGACGAACTCGTCGGGAATTTCGCTCGCGGCTATCTCCACGGCGGGGTCATTTCGGCAACGCTCGACGTCGTCGGCGGGATCGCCGCGATGATGGGGGTCGTCGGGAGGGACCTGCCGGAGACGCAGGAAGAAGCGGCGCGCATCTTCTCGAAGATCGGGACGATCGACATGCGCGTCGACTACCTCCGGCCGGGCGTCGGCGAGTGGTTCGACGCCTCGGCCGTGGTGCTGCGCACCGGATCGCGAGTGGCCGTCACCCGCATGGAGTTTCACAACGACGACGGGAGGCTGATCGCCGTCGGCACCGGCACCTACATCGTCGGGTGAATTGCTAGGGGTTTCGTGGGTCGATCCATCGGAGATCGGAGAAGCGAGCGAAGTCACCGTCGGTCGAAACCCACTCGGAGCCGGATTCAATGGCGATCGCCGCGAGGTACGCATCCGGAATGAGGTTCCCTCGAGCAGAGATCTCTTCAGCGAGCGTTGTGAAGATGTCCCAGTGTCGGGGCCCCGGTCGAACATCCTCGGCTTGAGGTTGAGCGCGGAGGATCTCGATGAACTCGAGTGCGTCGGTCAGAGGAGTCGGCGTCTTGAAGACGCGAGGGTGGGTGACAATCCG
Source organism: Acidimicrobiia bacterium (assembly GCA_024762335.1). GTDB lineage: Bacteria > Actinomycetota > Acidimicrobiia > Spongiisociales > UBA5794 > JAHEEL01. The sequence continues at coordinate 12,221 of JANTHO010000044.1, read as the reverse complement.
AAGGAATCCGCTCAGAACGATTGGTGTGAGTCCGAAAGCCGTCGGGGAGTCCAACGTCTGCTCGAGGTAGGCGCGACATGGTTCGTGATGGGCCGAGTCTGCTCGATGAGCGTGGACCAGCACGTTCACGTCGAACAGCTTCACCGGCCCTCCATCAGGTCGCGGAGGGCGGCCGAGTCGTCCAGATCGACCCCCGGGAGCAACCCGTCGCCTGCGAAGACGGGAAGGTCGGGGTTTGTGGTTCTTGTGAACGCTTGGCGTGCAGCAAGCTGCCGACGTACGGCTTCCTCGATGAATGCGGTCAGGGTCTCGCCGGACACGGCCGCCTCTGCCTTGATCGCGTTCAGGAGATCATCATCCATCCGGATCGTCGTTCTCATATGTCAAAGCATATGGTATTGACATATATATGTCAATAGGTCATGATCCGTCCCGCACGGATGATCACTCGAGGGTCGAGGAGCGTCGGGAGGTGGTCTCGCGGATCTGCATCGACGAACACGGCGTTCGCCGGCTTCCCCGGTGAAAAGCCGTAGTCGATGCCGAGGTAGTCGTGGGCCGCGGTCGTCACGGCATGCAGCGCTCCCCGCGCACTCAGTCCGAGCTCGTGGAGGCGGATGGCTTCGAGGGCGACCTTCCCGTGCGGCACGGCGAGATCCGTCCCTGCGAGGATCGTGACACCGAGGCGCTCGGCCTCGGGCAGCAGCTCTCGAACGTTTTTCACGCCGTTGCCGAGGAGTCGCCCGCCCGAACTGTCGGCTCCGAGGAAGTCGATGATCGCCTCGGCTCCGAGGATCGTTGGAACCCATGCGCCGCCGCGGTCGGCGAGACCGGGCAGATCATCTCCGGAGAGGAACAGGCCGTGTTCGATGGAGTCGACCCCGGCGGTGACGGCCGGGCCGATTCCCTGTGGGGCCATCGTGTGGATTGCGACGCGTTTACCGGCGGCGTGGACGACCTCCACCGCCTTGGTGAGCGCCGCCTCGCCGTAGTTGGCGAGAGGTCCCTTGCCCTTGCGCGGCCAATCACCGATGACCTTCACCCAGGATGCTCGCGTGCCGGCGGCGGCACGGACCGCATCGACGAGCCCCGCCTCATCGACTTCATGGCCGTAGCCCGGGTAGTAGCCGCCGGGGGGAGCGATGATCGTTCCGGCCATCTGGATCTCCGGCCGCTCGGACGGTGGGGCGTCGAGGATTTCGAGCGAGACATCGCTCGATGAGCCCTTGTCGGCGATGACGAGCACGCCGCCTTCGACCTGCATCCAGGCGTTGGCGACGGCGTTGGCCCGGATCTCGTCATCCGTGATGCGGACCATCTCACCGACGGCTCGGAGTCCCAGGTGGGCGTGGCAGTCGGCGAGACCCGCGACAGCGTAGAGATGCCCGGTGTTGATCTCTCGGTCGATCGGTCCGTCATCGGGATCGGCGAAGTGCGCGCCGTCGACGACGAGCGGGAATGGGTCGTTTCCGGGTTCGCGAATCGTGATCAGGGTGCGCATGGGCCCCAGCGTATCGGCTCAGTCGACGGGGTTGCGCTCACCGGCCCTGATCGGCACCTCCAGCCAGTTCTCGTACGGAGGCAATGCACACGAGTAGGCGTCGCTGTATGCGCAGAACGGCGCGTATGCGTCGTTGAAGTCGATGGTGACGGTGCCGTCCCCGTTCGGTTCGACGTCGAGATAGCGCCCGGCCCCGTAGGTCTCCTTGCCGGATGTGGCGTCACGGAAGGGCAGGAACAACCCTGGGTGGCCGGTCGAGTAGAGCGCCAATGTCACGTCGGTGCCTTCGATCGGAATGGTGACCGTTCCGATCTTGTGGTAGATCCGCTCTTCACCGGTCGTCGTTCCGACGGTGACGGGTTCCGGTTCGATGACGTCGACCGGGACGGTGAAGACGAGATCCGGGTCGGGTTCGTAGAAGCTCAACCCGGGGAACGACGCCCGGCGATCGGGTGGAACCGGCGACTGCGGGCTATTTCGGAAGAAGTCGCTTTTCGCTGCGCGATGCTCGAGGAGTGCCTGTGTGTCCATGGAATGGTGAACCTCGGTCGTCTCGATTGATTCCGTGATGATATGGAGCCTTCACGGACTCCCGGCGTCGCGTCCCAGAACGACCGGGTCGAGGAGACCGTCCCCGTTCACATCAGAACACCCCACTGTGCCGGGTCCGGGGAGTTCATCCTCGAGCACGAACCCGAAGCCGCCCCAGGTGCCGAGCGCAGTTGCGATGATCCAGTCGTCGTTGAGCGTCGAGTACGCGAACGCAGCGGTGCCGTCGCACGTGGCGACCCGCGCGACCGGGTGGGGCGGTCGGCGTGAGAGCCAAACCGGGGTTCCGTCGCGTTCGATGACGCCGATGTGGGCCGACATGCCGGTAGTGTCGACCGGGGGCGGCGGGCCGGGCTCACCCGGCTTGTCGCGTACCGGATGGCGGTAGGAGACGAGGAGCTCCTCCGAGCCGTCACCGTCGAGATCGCCCGCCGACGCGTCGACAACGATGCCCTCCGAGAATTCGGACAGGCGAATCGACGTGTCCACGGTGCTGATGGCGCGGTCCAGTGCCCATGCGCCTCCGGCAACGAGTGTCGCGTTGCCGGCCGGTGGGCGCCATCCGTCGAAGTGAACGCGAAGGTCTCGATGGTTCGCGTCGGCAACCCGGTGGGCGACGAGGCCGTCACGGTCGACGAGCACTTCGAGGAGGATCCCCGTGTCGGTGCCGGGCCGGTGCTGGTCGAAGAGGAAGTTTCCGAGCGATGTTGCAACGATCGTCGGGCGACCGTCCCCGTCCGGGTCGATGACGGTGATCGGCTGTTCGACGTGCGGACCGTGCCCCCAGACGACGTCGGCTCCAGCTCCGGCGATCTGCTCGGCGAGCGGGGTGAGCAGCGGATCCGGGCGTGTCCTGTACTCGACGCCGCCGTGGAGTCCGACGACCACGACGTCGGCGTCCCGACGGGCCGCTGCGATCGCGGTGCGGGCACGATCGGGATTCCACGACGCGATGCCGGGCTCGTCGAGGGTCGCCCCACGGCCTTGCTGCGATCCATCGACGGCGAGGAACGCCACGTTGAGGTCGCCGACCTCTACGACGACCGGGGTCCAGGCTGTCGCGAGGTCGGGTCCACCACCCACGAGTTGCATCCCAGCCGCGGTGACGGCGGCGAGCGAGTCGAGCACCGATGCCCGTCCGGCGTCTCCCGCGTGGTTGTTGGCGATTCCGGCTATATCGAAGCCGGCGTTCGCGAGCAGGACCGCGCTCTGGGGGTCTGCTTCGAGGGCATACGGGTTGGGTGAGACGTGGGGCCGCAGCGTGAGCGGGGATTCGACGTTCACCGCCGCGATATCGGCGAGTCGGATCTCCCGGCGAACGTCGGCGAAGATCCCGTCGGGGTCGGCGGCGATGATCGGGGCGACGCTGCGTCCGAGCATCGCGTCGCCGGCCAGCAGGATCGTCGCGGTTTGGCGGGTCGTGGCGCCGGCGGCGGCATCCACGAACGGTTCCGCCCCGCACGCAGCGAGGAGGGTGAGCGCCAGGGCGGCGCCGACGATCAGCCGAGCTCGTCGGTCCACCATGACGGTCGGTCGGGGAGGTCGCCTGCGATGATGCGGTCCCACCATTCTTCGTCGGTCAAGCGTTCGTCGTTCCAGAACTCGTAGTAGGAGTAGACGGCGCCGGTGGCGACTTCGAATCCGCCGCGATCGTCGGGAACAAGGACGTGGATCAGGTCCGGAGGACCGGTTGCAATCTCGAGGTAGGAGCCGCCGCGGGATGCGAACGGGTCGGTGAAGATGTCGGCGATGAGCGGCGCCGGATCGAATCCCTCCCCGGTTGCGGCGGTGTCGAGGATCCTCTCGAAATCGCCTCCGATGCCGGCGAGCCATTGGTTGTCGTCGTCACCGATCGGCTGATCAGCGAGTTCGTCGCGTGCGATGAGGTCGAACCGCTCGAACATGTCGATGAGTCTGTCGGCGAGCCAGCGTGTCCGCTCGTCATCGTTGTAGGGGTCGCCAGTCTCCGCGTCGTAGTCGTCACCGAGCATGAGGCCTGCATCGATGAGACCGTCGCGCAGCATCGAGGTGACCGCGGCCAAGCGTCCGAACGACACCGGATCCGGTTCGACCCAATGTCGCGTCGGTTTCGGCTCGGGACCCTCGCCCTCCGCCATGCTCTCCTTCGCATAGAGGATCGTGTCGTGCTTCAGTTCGGTGTACGAACCGAAACCGGTTGTGAGCGACTTCGCATCCCAGGCGTCGCCGCGCATGAACGGGGGATAGGCGGGGTCGTAGCGGTCGGCCCACTGCGGTTCGAGGGCGTAGAGCCACGCGTCGTAGACGGTGCGACCCCAGTCGTCCACGGTTCGGGCTTGCGTCGACTCGCCGAGCTCGGCGACCCTCGGATCGTAGTCGGGGAAGGCTTCGGTTTCGCCGGCTGTGGACTGGACGGCCGTCGCGGTGGAGCTACCCATCACCGACGCGAGGTCGAGGGGACTCGGAACGGTCCGTCCCGAAACGTTGGGATCCGTGAGTTGATCGTAGATCCAGGAGTCGAGCACGAACCGGGAGCCCATCGTGCGCAACGACGCTCGTCCCGGGTCGATGAGGACCGGGCGCATGTCGAGCACGGCTCTGCCGACGTCGAGGACCGTGGCATCGTCCGTCAACGGCGCAGGATCGGCGATTCCATCCGGCAGGATTGTGGCGGTGGCCTCGGCTGCTTCGAAGGGGGTGTAGTCGTCCGCCGTGCCGACGAGGAACGCGGTGGGGTCGTAGATCGTGGCCCACGCGGCAGCCCGATCGGGATCGGTGACGACGAGCCGTGAGATGAGGAGACCGACGCGCAGCACATCGGGGTCGGTGAGGGAGAAGCCGGTGTTGCCGAGCATCGACATGGCTTTGAAGTAGCGGGTGAGATCCTCCGATCGCGTGTAGTGCCCGCGCGGTTTCATGAGCGTGTAGTCCACACAAGCCGGTTCGGCCCACATGCCCTCCCGGCACGATCCAACGACCTTACCGACGATGGTCGGTGGGAACGTTGCCCGGCTGTGCTCTTCGACGAGGGCGACTTCGGCTCTTGCCAGGTCGGAGAGGGAACCGGCGTCGAGACCGAGCACGGTCGCGACGGCGGAGAGGTGATCTTCGGCCCGCCGGGCCGCTTCCTCCATGGCCGTTCCGCTCATCGAAGCCGTCTGCTCGCGGCTCGCCTTCAGCAGGTCGCCCACCAACTCCTCGAGGACCGGGAGGAGTCGACGCTCTTCCGTGTCTCGCAGGATCGCGTCGAATACGAGATGCCAGTGGTGGTAGGCAGCATCGGTGGTAACGAATACGGCTCGCTCGCCGCTCCCGTATGGGCTGAGACGTTCGTAGACAGAGGCGAATTGGCCCCCCATAGCGAGCGCTTCGAGGCCGAAGTCCGACGGATACGTGTCACTGTTCGGTTCGACGACGAACCCGTCGGCGACGAGGTCGTCCCGGAGTGCTTCCGGTACTGCGTCGGCAAACGAAACGCCGCTGAGCGATCGCGGCCACGTCGGCCCGGGATAGGTCCCGTCGGTGATGAGCGGCACCTCGGCGAGCGTCGCACCGAACGCCGTCGCCGGTTCGTCGATGACGGTCGGTGGCTCGGTGGTCGTCGTCGTTGATGTGGTCGTTGACGTCGTGACCGTGACCTGCTCCGTCGTGGACGGCACGGCCGTGGTCGTTGTTGCGACCGTAGTAGTCGTGACCGGTTCCTGCGATGCCGTCGTGCACGATGCAGCGAGGATCGCAACGGCGGCGAGAGTTGAAAGAAGTTCCTTCATCGCACACCTCCTGTGAGCACACAGGGCCTATCAACCCACCTTCGATTATCCGCCCCGGAAGGCGTTCCGGCAATACGGGAATCACCCGATGCGGCGTTCGGCGATCACGCTGGAGTACCAGGCGAGGCTGTCCTTCGGGATGCGCTCGCCGGTCTCGTGGTTGACCCAGACGAGGCCGAAGCGCTGCGAATAGCCGAGCGCCCATTCAAAATTGTCGAGGATCGACCACACGAAATAGCCGGTCACAGGTACACCGAACTCGATGGCTTCGGCGACCGCATTGAGGTGCTTGTGGAGATAGTCGATGCGGCGATGGTCTTGGATCCGGCCGTCGGGACCGGGCCCGTCCGAGTATGAGGCTCCGTTCTCTGTGACCCGGATGTCGGCGGCGCCGTAGTCGTCGTGGAGGCGTTTCAGGAAACCGGTGAGTGCCTCCGGCACGATCGGCCATCCCATCTCGGTGTAGCCGTCCGGTGGATTCTGTCCCGGAGGGACGCCGGTGTCCTCCGTCTCGTCGGCGCCGGCGGCGACGTCGAGCGCCGTGTAGTAGTTGACGCCGATGAAGTCGATCGGAGCGGCGATCTCGTCGAGATCACCGGGACGAACGAACGGTGGCACTTCCGTGTCGAACCGGCCGCGGTCCCGGTACGCGTCGACCATGTCTTCCGGGTATCCCTTTCCGAAGATCGGATCGAAGAACCAGCGGTTTCGGAAGCCGTCGAAGTGCCGCTGTGCGGCGACGTCGGCGGGAGCATCGCTTGCTGGTGTCGACGGACGGCAGTCGAGGACGATCCCGACCTCGCCGTCGGGAACGTTGGAGCGGATCACGGGCACGGCTCGACCGTGGGACAGCAGGATGTGGTGGGCGACCGCGAGGGCCTCCGCGAAGTCTGTATGACCCGGAGCGAACACGCCGTCGCGATGGCCGACGAACGCCGCGACCCAGGGTTCGTTATGGGTCTTCCAATGCTTGACACGGTCACCCAGGACAGCGCTCATGATCTCGGCGTACCGAACGAAAGCATCCACGGTTTCCCGATTGGCCCATCCCCCTCGATCCTGTAGCGCCTGGGGGAGATCCCAGTGGTAGAGCGTGACGTACGGCGTGATCTCGTGCTCGAGAAGTTCGTCGACGAGGCGATCGTAGAAGGCGATGCCGCGAGGTTCGATGGGTCCTGTCCCGTTCGGAAGGACCCGTGTCCATGCGGTCGTCAGGCTGTAGGCGGGAATCCCGGCTGCGGCCATGAGACCGACGTCCTCCTTGTAGCGGTGGTAGTGGTCGCACGCGACCTTGCCGGTCTCACCGCCGAGGATCCTGCCGGGCTGGCCGACGAATCGATCCCAGATCGATTCACCTTTCCCGTCCTCGTCCCAAGCGCCTTCGATCTGATAGGCGCTGGCGGCGACGCCGAACACGAAGTCGTCGGGGAATCTCTTCATGCGCTCAGAGGGAGAGCGCCGCGAGGGCCGCGACGACTCGGTCGACTTCATCGAGTGTGTTGTAGTGAGCGAATCCGATACGAACCAGACCTCCCTCGTCGGCGACACCGAGACGGCGTATCACCTCCACGGCGTAGTAGTCGCCGGACCAGACGAAAATCCCCTGATCGCCGAGCGTCTCCGCGACGGTATCCGGGTGGATGCCGTCGATCGATATGGCGAACGTCGGGGTTCGCCCGTCAGCTACGTTCCGGCCGAATAGGGTGACGTGGGGGAGGCCGGCAATGCCGTCGAGGAAGCGCTGTGCGAGTTCTCGCTCGTGGGCTCCGATGGCCGTGAAGGCCGTGCGAATCCGATCGCGCCTCGTCTCGCCCGAGCCGAGTGAGGCGATGTAGTCGACGGCGGCGGCGACACCGGCGAGACTCTCGAAGCTCTGAGTTCCGGTCTCCCACTTGTCAGGCGGCTCATCCGGCGCGGGCCGGATCTTGTATGCGTCGACCGTCTCCAGGACCTCCCGCTTGCCGTAGAGGCAGCCGGTGTGCGGTCCGAAGAACTTGTATGCCGAGGCCACGAGGAAGTCGGTGTCGAGATCGACCACGTCGACGAGGCCGTGGGGGGAGTAGTGGACGGCGTCGACGTACGTGAACGCGCCGACGGCGTGGGCGGCTTCGATCACGGCCCGCACGTCGGGAATCGTCCCGACGGCGTTCGAGGCATGGGTGACGGCGACGAGTCGGGTTCGATCATCGATGAGTTCATCGAGCATTTCGGTGCGGAGACGGCACCCGTCCGTCGGATCGAAGTCGATCCATCGAACCTCCGCTCCGGCGTCGCGGGCGGCGATCACCCACGGCCAGACGTCGGCGTCGTGGTCGAGGCGCGATACGACGACGTTGTCACCGGGTTTCCACGTTGCTCCAAGAGCGCGGCTGACCGACAGGGTGAGCGATGTCATGTTCTGGCCGAACGCGATCTCGCCGGCTGTCGCTCCGAACAGATCGGCGATCGCCGAACGGGCCGATTCGGTGATCGCGTCCGTTTCACGGGAGGTGGCGAACGGGCCGCCGTGGTTGCTGCCACCGGCGCGCATGTATCCGGCCATCGCATCGATGACGGACTCAGGGGCTTGTGTGCCGCCGGGTCCGTCGAGATAGGCAGCGGGTCGTCCGCCGACGGTGCGCTGCAGCGCCGGGAACTGTGCGCGTGCACGAGAGACATCGATTGCCATCAAGACCTCCTTGTCAGGAGGGACGCTACTCGAACGGATCGTCGCGGAGAATATCCGGCAGGTGCCTTCGTCTCACGACCCCCACCTTGATGACGGCCTGGCGGCTCGCGTCGCCCGAGAAGCGGGCATCAGATTCTTCGAGCAGGCGGCGCAGTCGGTCGACCTGCTTCCGGAGGCGACGGTTCTCGTTCTCGAGCGCCAGGATGCGACGAACTCCCTCGAGGTTGACTCCGCTGTTCGTCAACTCCTGGATGAGGAGGAGGCGTTCGATGTCCGCCTCGGAGTATCGACGGGTTCCGCCGGGGGTCCGATACGGCTCGATGAGGCCGCGACGTTCGTAGATCCGCAGCGTTTGGGGATGCATCCCCGATTTCTGCGCTGCGACGGAGATGATGTAGACGGCGTCGTTCTGCCTGTTCACTTCATACCCCCAGGTGTTCGCGTGGGTTGTCGTCGGTACGTGCGTCCTTGAACGCTTCGAGCATCTCGCGCTGCTCCGGTGACAGGTCCTTCGGCACCGTTACCTGGATGGTCACGAGTAGGTCGCCGGTTCCCTTGGGTGTCGTGACGCCCTTTCCTCGCACGCGCATCGTGGTGCCGCTCTGGGTCCCTGCCGGGATGCGTATCTTCGTGGTCCCGTCGAGTGTGGGAACCTCGACGACGGCGCCGAGCGCGGCCTCGGTGAACGTGACGGGCACCGTAAGTGTCAGGTCCCGTTTCCCCGAGCGACCGAAGACCGGGTGAGGGGAGACGTGGATCCGTGCGTAGAGATCACCGGCCGGACCGCCGTTGGTCCCTGGCTCGCCCTTGCCCGCGACCCGCACCTTCGCACCGTCGGTGATGCCCTGCGGTACCTTCACCTTGACTTTCCTGCCGTTCACGTTGACGGTCTTGGTCACGCCGGCAAGGGCCTCATGGAACGTGAGCGACAGGTCCGTCTGGAGATCTCTCCCGGCCCGCGGTCGCGGTTGCTGACGGCGGGAACCCTGACCGAACAGGTCGCCGAGTCCACCGAAGAGATCCTGGAATCCGCCGCCGGCCGCGGACCCCGGTGCACCGGCACCGCCGAAGAGATCCTCGACACGCACGTACTGCTGGTGTCCGCCGGGGTCGCCGACGAAGTATCCGACTTCACGGACGTGGTCGTACTCCTTGCGCTCCTCGGGGTCGGAGAGGATCTCGTAGGCCTCGTTGATCTCCTTGAATCGCGCCTCGGCGACGGCGTCGTTCGGGTTGTTGTCGGGATGGAACTCGCGCGCGAGTTTGCGGAACGCCTTCTTGATCTCCTTCTCGGAGGCGTCCTTGGAAACGCCGAGCGTGGCGTAGTAGTCCTTCTCCAACCATTCCTTACGCATGTTCAACCGTGACGAGGCTCGGGCGAATCACCCGGCCGTGCATGATGTATCCTCGGCGCAGTTCGGCGCCGACCATGAGATCGCCATCGCCGGCACCCTCTCCGGGCCCGGAGACCGCTTCGTGAACCTTCGGATCGAAGGGTTCACCGACCGCAGGGATCGGTTCGAAACCCTCCCGCTCGAGTGCTTCGAGCAGTTGGGAACGCGTCGACTCCATGCCCTCTCTGATCTTCTCTTCGGCAGGGCTCTGCGGCTCGAAGCTGAGAGCAGCGTCGAACGCGTCGAGGGTCGGCAGGAGCCGCTCGATGACGCGCTGGGACGCTCGTTCCACGTTCTCGATCTGGTCGCGTTCGACCCTCCTGCGGAAATTGTCGAAGTCCGCCGCGACGCGCTGGAGCATCTCGAGATGCTCACCGGCCTCCTGGCGGGCTTCGCTCAACTCGCGAAGGAGAAGAGCGATGGCCTCGTCCGGGTCGTCGGGGAGTTCCAATCCGAGATCGTGCGCCGTCGGCCCGACCTCCCCGTCGAGGATCGCAAGATCCTCGACGGATGCGGCCTGCGACTCATCGGTGACTTCCGGTGTGGTGTCAGGACTCGTCATCGTCCTCCACCACCTCGGCTTCGACGACTTCGTCATCGCTCGGTGTGGCCTCTGCGGTGTTGTCCTCCGCGGCGGCTTCGGCGGCCGATGCCTCGTAGATCTTCTGTCCGAGGATCTGCGAAGCGGTGAGCAGGTCGTTCGAAGCATTCTTCAATGCCTCGGTGTCAGCGCTCTCATCGGCAATGAGTTTCTTCAACTCGGCCAACTTGTCGTCGAGCGGTTTGCGCTCGTCGGCGGTCAGCTTGTCGCCGTGCTCGGCCAACTGCTTCTCGATCTGATACGCCGTGTGATCGGCCTGGTTCCTGGCTTCGACTGCTTCCTTCTTCTTCAGGTCTTCGTTCGCGTGCGCCTCGGCGTCCTTGACCATCCGGTCGATGTCGTCATCAGAGAGGGCCGTGCCGCCCGTGATCGTGACCTGCTGGGTCTTGCCCGTGCCGAGGTCCTTCGCGGAGACCGACACGATGCCGTTGGCGTCGATGTCGAACGTCACTTCGATCTGAGGGACGCCGCGCGGTGCCGGGGCGATCCCGGGCAGCTTGAAGCGACCGAGGCTCTTGTTGTCGCTCGCCATGGCCCGCTCACCCTGGAGCACGTGGATTTCGACCTCGGGCTGGTTGTCGGCGGCGGTCGTGAAGATCTCGGAGCGACGGGTTGGGATCGTCGTGTTCCGTTCGATCATCTTCGTCGACACCCCGCCCTCAGTCTCGACGCCGAGCGTGAGCGGCGTGACGTCGAGGAGGAGAATCCCCTTCACGTCGCCCTTCAGGACACCCGCCTGGAGGGCCGCACCGTCTGCGACCACCTCATCGGGGTTGACGCCCTTGTGGGGCTCCTTGCCCGCGAGTTCGGTGACGAGGGTCTGCACGGCCGGCATCCGGGTCGATCCACCGACCAGGATGACGTGGTCGATGTCGTCCATCGTGACACCAGCATCCTTGAGAGCCTCGTTGAACGGCATCTTGGTCCGCTGGACCAGATCCTCGGTCATCTTCTCGAACTCGGAGCGGGTGAGCTTCCGGAGGAGATGGATCGGCCCTTCGTTCGTCGCGGTGATGAACGGCAGGTTGATCTCGGTCTCCATGACCGAAGATAGTTCGATCTTGGCCTTCTCCGCTGCTTCTTTGAGGCGCGTCATTGCCATCGCATCGGTCGACAGGTCGACGCCGTTGTCGTTCTTGAAACCGTCGACGAGCCATTGGATGATTCGCTCGTCCCAGTCGTCGCCGCCGAGTTTGGTGTCGCCGTGGGTCGACTTGACCTCGAATACGCCCTCGCCGATCTCGAGCACGGAAACGTCGAACGTGCCTCCGCCGAGGTCGTACACGAGGATGAGATGATCCTCGTCACCCTTGTCGAGACCGTAGGCGAGCGCCGCCGCCGTCGGCTCGTTGATGATGCGGAGAACCTCGAGACCCGCGATCTGTCCGGCTTCCTTCGTCGCCTGACGCTGGGCATCACCGAAATACGCCGGGACCGTGATCACCGCCTCTGTGACGTCTTCACCGAGGAACGCCTCAGCATCCCTCTTGAGTTTCATGAGGATGCGAGCAGCGATCTCCTGGCTGGCGTACGACTTCCCGTCGATCTCGATCGACCAGTCGGTGCCCATGTGGCGCTTGACCGAGCGGACGGTGCGATCCGGGTTCGTGATGGCCTGGCGTTTCGCCTGGTCCCCGACGAGGACTTCGCCGTTCTTGGCGAACGCGACGACCGAGGGGGTCGTGCGATGTCCTTCTGCATTGCTGATGATCTTCGGTTCTCCACCTTCGAGGGTCGAGATGACGGAGTTGGTGGTTCC
>JANTHO010000043.1 GCA_024762335.1 Acidimicrobiia bacterium | reverse complement strand
TGTCTATCTCGTCACTTCGGCGGAGCTGTTCAACCGCTTCTCGGTCGAAGAGCAGCGGGCGATCTTCCCGGAGGCGGCGGCGCAGCGAGCGATGGGAATCACCGGGTTCACGCTGCCGACGATGTACCGCTGGATTCGCAGCGACCTCGGCCGCACCCACACGATGTATCCCTTCGAGAAGGGTCACTACCTCGGGTCGGGTGTCGGCGATATGGTCGTCCACGAAGCCGGTCTCGACGGCGAAGGCCAGATCAAGCAGATCAAGGCCTACCTGGCGGCGATGAAAGCCGCCGGGTAGCGTCAACCCATGGCTTGCCGCTGGTAGACGGGCGGACGGTTCTTCGTCGCCACCACGCGAGTGGGGGAGACGCGGTCGAGTTGTTGCTCGATCGCAGCGGGGGCGTCCCGACGGACCCGTAGCCCCATCCGTTCTCCGTATGGCCCTGCTGCCTCCGAGTGGCCCCCTCTGCCCTCCGGGCATCTCCCCCACCTCGGCGGTGGGGGAGAATGGAGAAAGGCCGTTGGGAGTGTCTTCCATCTCAGCTGTCGTCCCCTTCACCTGTCCCCCCGACGGCACGGCGGGGGGACGCGGAGGAGCGAAGCGACGACGCAGGGGGGCTTCCCGGTGGGCCCGCTCCGCTCCCGGGGAGACATGGTTCGGAGGGGGCGAGCGATTCTCCTACCTGAGAGTCGGCGGATTCAGGACCCGATGTGGGGGGAGAATGGGAGCCGGGCCGGTGCTTCGGAGAGACCGTGGAGTGGGGCTCGGCGGAGGGGAAGACTGTCGCGTTTGGAGTGAGCGTCTACCGGTTATTGCTGGACCAGCAGGTCATCCGATAGATATCGTTGTCGATCGTATCTCTGGCTTCACGGTCATAGGGGCCTCCCCAGGGACCTTCGAGTACAACTCCGTCGGATGGGATGTCGTCGAGACGCCAGGATCGGGTGTGGATCCCCTCCGACGGCTGCTCCACCTCGACGGTCAGGACCCCGGTTTCGACGTTCGCCGAGACTCTCCAATAGCACCGGCGTATGGCGGGGCACGTCTCGATGGAAGCTGGCTCCATGGGGTCCATCCTCCAGAATCTTCCGACTTGCATCGCACGGACTGTGCCGGTCCTCAGGACAGAAAACGCGAATGGGCCGCACCGGTTCGATCCCCGGTACGGCCCATTCGGCTACGGATGACGGCGAAGGACTACGCCTCTGCCCAATCCTTCAGGAGGGCGAGGCCTTCCTGGATATCGTCCGTGTTGATGCCTGAGTAGGCGAAGCGGATGTACTTGTTCTGTTCGCCCGGCAGCGGGCGACCGAAGTGTAGGCGGTTCGTGAACGACACGCCGGTGGCGTGCAGCGCCGCACGACGGAACTCCTCGTAGTCGGTCAGGCCCTTGCGTTCGGCGAGTTCCGTCACGTTCGGGAACAGGTAGAACGTGGCGTTCGGCACGAAGCTGTGGATGCCGTCGATCGCGTTCAACCCTGCGGCCGTCACGTCCCTGCGGGTCTCGAGCGTGTCGAGGATCGCCTGCACCTCGCTCTGGTCACCCTGGAGGCCTGCGAGGGCGCCATACTGGATGAAATGGTTCGAGCAGGATTCGTCGTTCGTGTTGATCTTGGCGATCACGTCGACGATCTCCTTCGGGCCGATGCTCGCTCCGAGCCGCCAACCGGTCATCGCGAACTTCTTCGAGAACGTGTAGAGGACGACGGTGCGCTCGGCCATGCCGGGCTGCTCGACGAACGAGGTGCTCTTTCCCGAGTACCGCATGTCGAAGTAGGCCTCGTCGGCGAGGACGTACAGGTTGTGCTTGCGGACGAGTTCGGCGAGACGCTCATGCTCCTCGATGGAACACTCCGCACCCATCGGGTTCTGGAGATCGTTGAGGATCAAGAGCTTCGTCTTGTCGGTGATGCCCCGTTCGATCGAATCGAAGTCGAGGAGGAAGTTGTCCTCTCCCTCGGTGTAGCCGTAGGGGACGGCTTTGCCGCCGTTGAACTCGATCTGTGATTCGTAGATCGGGTAGCCGGGGTTCGGGTAGAGCACCTCATCGCCGGGGTTCATCAGTGTGAGGATGAACTTACCGATGGTGGGCTTGCCACCCGGCTGGATCACGACGTTCTCGGCCGTGTAGTCCGTGTTGTGGGACGCAGCGACGTCGGCCGCTAGCGCCTCCCGCAACTGGGGGATGCCGGCGTTGGGGCAGTAACCGGTCTTGCCGTCTGCGATGGCCTGCTCCGCTCCTTCGACCACCGTGGACGGTGTCGGCAGGTTGATGTCGCCGAGGTGGAACGGGTAGACCCGGTTCCCCTGCGCAGCGAAAGCGGCGGCTTCCCCCGAGACGGCGAATGCGGTCTCCGTGCCGAGGTTGGCGATCCTGTTGGCGATACGCATGGTGGTTGTGTCCTTCCTGGTTGGGGTGGGTGCGGCGCACCATCCGGGATGCCGGTCGGTGTCGTCACACGAAATCGCACCGTGGCGATCGTGACCGGTCGATGAATGGGCTTGGGCGGCGCCTCCGGTTCTCCGAAAGCGCCGCCCCTCCCGCTAGTTGTCTTTGAGGATGCTCTTGATCTTCGGGAACATCTGTTTGGGATCCACGAACTCCACGACGTCCGGAACGTCGGTGAACAGGGCACGCGCCTTCTCCTGAAGTGCGTCCTCGACTTCCAACAGCAACGGAATGCTGAACGTGCTCACGACGTGGAAGATGTCCTGGTAGGTGACACCGCCCGACGCAACGCCGTCCTCTGCTGCGTATACCTTGTGGACGTACCCGATCAATGCATCGACCCGGTTCTCGTTGTTGATGATCCTCACGTGCATGCCGTGGTTGTCGAAACCGTTCGAAATCGGAACGGTGTCGAAGCCATCACATACGAGGTCCGTCAACAGCGTCGAGTCGGTACCTTCGAAGTAGCCGACGACTTTTCTCATATCAGTCCTCCTCAGACGACGCCCTGGTCCATCATCGCACTCGCGACTTTGACAAAGCCTGCGATGTTGGCTCCGACGACGTAGTTGTTCGGATCTCCGTACTCGGTTGCGGCCTCGCGAGCCGACCGGTGGATGTCCGTCATGATTCCCAGAAGCTTGGCGTCGACCTCTTCACGGGTCCAGCTCGTGAATCCGGCATTCTGAGCCATCTCGAGGCCGCTGGTAGCGACACCACCGGCGTTTGCCGCCTTGCCCGGCCCGAAGAGCACACCGCTGTTGATGAACAGATGGACGGCATCCGGCTCGGTGGGCATGTTGGCCCCCTCGGCCACGACTCGCACGCCGTGGGCGACGAGCTGCTTCGCGTCCTCGAGATCCAGTTCGTTCTGCGTGGCACACGGGAGCGCAACCTCTGCGCCCTCGACGCCCCAAGGGCGCTGGCCCTCGTAGTAGTCGACACCGAACTGCTCGGCGTACTCGCGAATGCGTCCACGGCGAACGTTCTTCAGATCCATCACCCACGCCAGCTTCTCGGCGTCGATACCGTCCGGGTCGTAGATGAATCCGGAGGAGTCCGAGAGGGTCACGGCCTTGGCGCCGAGACGGTTGGCGTTCTCCACTGCGTATTGGGCCACGTTCCCCGAACCGGAGATGAGGACCGTCTTGCCGTGGATGCTGTCGCCCTGAGCACGGAGCATCTCCTCGGCGAAGTACACGGTTCCGTACCCGGTGGACTCGGGGCGGATGAGGCTCCCGCCCCAGTTCGTTCCCTTCCCCGTGAGGATCCCGGAGAACTCGTTGGCGAGTTTCTTGTACTGGCCGAACATGTACCCGATCTCACGGCCGCCGACGCCGATGTCGCCTGCCGGCACATCCGTGTGCGGTCCGATGTGCCGGAACAACTCGCTCATGAACGCCTGCGTGAAGCGCATCACCTCGCTGTCGCTCTTGCCCTTCGGATCGAAATCAGACCCGCCCTTGCCGCCGCCCATCGGCAGCGTGGTGAGCGCGTTCTTGAACGTTTGCTCGAACGCCAGGAACTTGAGAATCCCGAGATTCACGGAAGGATGGAAGCGCAAGCCGCCCTTGTAGGGGCCGATGGCGCTGTTCATCTCGACGCGGAATCCGCGGTTCACTTGCACTTGGCCGGAGTCATCGATCCAGGGGACCCGGAAGATGATGATCCGTTCGGCTTCCACCATGCGGTGGGGGATACGGGCTTCGAGCCACTCCGGATGTCGATCGAAGACGGGCCAAACCGACTCGATGACTTCGCGAACTGCCTGATGGAACTCGAACTGGGAAGCAGACTTCGCGACCACGTGGTCCATGAACTCCGCTACGGATTGCTGTTGCACCTCTTGCATCCTTTCGTGGTGCCGGTCAACGCACAGACAATAGCGCTCACATGGTGAGCGCCATCACCGCCTTCTGCACGTGAAGCCGATTCTCCGCCTGGTCGAACACGCGGCTGTGCGGCCCGTCGATGACGCCGTCGGTGACTTCGACGTTGCGGTCTGCCGGGAGCGGGTGCATGTAGATGGCATCCTCGTCGGCGAGGGCGATGCGACGCTCGTCCGTGATCCAGTCGGTGTACTTCTTGCTGATCTCTGCAGACTCGTCGAGATCCGACGTCGTCAGCATCGAGCCCCAGCTCTTGGCGTAGACCACGTCCGCGCCCTTCATGCCCTCGTCGAAGTCTTCGACGATTTCGAAGGAGCCGTGGAACTTCTTGGCGTTGTCCCTGGCCTGGTCGACGACCTCCGGCATGAGCTTGAACTCCGGCGGACGGGTCAAACGCACGTTGGCGCCGTAGCGCGTGAGGAGCAGGATCTCGCTCTGCGGGACCGAGATGGGCTTCTGATAACTGTCGGCGAAGGCGTACGACACGTTGACGGTGAGCTTGCGGGGGTCGCCCTTCTGCTCGATGATCGTCAGCAGGTCGGCGAGAGCCTGGAACGGGTGGTACCAGTCGCACTGCATGTTGAGGACCGGCGTCCGGCTGGCGTCTGCCACCGCACGGATGTACTCGTTGCCGATGCCCCAGTCGACCTGGCGGATGGCGATGCCGTCGTTGTAACGGCCGAGGATCTCACCGATCTCACGCCACGTGTCGCCGTGGCCGATCTGCGTCGCGGTCGAATCGAGGAACATCGCGTGACCGCCGAGCTGGGCCATTCCGGCCTCGAAGCTCGCACGGGTGCGGGTGCTGGAGAAGAAGAACAGCATGGCGAGCACCTTGTCGCGCAGCAGGGCGTGGTTCTCACCGAGGGCCCGCCGCCGCTTCAGGTCGAGCGCAATGTCGATCACGGTATCGAGTTCGTCCTTCGTCCATTCTTGCGTCGTGATCATGTCGCGACCGTGCAGATGGGTTTGCATCAACTGCTCCTTTGCAGCTCGTGGATCGTTCCGTGCGGGGTCACGCCCCGCTTCTCCTGCGGATGAGTCGGAAGCGAAGGAGGTCGTCGCGGAAGTACGACGTCGCCTTCACGACCGGCTCATTGTTCTGGTCGTAGCCGATCTCGTCGAATGAGATGGCCACCGTACCCGGTTCAACCCCGAGTCTCTCGGCCGTTGCGGCATCGAGGGCTACGGGAATGATCTCTGAGAGGTAGTACCCGAGGGTGCGATCGCAGTGATTCTCGAGGAACTCGTAGACCGGTGTCGCCTCATCGGCCTCGTACTCCGCATCGCTGACGATCCCAATCGGGATGCGGTTCACCGTCATCATGACGGGTGTCTCGTCTTCGAGGAAGAGCTTCTCGATCGTCAGGACCGCATCGCCCGGTTCGATGCCGAGCGCTTCGGCGGTCTCTTCACAGGCCGGGCCTTCGACCGCCGAGATCACACGTACGGACGGCTGGTAGCCGTGGTCCTCGAGGACCTGTTCGTAGGACCAGATGTCCTCGAGACGGGACTGGATCTGGAGGCCCGGTTCGTTGACGAAGGTTCCCGAGCCCTGGCGTCGGTAGATGGCCCCCTCCTGTTCAAGGCGGGTGAGGGCGTCGCGCACCGTGGTCCGGCTGACGCCAAGATCGGTGGCGAGGTCAGCCTCCGGCGGGATGCGCCCATCATCGAACTCGTCGTTGACGATCCGTTCCTTGATGTGCGTCTTCACCTGATCGGTGAGCGATGGGTTGCGTGTGATCATTTCGAGGATTCTGACTGGCGTACGGTCATCATATCGTACTATGGTATGACCAATCCAACAAGCCAGCCCGAAGGAGGGCACGCATGCGTAGTTTCGCCGGACGCGACATTCTTTCGCTCAAGGACTTCGAGCGGAATGAATTCTTCCACCTCTTCGAGATCGCCGATCGGCTCGAGCCGATCGCCCGGGAGCGTCGGAACACCGATCTTCTCGCCCACAAGACGCTGGTGACCGCGTTCTACCAGCCGTCCACCCGCACCCGTCTCGCCCACGAGGCTGCCATGCATCGCCTCGGCGGGCATGTCACAGGCTTCTCCGATGCGAAGATGACCCGGGCGGGCGACTTCTATCAGGAGTCCATCAAGGACACCGTCCACATGCTCGAGTACTACGGCGACGTGATCGTCATGCGTCACTTCGAGCAGGGCGCACCGCATGAGGCCGCCAAGTGGGCTTCGATCCCCGTCATCAACGGTGGCGACGGTTGGGGCGAGCACCCGACCCAGATCCTCACCGACCTCTACACCATCCAGAAGGAGATGGGTTCGGTCGACGGCAAGTCGATTCTCGCGGTCGGCGACCACCGCATGCGGACCATGCACTCCCTCGGGTATGCGCTCTCGCAGTTCGACACCGAGATGATCATTCTGGCCCCCGAAGAGATGTCGCCGCTCCCTGAGTTCCTCGCTGAGCTGGATGAGAAGGGCACGAACTACCGCATCGTCGAGCACATCGACGAGGTGATCGACGAAGTCGACGTCATCTACATGGAGCCGGTCGTTCAGCCCGACTACACCCAGGCCCGCCAGGAAAAGCAGGAGGTGTACGCACACACCTCACCCAACTACCAGGTGACCTCGGAGGTCATGAAGCGGGCCAAGGGCAGCTCCATCATCCTCCACTCGCTTCCGCGTCGCGACGAACTCCTTCCTGAGGTCGACGACTCGAAGCACGCCCGCTACTGGCAAGAGGCATACAACGGCGTCGTCATGCGCATGTCCCTCCTCTCGTCCGTTCTCGGAGTGTGGGAATGATGCCGAGGCTCGTTATTGCCATCGGCGGCAATTCCCTGATTCCCGACGCCGAGCACAGGTCGGTGCAGGATCAGTACGGAGCCGCAGGTGAGACCGACGATCACATCGCCGGTCTCATCGAGAAGGGCTGGGACGTCGCGATCTCGCACGGCAACGGCCCGCAGGTCGGGTTCATCCTTCGTCGATCGGAGCTTGCGAGCAGCGAACTCCACGAGATCCCGCTCGACTACTGCGGTGCCGACACGCAGGGCGCCATCGGATACATGCTCCAGCAGAACCTGGCCAACGACTTCCGTCAACGCGGCATCAACAAGAGCGTTGCGACGGTCGTCACCCAGGTCGAGGTCGATCGCAACGACCCGGCGTTCCAGAACCCGGCGAAGCCGATCGGCTCATTCATGGACGAAGCCGAGGCGATTCGCCGGCGTGATGAAGAAGGCTGGGATGTCAAGGAAGACGCAGGACGCGGCTGGCGCCGTGTCGTCGCCTCCCCACAGCCCAAGCGCATCGTTGAACTCGAGGTGATCAAGGACCTGCTCGATGCAGGTGTTGCGACCATCGCCGTCGGCGGTGGGGGTATCCCGGTCGTCGAGAACGAGAAAGGCGACCTCGAAGGGATCGCTGCGGTGATCGACAAGGACCTGGCATCGGCGCTCCTCGCCAGTCAGGTCGATGCCGACCTTCTGTTGATCTCCACGGCCGTTGAGAAGGTCGCGCTCAATTTCGGAACACCGGAGCAGACCTGGGTCGATCAGTTCACGCTGGCCGAGGTGAAGGAACGGCTCGCCGAAGGCGGACACTTCGCCGAAGGCTCGATGGCGCCGAAGATGCGTGCCGTCGTCCAGTTCATGGAGGCCGGAGGCAAAGAGGCGCTCATCACGAATCCTCAGAACCTCGAACGCGCCATGGACGGGGAGACCGGTACCAGGATCGTTCAATGACGAATGTCGTCGGACTCACCTGTGTGATCTGCGGCAAGACGTACCCGGCGGACTTCGCCGGGTACGTCTGCCCCGACCACGGCAACGAGGGAATCCTCGATGTCCAATACGACTACGACGCCATCGGCGAGACGTTCACCAAGGAGAGCATCGGCGCGAATCCGGACAGGACGATGTGGCGGTATCGCCCGCTCCTTCCGATCGCCGACGATGCTGCGGTTCCGCCGCTCACCGTCGGTGGGACACCGATGTACGACGCGGCACCGCTTGCGGACGACCTCGGCCTCGCAAAGGTGTGGGTGAAGGACGAAGGGCGTGAGCCCACAGCGTCACTGAAGGATCGGGCGTCGGCCATGGCCGTCGTGAAGGCGCAGGAACGCGGAGCCGAGGTCGTCACGACGGCTTCCACAGGGAACGCCGCCGCGGCGCTCTCCGGGATCTCCGCCAGCGTCGGGCAGAAGAATGTCATCTTCGTGCCCGCTTCCGCCCCGGAAGCCAAGATCGCGCAGCTGCTCGCATACGGATCCACCGTGGCGCTCGTCAACGGGAACTACGGAGATGCATTCGACCTCTGCATGGAGGCATCGGCCGCGTACGGCTGGTACAACCGCAACACCGGATACAACCCGTTCATGACCGAAGGCAAGAAGACCGCCGGTCTCGAGATCCTCGAAGACCTCGGATGGGAAGCGCCCGACGCCATCTTCGTGAGCGTTGGAGACGGATCCATCATCGGCGGCGTCCACAAAGCCATGAAGGACGCGTTCGCCCTCGGATGGATCGACAAGATGCCGCGCATCTTCGGCATCCAGTCTGCCGGCAGCGACTATCTGGTTCAGGCATTCGAGAACGGCGAGGACGTGCTGACGAAGCCGCCGATCGCTGCAGATACGGTGGCCGACTCGATCAGCGCTGATCTGCCCCGCGACCGGATCAAAGCGATGGCCGCCGTCACCGAGACCGGAGGGACCTACCTTCGCGTGTCGGACGACGAGATTCTCGCCGCCATCCCCACGCTGGCACGCGGGTCGGGTGTTTTCGCCGAACCGGCGGGAGCCACCCCGTACGCCGGCCTCGTCACCGCCGTGGAAAAGGGTCTGGTTGGGTCGGACGACACCGTCGTCTTGCTCGCGACCGGAAGCGGACTCAAGGACGTCGCCTCAGCACTGAAAGCGGTCGCGGCCGTGGGAACCACCCCGATGCGGATCGACCCCAACCTGGATTCGCTCCGGGCAGCACTCAACAACTGAAAGGACCATCGGTCATGATCGACCTCACCGTCAACGAATCTGTTCTCGCGTCCGCCGTCAAGCGGGCCAAAGAACGCGACTTCAAGATTCCCACCTTCAAGCAGATGCGGGACCCGAGCCTCATCCCCGACGAGGTCAAGGAACGCCTTGCCGACGTGGGCCTGTGGGATCTCGACCCGATCAACCTCTATCGCATCACCTGGCACAACGAGGCGAAGGCCTCCGGCGGAGGCTTCGGCGATGTGAACTACTTCGAGGTTCCGAAAGAGATCAGCGGCGTCGACGCTCGCATCGTGATGATGGAGGGCAAGTGGTTCCCGACCGGCGCCCACAAGGTCGGCGCGGCCTTCGGCTGCCTCGTCCCGCGTCTCGTCACAGGCCAGTTCGACCCGGTCACGCAGAAGGCCGTCTGGCCGTCCACCGGCAACTACTGCCGCGGCGGCGCCTACGACTCGAACCTGCTCGCCTGCGAGTCGATCGCCATCCTGCCCGAGGGCATGAGCGCCGAGCGGTTCCACTGGCTCGAGAGCGTTGCCGGTGAGATCATCCGGACACCCGGGACCGAGTCGAACGTCAAGGAGATCTTCGACAAGTGCAACGAACTGCGTCAGAGCGGCGAGGATCTCGTCATCTTCAACCAGTTCGACGAGTTCGGAAACTACCTATGGCACTACAACATCACCGGTCCCGCGATGGTCGAGGTCCTGAACGAGGTCATGGGTGAGGACGACCGGTTCGCCGGCGTGACGCTCACGACCGGTTCGGCCGGCACGATCGCTTCCGGCGACTACCTGAAGCAGATCTACCCGAACTCGAAGATCGCCGCAGGCGAAGCGACCGAGTGCCCGACGATGATCTACAACGGCTTCGGCGAGCACCGGATCGAGGGGATCGGCGACAAGCACATCCCGTGGATCCACAACGTGCGCAACACCGACATGGCGATGGGGATCGACGACGAGTCAACGATCAGCCTGATCCGCCTCTTCAACGAGCCGGCGGGTCACGAGTACCTGGCCAGTCAGGGTGTTCCGGCCGAATTCATCGAGAAGCTCCCACTCCTCGGTATCTCCGGCGTGGCGAACATGCTGATGGCGATCAAGTTCTCCAAGTGGTACGAGCTCACGAACAACGACTTCGTGATGACGCTCGGCACCGACTCGATGGAGATGTACGAGTCACGGCTCGAAGAGCTGAACGAGGAACGCGGCGAGTTCACGCTCCTCGATGCGGCGGCCGCCTACCACCAGCACCTGATGGGCCAGTCGCTCGCTCACGTGCAGGAACTCGGCTACTACGACCGCAAACGCATCCACAACCTGAAGTACTACACCTGGGTCGAGCAGCAGGGCAAGACCTACGAAGAGATTCAGGCCCAGTGGTACGACCCGGAGTACTGGACGAGCATCCAGAAGATGGCCGATCCGATCGACGAGTTGATCGAGGCCTTCAACGCCAAGGTCGACGAGGCGTAGGCCGCCGTCGAAACAACATGACCGAAACGAAGGGGTCGCCCGCCGGACGCGGGCGATCCCTTCGTGCATCGGTCCCGATACCGTGGGGACTGTGACACAGCCGTGAGCGAATTCGCAGACTCAGGAACACAGGAGAGATCGGGCGGTCGTCAGGGTCCCCGGGAGTTCCTCGTATTGATGGCGGCAGCGTCCGCGACCGTTGCCATTTCGATCGATTCGATGCTCCCCGCGTTCGGGGAGGTTCGCGAGTACCTCGGCCTATCGCCGGACTCGTCATCTGCCGCCCTGATCGTGACGACGTTCATCGCGGGCGTGGGGGTCGGTCAGTTCGTGTATGGACCGCTCGCCGACCGATTCGGACGCAAGCCGGTGTTTGCCGGCGGTCTCGTTCTCTACGTCGCGGCGGGGTTCGCAACGACGTTCGCCCCGACGCTCGGCTGGCTGCTGGCCGGTCGGTTCCTCTGGGGTCTCGGTGCGGCCGGGCCGCGGATCGTTGCCCAGGCGCTGCTTCGCGACCGGTTCCGCGGGGACGTACTCGCCAGAGCCATGGCAATCATCCTGACGGTGTTCCTGATCGTCCCGACGCTCGCGCCGATCATCGGGCAGGCGGTCCTTCGATTCGGGTCGTGGAGATATGCGTTCGCCGTCGGACCGATCTTCGGCCTCATCGTCCTCCTGTGGTCGACGAGGCTCAAAGAAACGCTCGAACGGAGGGCTCGGCGACCCATCGATCTCCCGTCATTGATGAAGACGGTCGTCGCGATCGTGCGGACGAGGAGAACGATCGGGAGCGCGATCGCTCTCATGCTCATGAGCGCAGCGTTCCTTCCCTACCTCGGATCCTCCGAGCGGATGTACGGCGAGATCTACGGCCGGGCCGACACGTTCTTCCTGTGGTTCGCGTCGAGTGCGATCGTCATGGCGGGCTTCACGCTCATGTCCGCACGATTCGTCAGACGGTTCGGGGTGCGCAGTGCAACAAAGGCTCTATTCGCGACGCTCCTGATAACCGCCGCGGTGAACGTCGCGGTCACCGTCGCATCGGACGGTGTCCCAGCCTTCGCGTTCTTCGTCGTCGCGACAACGCTCGTGATTTCGCTCGAAACGGCGCTCACCCCGATGCTGACGTCTGCGGCCCTGGACGAAGTCGGCTATGCGGCGGGAACGGCCGCATCGACGATCGGCATCATCAGCTTGCTGGGCGGCGCGATGCTTTCGCCGTTGGTCGATACGGCGATCCGGACGACCGTCACCCCGTTCGCCGTGGGATTCCTGGTGTTCAGCATCGTTGCCGCTTTCGCCACCGCATGGGCCAATGGAGGCCAGGCGCGAGCAACGGCGTCGTAGGCCGTCAGTCGAGCCTGGCCAGGAAGTCCATGATCGCGGGGTTCACGACGTTGGGGTGGGTCATGTTCGACGCGTGGGCAGCACCGGGGACCGGGACCATGCCGCGGCAATCGGGGAGATCGTCGCACAGCTTCTCGGCCGACTCGATCGGGATGGCGAGATCTTCTGTGCCGTGCAGGATCAGCGTCGGGCATGTGATCTCGTGGACCCGTCCGGTGATGTCGTCACGGCCGAGCAGGCAGTCACCCGGATACTTCACGGTCGATCGATCGCGAGATTCCCAGATGCCGATCCACTTCTCCATCAGATCCGGCCGGCCGATGATCAATCCGGCGACCGTCTGACCGACTTCGCCCAACGGCTGGTCGCTCAACCAATACTGGATCATCCCCTCGTATCCGGCGAGCGCCTCCGCATCGTCCATGAAGACGCCGGAGTCGATGAGCACGAGACCGCGAACCCGGTCAGGGTGGGCGATGGCGGCACGAAGCGACAGATAGCCGCCCTGGGACATGCCGATGAGTACGGCTTCGTCGATGCCGAGGTGATCCATGAGGGCGATCGCATCGTCGGCCGAGTCCCAGTAGGTGAACGGTCCGGTCACGGGAGTGTCCCCGAAACCCCGTTCGTCCCATGTCACGCACCGGTACGTGCCGGAGAGGGCCTCGACCTGCGAGTCGAACATCGTGCGGTCCATGAGGAATCCGTGGCTGAAGAGGAGTGCCGGTCCGTCGCCTCCCGTGTCGTCGTAGGCGATGTGCTGACCGTTGACTTCGGCTACCGGCATGGCGACTCCTTCGCTTCGACGGCTGCTGCGGTTCGAGCAGCGAAATCAACCTACTACTTCACCACCCTCGACGAATCGAGATCAACGGATCCGAAGACGATCCGGCACCCCCACCCTTGGAGCCCGGCGTCCAAAACGGCGAAATAGTGCCGTTTTGGACGCCGGACACCTGGGGGTCAGTCGCCGAAACTGATGCCGAGGCAGCGGGCCGAGTCGATCCACGGATGGTCCAGCGGGACGATCTTGCGCTTTCCCGCGACATCGGACAAGGGCACCGGGACGAGTGATCCGGCGCGGGCAGCAACCATCACGTCGGTGGCACCGGAGGTGATGAGACGCGTTGCCTCGGTGCCGAGCGTCGTGGCGAGGTTCCGGTCATTGGCCGAAGGGGCTCCGCCGCGTTGGACGTGCCCGAGGATCGTCACCCGTGCTTCCAATCCGGTTCGTTCCTCGAGCGAGCGTCGCAGCGCCGTCGTGTGGTCGGCGGCTCCGGCCCGGAGCGCAGCGAGGGCACCGCGTGCCTCGTCTCGCTGTTCGCCGTCTGCCGCTTGGATGACGGCGCGCAGTTCCTGTTGCCGACGCCGGTACTCCATGGGACGGCTGCCCTCGGCGATGGCCACGATCGAGAACGTACTGCCGGCCGATCGGCGGTCCATGATCGACTCGACCACCCGGTCGAGGTCGTACGGGATCTCCGGGATGAGGATCACATCCGCACCACCGGCCAGCCCTGCGCCCAGGGTCAACCAACCGGCGTTGTGACCCATGATCTCGACGACGATGATCCGGTGGTGCGAGTGCGCCGTCGAGTGGAGCCGGTCGACCGCCTCGGTGGCGATCGCCAGCGCCGTGTCGAACCCGATCGTGGCATCGGTTCCCCACACGTCGTTATCGATCGTCTTCGGGAGCGTGATGATCGGCAGGCCCCGGCCGGCGAGCCGGTGGGCGTTCTTCTGTGTGCCACCGCCGCCGATGGCGACGAGGGCGTCGAGACCGAGGGCCGCGGCGTTCTCGAGCATGACGCCGGTCATGTCCATCGCTTCACCACCGACATCCATCTTGTGGGGCTTGTCCCTTCCGGTGCCGAGGATGGTGCCGCCGACGGTGAGGATCCCGGAGAGTCGATCGCCGTCGAGCCGTACGTAGCGGTTCTGCATCAGGCCCCGGAAACCGTCGAGGAAGCCGAGAACCGTCATGTCGTGGCTCCGGATCGCCGATTTTCCGATCGCTCGAATGGCCGCGTTCAATCCGGGGGAGTCCCCTCCGGCCGTCAACACGCCGATGCTCTGTGCCATGTTCCACCCGTCCGATCGCTGAGTCGCCACGATACCGTCGCCGGAACTCGATTCATGTGCCACAATGGTCGATACCAGAGAAGGGAGGTGGTCCACTTTGACTGAAAGTTCGTATAGGACCCTGGAGGTGGCCGGGCGCTAACGGCCGCACCGTACGAAAGGAGCAGCCGTTCCTCGCAGGAGGAAGGTGGCGACTCCAACTCGGACCACCGTTACCCGGAGACCCGTGGGTTGGTCCTCCCACGGCGGCGACAACCTCGCCGAAGCGTCTCCGGGTTTCACCATGTCCGGAGGACCGATGATCGAATACCGGCTGGCCCGGGACGACGACTACGACCACGACGCGGTCGTCGCTGTTGTGCATGCGGCACAGCCCGACGAGTATCTCTCCGTGACCGAACTCCTCGACTGGGAGCGAACGCAACGCCGTTCCGGGAGGATCCAGTCCCGCTGGCTCGCGATCGACGACGACATCATCGGGTTCGCTTCCTTCTATCAGACACCCTGGTACGAAGACCGTGTGTTCATCACGAACGTCATCGTGCACCCGGATCACCAGCATCATGGGCACGGTCGCGGGCTGTTGGAACGCGTTATGGCCAGCGCGGGAGATGCGGGTGCTCGACGTCTCCTCGCACAGGCCGACGAGCCGAACGTTCGCGGCAATCGGTTCCTGCAACGGGCGGGGTTCGTCGAAGTCGACCGGTGGTGGAGATCGACCCTCGACCTTTCCAGATTCGACCCCGAAAGATGGCTGTCCATCATCAACCGCGTAGGTGCGCAAGGAATCCGGTTCGTGACCGTCGCCGAACTTCGCGACGAACGCCCAGGATGGGAGAGGGATCTGCACCGCCTCTATGTCGAGATCGAACAGGATGTGCCTTCCGGCAACGAGATCATCGAAGTGCCGTTCGATGACTTCGCGGCGAGATCCCTGGGACGCGAGCTGCTCCCCGACGGATTCATCATCGCCATGGATGGTGACGAGATGGTCGGCCTCACCGAGCCGCGCATCGTCGACGAGGACCCGACGGCGATCTCACAGGACCTCACCGGGGTGCGGAGCGCCTACCGGCGGCGGGGCATCGCCCTCGCGCTGAAGGCGCACGCCGCAACCTGGGCGAATCGGAACGGATACACGTCGATCCGGACCGACAACGCACAGTCGAACGCACCCATGCTCGCGATCAATGAGCGGTTGGGCTTCGAACGGCACCTCGGCATCATCGAGTACGCCAAGAGCCTGTAGGGTCGACGCTCATGGAACGGCTCGCCCCACACATCGGATCCGAAGTCGGTCACCTGCGTGCCGTGATGGTGCACCGACCCGGCATCGAGATCGCACGCATCACGCCCGACAACAAGGAAGCGCTCCTCTTCGACGACCTGCTCTGGCTCGAACGGGCACAGGAGGAGCACGACCGGTTTGCCGACCTGCTTCGCTCCCGGGGTGCCGAGGTCGTGTACTTCGAGGAGTTGTTGTGCGACGTCATGGAGGATGACAACGTTCGCGATGCCCTCGTCGACCACGTGTTCAGCCCGGCACGCGTCGGCCTGCGTGTCGCGGAGACGATGCGGCCGGCGCTTCGTGAACGACCGGTCGAGCAGATCCGCGACATCCTTATCGGGGGGCTACTCGAATCCGAACTCAGGGAGTGGGGCGTCGACCACCTCTTCGCCGACCTCGTCGCCGACCGCTTCCACTACGTGCTCCGGCCGCTCCCGAACCTGCTGTTCATGCGAGACAACGCGGCGTGGATCGGCGATGGCCTGATGCTGGGTGTTCTCGCAACACCCGCCCGTCAACCCGAGTCGACGCTCGTTCGCGCCGTCTATGAGCATCATCCGATGTTTGCCGGATCCGACATCCCCATCCTGTTTGGCGATGGTCCGGATGAACACTTCCCCGCGAGTATCGAGGGAGGGGACGTACTCGTTCTGTCGGAAACGACGGTCATGGTCGGTCTCGGCGAGCGAACCACGCCTGCGGCCGTCGAACTGTTGGCCCGCAACCTCTTCGAACGATCGACGGTCGAACGGGTCATCGTCGTCCACCTCCGCAAAGAACGGGCGGTGATGCATCTCGACACGGTCCTCACCATGGTCGATGAGAACAAGTTCAACGTGTTCCCAGGCATGCTCGAAGGCGTCGATGTTCACGTCATTCGGCCGGGGGCGGCACGGTCGGTCGAGATCGAGACGTGCGCAGGACTGACGTCCGCCCTGCGAGTGGCCCTCGACAGGGACGACCTCGAATTCATCCCGACCGGCGGGGACGCGATCGGCCGTCTGCGCGAGCAATGGGACGA
Organism: Acidimicrobiia bacterium; assembly: GCA_024762335.1. Classification (GTDB taxonomy): domain Bacteria; phylum Actinomycetota; class Acidimicrobiia; order Spongiisociales; family UBA5794; genus JAHEEL01. The sequence goes on along the minus strand of JANTHO010000043.1, from coordinate 2,679 downwards.
CGGCAACAACACGTTCGCCATCGCCCCGGGCGTCGTCATCGCGTACCAGCGGAACCAGGAGACAAACCGGCGTCTGAGAGACAGCGGCATCGAGGTCCTCGAACTCGACGCGTCGGAACTCGGCCGGGGCCGTGGGGGAAGTCGGTGTATGACGCAACCGCTACTGCGGGACCCGCTGTCGTGAGCGACCTGAACACCGTCTCCGTCTACACGACCCGATCAGACGCAGAAATCGCCAGAGCCCGGCTCGAAGCCGACGGAATCAACGCCATCGTGATCGCCGACGACGAGGGTGGCCTCAACCCCGGCTTCTACTCGACGTACGGGGTCCGGGTGGTCGTCGCCGACGAGGATCTCCCCGACGCCCGAGAATCCCTCGGACTCGACTTCGTGGCCATCCCTTTGGAGCTGTTGCAGACGATGGTCGATCACGCCCGCGACGGCGCACCAAACGAGGCGTGCGGCCTTGTTGCAGGTGTCGATGGCGCGGCGACGAAGGTGTATCCGATGGCGAACGCGGATCCCGCACCGGACCGATTCACCCTCGATCCGGCGGAACACTTCGCCGTCTGGGAGGACGCAACATCCAACGGGTGGGAGATCATCGGATCCTTCCACTCGCATCCGACCGGACCGCCGATCCCCTCGGAGTCGGACCTCAGGGGTGGAGCCGACCCCGATTGGGCGAACTTCATCGTCGGGGTGGAGAACGGACACGTCGCCGTCCGGGCCTACCGCTACGCCGACGGTGCCGCCTCGCCCGTCGAGATCGATCATCGGTAACCTCGCCCTATGACAACGCTCACCGTCCTCGGATCATCCGGAGGCACGCCGACCCGTACGAACCCGGCATCCGGCTACCTGCTCGAGACGGCAGGAATGTCGTTCTGGATCGACGCGGGAACGGGGACGTTCATGGAGCTCGCCCGTCACATCGACCCGGGAACGCTCGATGGTGTCGTGCTCAGCCACCTGCACATTGATCACTGCGCCGACCTGTTCGGTCTCTACGGCTACCTCGCGTTCGGGCCATCGGGAGAGATTCCCATGCCGGTTCTCGCTCCGCCGGGAGCGGAAACACAATTCGCGACGTTTGCCCGGTCAACGGAGGGACACCTCCACGCGGTATTCGACTTCACCGAGGTCGATGCCGGATCGACCGTCAAGATCGAAGACGTGGCCATCCGGTTCGGAGAGGCCGTCCACCCTGTGCCTGCGCTCGTCACCCGTTTCGAGATGCCCGACGGCATCCTGGTGTATTCGGGGGATACCGGACCCGGTTCCGATCTTCCCCAGCTTGCAGAAAGCGGAGGCACTCTGTTGTGCGAGGCGACAATTGCGGGAGAGCGGGATGAGCGATCCTACCCGTACCATCTCACAGCCTTCGAGGCAGGACGGATCGCGGCCGATGCCGGTGTGCGCACCCTGGTGGTCACACACCTCGCATCCGGCCTCGATCCGGACCGAGCGCTTTCGGAAGCGGCGACAACGTATGCGGGGGAGATCATCCTGGCGACGCCGGGAGTCGAGATCACGATCGGGGAGAACTCATGAGAACAGACCGACGGGCGAACGAACTACGACCGATCCGCATCACACGCGGCTTCACCGAAATGACCCCCGGATCGGTGCTCATCGAGATGGGGAAGACCCGCGTCCTGTGCACGGTGGCCTTCGACGAGGATGTCCCCCGATGGATGCGGGACTCGGGAGAAGGATGGGTCACAGCCGAGTACGCCATGCTTCCCGGATCGAGCCCGCAGCGGGTCCGGCGTAGCTCGATCGAAGGCGGGCGAACGAAAGAGATCCAGCGCCTCATCGGGCGGTCGCTTCGCGCCGTCGTCGACATGAAAGCGATGGGATCGGTGACCGCCCGGGTCGACTGTGACGTCCTCCAAGCAGACGGAGGGACCCGGACGGCATCGATCACCGGAGCGTGGATCGCGCTCGCCGACGCGTTCGATCAACGCATCGCTGAAGGGAAGTTGGAAGCTTCTCCACTCACCGATCATGTGGCCGCCATCTCGGTTGGCATGGTGGACGGGGAAGCGCTGCTGGATCTCCAATACACGGAGGACGTGGGCGCCGACGTCGACGCGAACGTGGTCATGACCGGAGCGGGCAAGTTTGTCGAAGTCCAGGGGACCGCAGAGGGCGATCCGTTCGACCGTGACCAGCTCGAACAGTTGCTGGACCTCGCATCGTCCGGCATCGCTGAACTCGTCGAAGAGCAGCGCACGGCGCGGGCATGACCGGGGTGGCTCACCGCGTCGTCGTCGCCTCGAAGAATCCCGACAAGATCCGGGAGGTCGAAGCCGTCCTCGCCGCCATGGACCATCCATGGGAGATCGTTCGGGATCTCGACTGGCCCGATGTTGAAGAGACGGAGAACACCCTCGAGGGCAACGCGCTGCTCAAGGCGACGGCGGTCTCCGAAGCGACCGGACTTCCCGCGCTCGCCGACGACACCGGCCTCGAGGTGGATGCACTCGACGGGAGGCCCGGCGTCTTCAGCGCTCGCTTCGCCGGTCCGGAAGCCTCCTATGAGGCGAATGTCGACCGGTTGCTTTCGGAACTGGACGGTGTCGAAAACCGTACGGCTCGGTTTCGGACGGCCGTGGCATTCGTGATCCCCGGAGCGGAGCCGATCATCGTCGAAGGGGTCGTCGAAGGATCCAT
>JANTHO010000042.1 GCA_024762335.1 Acidimicrobiia bacterium | reverse complement strand
CAACCCCAACCCGGGACCGGGACCGCCGCCCATCTCGAGCAGCCACACAAGCATGCCAACCCACCCATGAACCCACCCTGAACCACCCTTAACCCCCCCTGAAGGGCATCGTGGGCACTGCGGGCGTACATAGATCCACCAACGGCCCAATGTGGCCTCTCTGCGATGCCGCTCATCCCGATGCCGGGGACTCGATACGCCGTTGCGCAGCGCGGGAGTCAGGGTCATCGCTGCTTGTGGCGATACAGGATCATGACGGTTCACGGCCTCGACGGGGTGCTCGACGCGGCGCGCCTCGGTGAGGAGCGGGCATGGTTTCGGTTGTACGGCCGGTTCGCCCCGTTTCTCCTAGGCTATTTCGGCGTCAAGGGATGCGCCGACGCGGAGGCCCGCGCGGGCGAGACCATCCATGCAGACGAGCACGCCGACGTGAGCGAGGAGACCACGACACCTGAGACCCCGGAGGCCGACGAGGCCGGGGAAGCACCCGGCGGACGAAGCCGGCGCCTGGGCCTCGCCACACATCATGAATCCGGGGCTGGGTGTTCGCCCTGAGTCAGGTTGGCTTCAGGTTCATTCACATACCGTGGTGCGGAACCCGTGAGGAGGACGATGAATCGAAGAACAAAGCTCCTGATCGTTGCTGGGACCATCGCAGTTGCCGCGGCGGTTCCGGCCGCTGCCTTCGCCGGCGGGGGCATCGGCGGCAACGACATCGACAACGCCATCACCGGACCCGACCTTGCTCAGGCGACGGACGCCGCCATTTCCCATGTTGGTAGTGGCACCGTGGCCGATACCGAGATGGAGAACGGATCGTACGAGGTCGAGGTCCTGCTCGACGACGGTACCGAAGTCGAGGTCCTCCTGGATGCCTCCTTCAACGTGATCGGATCAGACCACGAGGGGGCCAACCAGGAGGGGGCCGACCAGAGCGGCTCGTTGCCGGACGACTGAGCCCGTAGCCAGCGCGTGCTTCTCAGCCGACATCAGGGACTTCTCGGCACGGTCATTGATCTTCGACTCGAAGGGGAATCGGATTCGGTACTTCGCGCCTGCGAGAGCTCGGTTGTCGCCGAGATCATCCGCCTCCAGGGCATCCTCAACTCCTACGACGAGTCGAGCGAGCTGTGCCGTTGGCAGCGCGGAGAGACCGCTCCGGGCTCTGAGCTGACACAGGTTCTCACCCTCGCCGCTACGTGGCATGAACGCACCGACGGTGCATTCAACGTGTCCGCGGCGTTCCTGACCGGTCTCTGGGAAGAGGCTGCCAAGTCGGACGAGCTACCGACTTCCGAGACGCTGCAAGATGCCGTTCGGCGTTGCGTAGACATCCCCTACGGCATCGACAGATCGGGGTTCGCGATGCGCGAAGGTCGATGCTCGGTCGACGTGAACGGTATTGCCAAAGGTTGGATCATGGATCGAGCGGTGGACACAGCGTTCGCACATCCCGGGGTCCTGGACGTCATGATCAACGCCGGCGGAGATCTCCGCCACAAAGGGCCCCTGGGCATGATGGTTGGGATCGAGGACCCCGCCCGTCCCTTCGACAATCTGCCTCCCATGACTGTGGTCCAACTCCGGGATGGAGCACTCGCGACCAGTGGGGGCGGCAGACGTGGGTGGCGTATCCGTGGTCGATGGTACGGGCACGTCATCGACCCTCGATCCGGATGGCCGGCCGACGCTGTTGCGTCTGCGAGTGTCATCGCTCGCGAGGCAGCAACGGCAGATGCCGTCGCAACAACCCTTGCCGTCCTCGGGGCCGAGAAGGGGCTTGCCTTCGCCGACGCCATCGACGGAATCGGCTGCCTCGTCGTCGACAGGGATGGCACAGCCGTCTCAAACGACGTGTGGGCGGCAGCGACGATCAGGTGACGGCGAGAACGATCATCACAACGGTGAGGATCAGACCGATCGCAGCAACGATCAGAGCGGTTCGTCGTCTCCGCCGCACGAAGAGTTCGAGGACGAGTCCCGTGACGGCAAGGGTGATCAGGAAGATGGCGGAGGCGTCGATGGTCCACGCCCAGGCCCCTCCGGCGCTTCGGCCCCGGTGGAGGTCGTTGATGACTCCGAGCCAGCCCCGGTCGTCGAGGACCAGCGAGTATGCGCCGGTCGTCGGGTCGAATGTCAGGTCGGCGCCGTAGCCCGGGCCTCGATACGTGATGTAGGCCCCGGAGGCGTCGGTGCCGAAGTCGGTGATCCGCCCCGCTACGCCGTACTCGGTTCTGACGAACTCGCTGGCCGACAGGAAGTCGAGCGCCCCGCCGGGGCTGCGCACCGATGCGGGCATAGTTCCGTTCACGTTCACCGTGCTGCCATTTGCACCGAACGACCATCCAGGATGGTTGAGGGTGAGACCCGTCAACCCGAATAGGAGGACGAGCATGAGTGCGAACATGCTCACGTAGACGTGGGCCCATCTCACCCAGCGATGTGTGCGCGACCGGAGACTCCCGTTAGCCGAGGCCGCTCCGTTATGAGCCATGATGGAATTCGACGACGGCACCGACGAGCTCACCGCTGTCGGGCAACATGGAGGTGAACGCCTCGTCTCTCAACTGAATCGGTTCCCGGATGAGCGAGTAGGGACCATCCTCACGGGCCGATTCGATGCACACGAAGTAGTCGCCCTTCATCACCGGTGAACCGTCGGCGGCTCGGCCGTCCCACACGACGGCGTAGTCGCCGGGACGGCGGGTTGCGCTCGAGATCGTATCGACCGTGCCGCGGGTGCCATCGACACGGAACCAGCGACGGAGGTCGCTGAGATAGTCGAGGCCCTCCTGGTTCTGCATGAACCACAGGGCGATCGTGTCGACCCACCGTCCCTCCGCATCCTCGAACCACACGGCGATGTAGGGATTCGCGGTGTGTGACCGGCTCGGCGCATACGTGAACCGAACGACGACCTCTCCGTCTGCGGGGATTAGGGGAGACGCCTCGGTCGTCGACGACGACGGCGCGCTCGTCGAATCCGGGGGCGGGCTCGTTGTGGAAGGGTCGGACGATGGGTCCGTCGTTGGAGTTGACATCGTGGGGGTCACCGGTGGCGCATCCTGCGGTCGAGGAGGTATCGTTGCCGTCCCGAGCACGGCGGCGTCGTTCGCACAGCTCGCGAGGCCGGGAAGCATCGCGACGGCACCGAGAACCGCTACGTTCCGAAGCCACTCCCTACGGGTTACGGCAGCATGGCGCGATGACGTTCCGCCGTGAGGGGTCCCGCTCATCGGATCCGCCCCGGCACGGTATCGAACACGTGCGATGTCGGCGTTCGGCCGTCGGCGTGTCTGCCCGTCATGGAGTTCCCCTTCACCGGCCGAACAGCTCCGCCTGGACCCGGTCGAGGACCGGTTCGAGTTTCGTCGTCTCACACGTCTGGTTTGCAGCGGTGACCGCGAGTTCTTCGGCCTGGAGTCTGGCGAGGGCTTCTGCGTCGGGGCCGGTGAGCTCCGCGGGATCCCGGCCCTTGGTGATCGAGTCGTAGCGGATCTGGAGGTCCACATCGATGTCGTCGGGGTGCGCGTATGGGAATCCGCCGTCGGCCATGCATGACTGGTATTCAACGAGTGCCGCTTGTGAACGCGGGTCGGCGAGGATGTAGGCGTCGGCCGGGTTGAAGTACTGCGCATCCAGTTCCTGCGGGTTGTAGAACTGTTCGATCGCTGTTCGGGTACAGCCGCCGGTCCTCGAGAAGTTCTCGGATTCGAGCCCGAATGCGAACGTCGCATTCGGATCCTCGCCGAGGAGCGTGTGGAGGTACGCGACCTGGTCTTCAGGACGGAGACCGTCGAAGATCTTGCGGTTCTGCTCGCCGAGGCCGATGCGGACGATCGGTTTGTCCGGCTGGGTGGTGATGCCGTGTCCGTACTGGGCGAGGTACTGCGACGCGGTCAGCCCCGGCGCACTCTTGTCGCTGGTCATCGCTTTGCGGACCGTCGAGAAGTCCACGGGGACGTATTCGAATCCGGCCTCTGCCATGCATGCGCCGATGGCTTGTTCGACCTCTTCGATCCGCCTGGTCAGCTCCTCCATCGTCATGCCGAACTCTTCCTTGCCGTAGCTTCCACCGGCGGCGGCAGCGAGCGCCGCCTCGCTCCTGTCGACGGCCGACACGAATCCTGCGTTGTCACCTCCGCCCTCCGAACCGTCGTTGCCCGGTGCGGTCGTACTCGTCGAAACGCTCGTCTCCGTTGCTGAACTGTTCGGGACGGTCGTCGATGGAACGGCCGTGGAGCTCACACTGCTCGGCGGTGCCGTCGTGCTGCGAGCGGGGATCTCGATCGTGGCGCTGCTGCGGCTGCAACCGGTGACGACGAGTCCCATGACGATCGCGAGCAGCCAGACGGCCGACCGCCCACCCAAACCTCCTGCGCGAGCCATGGCGTGCCCCTTCACTTCTCTCGAATCCACGGAGGCAACGTATTCCTCCGAACCTGAACCGCTGCTGACCCGCCGGAAGCGATGAGTCAGCAGCCGTTCAGGTTCGGGGGCGATCATCGCTGGCATGAAACGATCGCGCGGTGTGGCCGTTCTCGTTGTCGCGATGGTCGCGGCCGCAGTCGCCGGCTGGATCGGCGGATCGCGCATTCAGTCACCCGCCGAGGTCGCTGCACGAACCGCCCCGCCCGAACCGTCACCGATCCTCATACCGGTCCAGATGCAGATCCTCTCCACCGATGTCGTGACGCGCGGCGTAGGACGGTACGGGTCGCCTGAGCCGGTGTCCCTCGCTCTGTCGGATCTGCTCCCGGGCCGCGGTGTCGTCACGAGTGCGCCGAGCGTCGGCAGCCTTGTCGGCGAAGATGCTGTGCTCATGACGGTGTCCGAGCGGCCGGTTCGTGTCCTCAAGGGAGCAGTCCCCATGTATCGGGATCTGGGACCGGGTATGGCCGGATCCGACGTTCAACAGCTCGAAAGGTCGCTCAGCAACCTCGGATTCGACCCCGGACCCATAGACGGCTCATACGACGCGCGCACCGGCGCCGCGGTTGCAGCGTGGTACCACGCCGATGGTTTCATGCCGATCACCGTCACCGCGGAGGATCTCCATCGCCTGGGCCTCGCCACAGATCCATCTGTCGTCCCCGGAGCTGCGGGCGGCGCCGGGACGTGGGTGCCCGCCGGGGAAGTCCTCTTCATCGAGATGCTCCCGGTGCGTGTCGAAGACGCCGGGGTCGCACCGGGCGAGAGCGTCGACGGACCGGTCGCGACGGTGACGAACACATCGGTGACGATCGAAGGGTCGGTTCCCATCGAAAGCGCGTCCCTCGTCGCAGCAGGCATGCCGGTGAAGATCGACGAGCCCGATCTCGGTATTTCGACGAGTGGCAACGTCGCGTTCGTTGCTGATGGGCCGGGTACGAACGGGGTCGACGGCTACCACGTCTATTTCGAAGTCGATGTCCCCGACCCCCCTCCCAACCTCGTGAACGCGTCGGTCCGTCTGACCATCCCGACCCAGTCGACCGGTGAGCAGGTTCTCACCGTGCCGGTAACCGCCCTGTCGCTCGCGCCAGACGGATCGTCCCGCGTACGCAAGCAGGACTCCGCCTCCCTCGCCTATGTCACGGTGGAACCGGGCCTCTCGGCAAAAGGGTTCGTGGCCGTCGTACCGATCGTCGGCACGCTGGTCGAGGGAGACGAGGTCGTCGTCGGATTCGAAACCCCGGCGCCATGATGCTGCCTGCATCCGGGGGATCGACGATCGCCCGGTTGCGCAACGTCGGCCGGACGTTCGGAACCGATCCGGCGGTGCATGCGCTCGTCGACGTCAGCCTCGACATCGCCGCGGGCGCCTGGCTTTCGATCGTCGGCCCTTCGGGGTCGGGGAAGTCGACGCTGCTCAACATCATGGGCCTCCTCGACAGGCCCACTTCGGGCAGCTACACGTTGGACGACGTCGATGTCAGTCGCCTCACCGGTAGCGAGCGCGCTGCGAAGCGGGCCGCAGACATCGGTTTCGTGTTCCAGGCATTCCATCTCCTCCCCTACCGAACCGCCGTCGAGAACGTCATGCTGGCCGACCTCTATTCCGGTGGTTCGCGTCATGACCGGCGCGCACGCGCCGCGGCGGCGCTCGAATCGGTCGGTCTGGCCGATCGCCTCGAGCATGTCCCCTCCAAGCTCTCGGGCGGGGAGATGCAACGGGTCGCCATCGCCCGAGCGGTGTACACGAACCCGAGGCTGCTGCTGTGCGATGAGCCCACCGGCAACCTCGATCGCGTCAGCGGTGAGGTCGTCCTCGAAGTCATCGGCTCGATGCACGACACCGGTCTCACGATTGTCATGATCACCCACGATGACGAGGTCGCGGCACATGCTCAACGCCGCCTGCGTATCGTCGATGGGAGACTGGGCGGCCCACCATGACCGGCCGACGGCGCCACCGGCTCTCTTTCATCGATCTCGCCGGCGAAGTCCTGGCAGGGCTCCTCGCCAGACCTGGTCGCACCGCGCTGACGGTGCTTGGGACGGTGATCGGACTGGCGGCGCTCGTGGCGACCGTTGGTCTCTCCCAGACAGCCGGCAATCGCATTGTCGGACGGTTCGACGAGCTGGCTGCGACGGAGATCCGCATCAGCTCCCGGCCCCCCGCCTCGGAGGGAGAAGACACTTCCATACCGTGGGATGCTCCTGCTCGAATGCAGAGCCTCAACGGTGTCGTCACCGCCGCGAGTGTGAGCACCGTGGACACCGGCGGCGCGCTCGTGTCGACGTCGCCGGTCCGGGATCCGGCTCGCCGAACCGATCTGAACCTGTCGGTGCTCGCCGCTTCCCCGACCCTGTTCGACACGGTGCACGCGAGGCTCCTCGTGGGCAGATACTTCGACGAGCAGCACTCACGACGCGCCGAGCGCGTCGCTCTGCTCGGAGCGACCGCTGCCGAACGTCTCGGGGTCGCCTCGCTCGACGAGCTGTCCGCCGTTCGCATCGGGGACGAACTGTTTCTCGTTGCAGGGATCGTTGGAACGGTTGATCGACAGTTCGACATCCTTGGAGCCGTCGTGATCCCTGAAGGGACGGCCCGCAGCCTCTACCACCTCGCGCAGCCCGAGACGGTCATCGTCGAGACGCGGATCGGAGCCAACGCCCTCATCGCGAAGCAGGCGCGCCCGGCACTGAGACCCGACAATCCGTCCGTCCTCGAGGTAGCGGTACCCGCAGAGCCCCGGCGGGTACGGGACGCCGTCCAGAGCGACTTGAATCTCCTGTTCGTCGTCCTCGGACTCGTCGCTCTCGTCGTCGGAGCCATCGGGATCGCGAATGTCACCCTCGTTTCGGTCATGGAACGGACGGGCGAGATCGGTCTTCGACGGTCCCTCGGCGCCACGAAAGTGCACATCGCAACCCAGTTCCTCCTCGAGAGCAGCACAATGGGGCTCATCGGCGGCATCCTCGGTGCTGCGATCGGAACGTCCGTGATCGTCTCCGTCGCTCTGGTGCAGACCTGGACACCGGTCCTGAACCTCGCCGTCCCCTTCGCTGCTCCCGTCGTGGGAGCACTCATCGGCCTGCTCGCCGGCCTCTTCCCCGCGCTGAGAGCGGCATCACTCGAGCCGGTGGAGGCGCTGCGATCCACGACGTGACGGGATCACCGGCGCATGGGAAGCACAACTTCGAAGGTCGCACCCGCACCGTCACCCGGTACGGCACCAACCGTCCCACCGTGCCGTTCGACGATCTCCCTCGTGATCGCCAGGCCGAGTCCCGCACCGCCGCTCTCACGGGCTCTGGCGTCGTCGAGACGGGCAAAGCGCTCGAAGATCACCTCCCGATGCTCGTCCGGCACAGGTGGGCCGTCATTGCCGATGCGGAGCACGGCGAGTTCCCCACGCTGACCGAGCGACACGACCACGGTGCGCGATGCATGGCGCTCGGCATTCTCGAAGAGATTGCGTATAGCCCTTGCCAGCTGGATCGGATCCCCTTCGACGTCTGCCGCGGAGACCTCGTCGGTGACAACGCGCACCGCACCGCGATCCCGAACCGCGTTCGCCTCGCGCATCACGAGATCATCGAGGTCGACAGGAGCTACCCGGTGTTCGGCACGCCCGGCGTCGGATCGGGCCAGAAACAGCAAATCCTCAACCAGCATCTGCATACCGGTGACGTCTTCCAGGATGCTGCCGAAAGCGCGGCGGTCGCCGAGATCGTCGGAGGTCGCGAGATCGACCTCGATCTCCGTTCGCATCCGCGTGAGCGGGCTCCTGAGCTCGTGTGAAGCATCTGCGACGAACCGCTGCTGGCGCTCGACGGCATCCTCGATTCGACCGAGCATTCCGTTCATCGTCGTCGCCAAACGCTCAACCTCGTCTCGAGTCTCCGGCACGGGCACCCGTCGGTGCAGGTCGGCATCTCCGATGAGCTCGACCTCCGTCCGAATCGCCTCCATCGGTGCCAGCGCGCGCCCAACGAGCAACCAGACCACCAGTGCGAGGATTCCGACAACCAGGGGGATGGCGAACCCGAGCGACGTCGCGAGGGCATGGATGCTCTCGTTCACATCGTCAACCCCAACTCCAACATGGATGGTTGCGGGCCCCTTCGGGGTCACGATTCGTCTGCTGAGAACGCGGAAGGGCTCATCGTCGGGGACAACGCGGTCGAGCGTCCTGATGGTCTCCAGCTCAACCGTCGGAAACCCGAGCATCGCCGTCTGAGCCTCGCGCGCCGAAGGCGTTGACGCGATGATGGACCCGTCTGCAAAGGTCAACAGCGCAAAGCCGTCCTGTGCCGACGAGGCAAACACTGCGTCGACATCATCGACCCCTGCGACCGCCACGGCGAGGTCGTCGGCTCGCCGTCCGAGCGTTGCATCGAGGTTGGCCATGAGTTGCCGGTGCTGGGCGACGAGCAGACTGGCCGCCGTCGCCGTCAGCACCAGTCCGACGGCAAGCACCGCAACCAGTGTGATACGGAACCGCACTGTCTTCGGAAGCCATCTCCTGGGATCAGCCGCCATCATGAGCCAACCGATATCCCGCACCTCTGACCGTCTCGATTGCATGCCGGCCGAAAGGCTCATCGATGCGAACACGCAGTCGCCTGATGTACACCTCGACGATGTTGGGGTCTCCGTAGAAGTCGTACTCCCACACCCCGGCAAGAATCTCGGCCTTTGACAGCACGCGACCCGCCCGCCTCATGAGGAACTCGAGAACGTCGAATTGCCTGGTGGTCAAAGCAATCTCCGTCTCCCCTCGCCACACCCGACGCTCGGCTGGGTCCACGCGAAGATCACCGACTTCGATCGGAACGGGCGCCATCCCGGCGGTGCGCCGCAGCAGCGCCCGCAGCCGCGCAACGAGAACGGGAAACGAGAATGGCTTCCTGAGATAGTCGTCCGCGCCGGTGTCCAACGCCTCGGCCTCATCGAGATCCCCATCCTTCGCGGTGAGCATGAGGATCGGCGTCCAGTCCCCTCGCTCGCGCAAATCAGCACAGATCCGATAGCCGTTGCGGCCCGGGAGCATGATGTCGAGCACGATCGCATCGAAGCCTCCCTCGGTAGCCATCCAGAGTCCCGTCGGCCCGTCGAATGCCACATCGACCGTGAAGTCCTCCCCTTCGAGGCCACGCTTGACTGCGGCAGCGACTTTCTTGTCGTCTTCGACTATGAGAATTTTCACGTCGCGAGTGTCCTCGCTCAATCTGACTGCGAGCTGAACGGATGCTGCGTGCCGGGATCCATTGTCACCAGACAGCAGCGACCGCTCTTCGTTGCCACGACCGCATCCTATCCAAGGAGCGCCGGCTGGATCGTCATCGATCTGACCCGTCCACACCGGGAGAGTGATGGTTGCTCAGGGATCGGAAGCGGTCGGGGGGTGCTGCTCTTCGGCATTCAGTCGGGATTCAGGTTTCTTCAGGATCCGTTCAGCCGGCGGGCCGTACGTTTGCAGCGTCCGCATCGCGAATACAGAAAGGCTCGATCAACTCATGGAGAACTCAACTATCTCCCGGTCCGTCAAACGCCGGCATGCCCTCGGCGCGTTCGTCCTCGTCCTATCGCTCGCTGCAGCCGCATGTTCGGGTGGAACGTCGGCGGGAACAACGTCATCACCCGCCTCCAGTTCGGCAACCGGCGCCACCAACACAACGAACTCAACCGCCGCGGGCAACGCATCCACGACAGCGGGTACCGTTTCCACGACACTGCCGTCTTCGGAGTCGTCGGGTACCGATGAGAGCGGTACGACGACGACCCTGGCGCCCCAGGTGGCTGCGCTCGGCGCCGGCTGTTCGGTCGACCTGAGCGCCGCAGCGCAGGACAACTCGCGAGGCGAAGAGGAATTCGGCCTCAAGGCTGAGACAATCGTCGCTCGCGTCGACGCCGTCGAGTCACTCATCGGGTGCTGCATGACGAATGCGGGCTTCGAGTACTCCCCGGTCGACTACGCGACGATTCGCGCGGCGATGGACAGCAACAGCAAGCCGTCCGGCTTGAGCGGCGCCGAATTCCGGGCGCAGTTCGGGTACGGCATCACGACGCTGTATGCGGGCCCCGATTCTCAGGCCGCCATCGGTGCAGGAAAGCAGAACCTCGCGTATCGCGACTCACTGTCGCCTGCCGACCGCGTTGCGTACGACCGCACGCTGTACGGCGAGAACCCGGAGGCAACGTTCGCGGTGAGCATGGACAGCGAGAACTTCGCTCCGACGGGCGGTTGCACGAAATTCGCCGTCGCCCAGGTGTTCACGCCCGACCAGCTTGGTGCAAGCTTCGTCAACTATCAGAACGCCGCCGGTGTCAGCATCGACCAGGACCCGCGCATCATCGCCGCCTACAAGGACTGGGCGAACTGCATGCGTTCGAAGGGCTACAACTACAACGACTCGAACGAGATCAAGGCAGACCTGGCGACCCGACTCCACGACATCACGGGCGGTGCCGATCCGGCGACCCTGTCCCCGGATGCGCAGAAGGCCCTCAAGCAACTCCAGGCTGAGGAGATCGCGATCGCTGCTGCCGACAAGGAATGCGCGGTCAAGTTCGTGGACGACATCCAGAAGAAGGTCGAGGCCGAACTGCTCGGTCCGACGGCGAACCAATGAAGTCTCGACGGCGCGTCGCCGCCATCGCCCTCGGTGTGGCCGTGCTCGCATCGGTCGGGGGTTATGCGGCAGGAGCCCACATCCAGTCGCCGGCGGAGGTCGCTGCCCGGACTGCCCCACCTGAAGCAGCTCCGATCCTCGTCCCAACCGAGATGCGGCTGCTCCAGACGGACGTCATCGCCCGGGGCACGGCCCGGTTCGTCGCACCACAGTCGGTGTCGGTGGCTGCATCATCGCTGAAGATCGATCCCGGGATCGTGACGCAGCTGCCCCTTCTCCAGGATCAACTTGGAGAAGGGGCCGTCGCAGCCGCAGCTTCGGGCCGGCCGGTCTTCGTGCTCCAGGGGGCCGAGCCGATGTACCGGGACCTCGGCCCCGGAGCCCAGGGTCCGGATGTGCAGCAACTCGAAGAAGCACTCGCGCGTCTGGGCTATCAGCCCGGCCCCATCGACGGTGTCTACGACGCCGAAACAGAAGCCGCCGTCTCCGCCTGGTATCTGTCGTCGGGTTGGCAGCCGTTCGAGGCGACTGCCGAACAGCTCAACACGATCCGGGCGCTGCAACAGGACACCGTCTCCGCACAGAAAGACCGGTTGTCGGCCGACGACGCCGTCGCTTCAGCCGGAGCGGATCTCGCGTCTGCCCGGGCGGCCAGGTCCGCAGCACAGGCCTCGGCATCCACCGCATCGCTCGAAGTCCAGGCAGCCCAGGCCGACGCCACCGCTGCAAACGACGCCGCGGCGCTCGACGTTGCTGCCAAGAAGGCCGCGCGTGACAGCCTGCGGGACGGTACAGCCAGCGATGGGGAACGACTCGCCGCCGATCAGGCAGTGAGAGCGGCTGAAGCCGACCTCGCCATCGCCAAAGCAGCGGCGCAGACGGCGGCAGAGGCCGAAGCCACGGCGCAGCAAGCGATCGACGTCGCGCGGGCCGAGGCCGACGCCTCCAACACCGCCGCAGCTGCCGAAGTCGCGACCAAGACCGCGGAACGCGACGCGATCTACGCCGATCCGACCTCAACGCCGCAAGAACGCGAAGCGGCAGATACCGCCCTCCAGGTTGCCCGGTCGGCCGCTGCTGCCACGAGGGCAGCAGGAGAAGCGGCAATCCAGTCAGCGACGGACGCTCACACCGCGGCCATCCGCGATCTCGACATCGCGAACCAACAGATCGTCCGGGCCGAAGCAGACCTCGCCGACGCCGTCGCATACCGCGCCGCAATCGACGACCCCGCCGCACGTGCTGCAGCGCTCGCGGCTGCCGAAGCGGATCTGGCTGCGGCAGAAGCTGCAGCGGAAGCGACCCGCATCGCCGGGGAGACGGCGGTTCGCAGAGCTCAGGATTCCGCATCTGCCGCCGCGGCAGACGCTGCCGCGGCCGGGACTTCCGTCTCGGCGGCAGGCCGAACCCTGAGCAACGCCAAGGCACAGCGGACCATTGTCGACGACATGCTCGCCCAGATGAACGATGATCTCGCTGGAGCGGAGACACTCGCGGGCGTTCAGGTGCCTGCCGATGAGGTCGTATTCCTTCCGACGGTGCCGGTTCGAGTCGAATCGCTCGACGTCGTTCCGGGTGATGCACTCGCAGGGCCGATCTTCACGGCGACGCAGCTTCAACTGGCGATCGACACGTCGCTTCCCCTCGACGAAGCGCCTCTGGTTGCCGTCGGCATGCCGGTCCAGATCGATGAACCGAGTCTCGGGATCAACGGCACCGGAACTGTCACCCGGGTCGCCGACGCGCCGGGGACCGACGGCGCCGATGGTTACCACGTCTACGTCGAAGTCAAGGTCGACGAGGCTCCTACGTCCATCGTCGGAGCGTCCGTACGCCTGACGATCCCCATCGAGTCGACGGGCGGCGAGACCCTCGCCGTTCCGCTGAGTGCACTCGTCCTCGCCGCCGACGGCACATCGCGGGTCCAGGTACAGCGCAACGGTGTGCTCGAGTTCGTCACCGTCGAGCCGGGTTTGTCGGCCGGAGGCTATGTTGCCGTCACACCGGTTGGTGGTCACCTCGACCCGGGAGAGCTCGTCGTAATCGGCTTCGATCAGGGAACGACTCCCGGTGCGTGACGGATCATCCGCCCCGGTGGTGTCGCTCTCGAACGTGAGTCGGGTCTATCCGACCGATCCTCCGGTACGTGCTTTGATCGACGTCGATCTATCGATCGAGAGCGGGGATTGGCTCGCCATCGAAGGACCCTCCGGATCAGGCAAGTCGACGCTTCTCAACGTGATGGGATGCCTCGACCGCCAAACCGAAGGCACCTACCGGTTCGAGGGAGTCGACGTCGCGGATCTCAACGACCGTGAACGGGCAGGTCTCCGCAGCCGCCGGATCGGGTTCATCTTCCAATCGTTCCATCTGCTGCGCCATCGATCCGTGCTCGAGAACGTGATGATGGCCGAGGTGTACCGGCATCAGTCACGCCGCGGCCGAAGCGAACGAGCGATGGCCGCACTCGACCGTGTCGAGTTGACACATCGCGCCGACTTCCTTCCCACCCGTCTCTCCGGGGGCGAGCAGCAACGAGTGGCCATCGCCCGTGCACTCCTGGGATCCCCCGGTCTCCTCCTCAGCGACGAGCCGACCGGCAACCTCGATTCCACGACATCCGGGCGAATCCTCGACTTGCTGGACGGCTTGCACGATGAGGGCCTGACGATCGTGATGATCACCCACGACTCGGAGGTCGCGAAGCGGGCACGTCGCCGTGTCCACATTCGTGACGGTCGGCTCGAGGAGGCATCATGAGACTGCTTCCCTTCAGACGCCGCACGTCGAAGTTTCAGCGGTCCGGGATCTCGGCGGTCGACCTCGCCGACGAGGCGTCGGCCGGCTTGTTCGCTCGCCCCGGGCGGATGGTTCTGACCGTGTCGGGGACGGTGATCGGTATCGCAGCCCTCGTCGCGACGCTCGGGCTTGCGCGAACGACCGGCAACCGCATCCTCGGACGCTTCGACGAGCTTGCAGCAACCGAGATATTCATCACCACGCAAACCGCGGCCGACGGTACCACCCAGGAGTGGCTGCCGTGGGACGCGCCGGAGCGCATGCAGAGGCTGAACGGCGTGGTCGCCGCGGGGAGCCTCACCAGCGTCGACACTAACGGGGCTCTCATCAGCACGTCTCCCATCAGCGATCCCACGAGCCAAACGGAATTCGAACTCCCCGTGCAGGCGGCATCGCCGGGTCTCTTCAAGGCGGTGAGAGCGAACCTCGCCACCGGTCGTTTCCTGGACGGCGGAAACTCCGTACGGGCCGACCGCATGGCTGTTCTCGGTTCGGGTGCAGCCATCCGGTTGGGTATCACCAGCGTGGCCCAGATGCCCGCACTTCGCATCGGCGACGACGTGTACTTGATCGTCGGCATTCTGGACACCGTCGCACGCCAGCAAGATCTCATGGGAGCCGTCATCATCCCGGAGGGCACCGCACGCGCCGACTACGGCGTCACATCTCCGGAGCTCGTGGTCGTCGAGACGCAGATCGGGGCGGCAGCCCTCATCGCTCAGCAGACGCCGCTCGCCCTGCGCCCCGATAACGTCGCCGCGTTGAAGGTGGCCTCTCCGCCGGAACCGAAACGGGTGAAGGACGCTGTCGTCAACGACCTGAACACGCTCTTCCTGCTCCTGGGTGGGGTTTCCCTGCTCGTCGGGGCGATCGGCATCGCCAACGTCACACTCGTGTCGGTGATCGAACGGACGAGCGAGATCGGGCTGCGTCGGGCTATCGGGGCAACACGGACGCACATCGCTGCGCAGTTCCTCCTCGAAAGCACCGCTATGGGTTTCATCGGTGGAATCGTCGGAGCGAGCCTCGGCTCCATCGTCGTGGTCGTCGTGGCAGCCGTCCAGGGATGGACTCCCGTCCTCGACCCCATGACCCCACTCCTCGCGCCGATCGGGGGCGCCGTCATCGGCCTCGTCTCCGGCACCTACCCCGCCATGAGAGCCACTCGCATGGAACCGGTCATGGCACTGCGAAGCGGCGGATGAGCGTGCCCCGGTGATTTCGTTCAGCGGACATTCAGCTCCCGTACAGGAAGATGCCAACATGAAGACACCGGCAAGAGGTACCCGATGAGAGTGTTGGTGGTCGAAGACGAGAAGCGGGTCGCAGCCGCAGTTCGCCGCGGACTCGAGGCTGAGGGCTTCGCGGTGGACGTGGCGTTGACCGGCACCGACGGCGACTGGCTCGCTCAGGAGAATGCGTACGACGTGATCGTCCTCGACATCATGCTGCCCGGTATCAACGGATACAAGCTGTGCGCAAACCTCCGTGAACGCGGCGACTGGACACCGGTGTTGATGCTCACGGCCAAGGATGGCGAACTCGACGAGGCCGAAGCGCTCGATACCGGCGCCGACGACTACCTCACGAAGCCGTTCGCTTTCGTCGTCCTCGTCGCCCGCATCAGAGCCCTTCTCCGACGCTCGACCACCACCCAGCAACTGATCTACGAAGCTGGTGACCTCCGACTGGACCCGGCCGCCCACGAGTGCCGGCGCGACGAGACGCCGATTCCCCTCACGGCACGGGAGTTCTCGGTGCTCGAGTTCCTCATCCGCCACAAGGGAGAGGTGGTCTCCAAGCTCGAGATCCTCGAGAACGTCTGGGATTTCGCATTCGATGGAGACCCGAACATCGTCGAGGTCTACATCCGGCATCTCCGGGTGAAGATCGATGAGCCGTTCGACAAAGCATCGATCCAGACGATCCGTGGCGCCGGGTATCGACTGGCGGCCGACGGTGGTTAGGTGGCCTCGATCGCTCCGCACTGCGAGGGCTCGGTCCACTCTTGCAGCGACCGGTGTGGTCGCCATCGCTCTCGTGATCGCCGGGTTCACCGCCATCTATCTCCAACGCGTATCGATGATCAACGCCATCGACACCGCCCTCACCGCCCGGGTCGACGATCTGTCGTCGCTCATCATCGACGGGTCGATCCCGACGATCCTCACGGCCCCCGGTGACGATAACTCCCTCGTTCAGGTCGTCGACGGCACCGGCACCGTCATCGCTTCGAGTCCCAACATCGCCGGCGAAAACCCACTCTCCGATGCCCAACCGGCTCCAGGCGCTCAAGTCGTCACAACGCAGGCGTTGCCGATCGGCGAAGGCGACTTTCGGCTCATCGCCCGCACCGTGCCGGCACACGATCAGCAGTTCACGGTCTACGCGGCGGCCGACCTCCAGCCGGTGAGCGAAGCCGTCGGTGCCCTCGCCGCCATTCTTGCCGTCGGGATTCCGATCCTGATCGCACTCGTCGGAGTCACCGTCTGGATCATCGTGGGACGCACCCTGCACCCCGTCGAAGCGATCCGCGGGCGAGTCGCCTCCATCAGCGAACAGCAGCTCGATCGCAGGGTTCCCGTGCCGGATGCCGACGATGAGATCGGTCGCCTCGCCCGTACCATGAACGACATGCTCGACCGACTCGAAGGGAGCGCCGACCAGCAGCGTCACTTCGTCGCCGACGTCTCTCACGAGCTACGCAGCCCACTATCGGCGATTCGCTCACAACTCGAGGTGGACCTAGCCCACCAGGACCGCGCCGATTGGTCCACCACCTCCGAAGAGATCCTCGACGAAACGCTCCGTATGCAGCGACTCGTCGACGACCTCCTCCTCCTCGCTCGAAGCGACACGCACACGATGCCGGCCATCTACGATTCAGTCGATCTCGACGACATCGTCCTCGACCTCTCGCGGAAGATGCAGCCGTCGATCTCCATCCGGATCGACACGAGTCGGGTCTCCGGGGCGCAGATCATCGGCAATCCCGATCAACTCACCCGTCTCGTCCGCAACCTCCTCGAGAACGCGGCCCGCCATGCCGACACGGTGATTCGCGTGGCCCTGACCGAGGGCGACTCCGCCGCCACGTTGATCATCTCCGACGACGGTCCCGGCATCCCGATCGCCGATCGGGAGCGGGCGTTCGACCGGTTCACGCGTCTCGACGAAGCGCGTGATCGCGACCACGGCGGCTCCGGTCTCGGCCTGTCGATCGCTCGAGAAATCACGCGCCACCACGGCGGCACCATCATGGTCGACGAAGATCCCCTCGGCGGCGCCCGATTCACCGTGGTCATCCCCATGGCTCCACGCTATGGCGAAACCTCGAACAGCGCTTCGGCCGGAGGCTGAACCCGGCCGTGCAGACCTTCCTCACCTCCCTCGGACCACTTGCGCCCCTCGCGGTGTTTCTCCTTGCCGCCGGTGAAAGCGCCGCTTTCCTGGGCCTGATCATCCCCGGTGAAGTCGCCGTCATTCTTGGAGGGGTCGTCGCCGGGGCGGGCACCGTGCCACTCTGGGTGATGGCCGTCGCCGCCGTTGCCGGTGCAATCGCTGGAGACTCGATCGGCTATCTCCTCGGCAGCAAGACGGGTCCCGCGATGCTGGCCAGGCCACGCATGGCGGGCATCTCCAGACATCTGGGCTCGGCGTCGGAACTCATATCGGCACGAGGGTGGTGGGCGCTCGTCGTTGCCCGTTTCACATCGCTGCTTCGTGCCGTTGTGCCGTTTGCTGCAGGGTCCGGTGGCATGCCGTATGGCCGTTTTCTGATCGGCAATGTGGTCGGGGGAATCGCTTGGGGCCTCACGTTCACGATCGCCGGGTATGTCGCAGGAGCGAACTACGCGAGGGTCGAGAGCTGGTTCCGGACCGGAGGACTGTTCCTCGCAGGGCTCATCGTCGTGCTCGCCGGTGTCGTATGGCTCACCCGCTGGGCGTCACGGAACCGTAGGGTTGTCATGGACCGAATCGGGTCCGTCCTGAAGTTACGCCCGATCGCATTCATCGTTCGCCAATCCCGCAACGACGCTCGGGTCCGAACGCTGCTTGTGGGAGGAGTCGGTGTCGCGGCCGGAATCTGGCTATTCGCCGGACTCGCTCAGGATGTTCTCGGACGGGAGGAGTTCTTCTTGTTCGACCAGGCGGTGTTGCGCTATCTCGATGCGCACCCTCTCCCACTGCTGATCACCGCCTCGCGTTTCCTCAACGCGGTCACCGCACCTCTGTGGACCTTGACCGGTGCCGCCACCATCGCCATCGTCGCGCTCGCCCGCGGTCGGCACCGAATCGCCGCAGCGGTCGCGGTGTCGATGGTCGGCCAGTGGATGATCGTCGAACTCGTTGAGACCCTCGTTCGACGGACACCTCCTCCATTCATACCGCTTGCCCCGCGGCTCGGCTACGGATTCCCATCCGAACACGTCGCAGCGTTCACGACGCTGCTCGTCGCCATCGTATGGCCATGGATGAGACCGCGGTGGCCAATCGCCATGCAACGCATCGGCGCGGCTGCGGCACTGATCGTCATCGTGGCGAGTGCACGCATCGTGCTCCTCATCGAATACCCGAGCGATGTCACCGCAGCCGTCGCCGCCGGTGCAGCGTGGGCCCTGATCGCCACATTGGTCTTCGATACTGTCTCCGGCATTGAACGCTTCCCCAACCACCATCGGCCGCGCGGAGACCACAACGCACAGCCCTGAAGCGAGACCGGTTCGTCACGAGAGCTTCGACGACCACGGCCGGGACCTCACTCGCAGACGGCCCCTTCGGCGTGGTCTCGTCCGGCGACGACCTCGTTCATCGGGCGGGTCATCGGACACCGCGGAGCCGTCAGTCGACTGTTTCCGACGGCTCCGTGTCGGGGAAGTGGCCGGTCACGACGTAGGTGACGTTCTGTGCGATGTTCACGCCGTGATCGGCGATGCGTTCGAAGAACCGGCCGATGTGGCTGAGTTCGACGGCGCACTCGAGCCCGATCTCCCGACTGTGCGCGTGGACGGTGCCGAAGAACCGTTCGGTCACCCGATCGACGACATCGTCTGAGTCTTCGGCACGAGCGCCGATCTCCGGGTCGAACGTCTCGAGTGCATGCACACCGCGGCCGAACATCGTTGCCGCTTCATCGGAGAGACGGACCAGCAGGCTGTGCATCTCCGGCTGCTGCGGGAATCCGTTCTGCGCCGCCGTCCGTTTCGCGATGTTGACCGCGAGGTCACCCGAGCGCTCCGCCTCGTAGAGGATGCGTGTCGCCGCAACGAGAAAACGCAGGTCGGTGGCGACCGGCTGCTGGAGGGCCAGGACGTGAAACGTCAGATCCTCGAGCTCCGTGTACATGCGATCGATCGGGACGTCGGCATCGAGCACCGCGTCGACGAGATCGAGCCGGTTCCCGGTGACGACCTCCCCG
>JANTHO010000041.1 GCA_024762335.1 Acidimicrobiia bacterium | reverse complement strand
CGTGCTGGCAACATAGGACAGGGGTTGCGCTCGTTGCGGGACTTAACCCAACATCTCACGACACGAGCTGACGACAGCCATGCACCACCTGTCATGGGCGCATAAGCACCCCGTATTTCTACAGGTAGACCCATGATGTCAAGTCCAGGTAAGGTTCTTCGGGTTGCATCGAATTAAGCCGCATGCTCCGCCGCTTGTGCGGGGCCCCGTCAATTCCTTTGAGTTTTAGCCTTGCGGCCGTACTCCCCAGGCGGAACACTTAATGCGTTAGCTTCGGCACGGCAGACGTCAATGAGTCCGCCACACCTAGTGTTCATCGTTTACGGCATGGACTACCAGGGTATCTAATCCTGTTTGCTCCCCATGCTTTCGCTCCTCAGCGTCGGTACCGGCCCAGTGAGCCGCCTTCGCTACTGGTGTTCCTCTCGATATCTGCGCATTCCACCGCTACACCGAGAATTCCACTCACCTCTACCGGACCCTAGTCACAACAGTTTCGACCGGCGTCCCGGGGTTGAGCCCCGGGCTTTCACGACCGACTTGTTGAACCGCCTACGAGCCCTTTACGCCCAATAAATCCGGACAACGTTTGGCCCCTACGTATTACCGCGGCTGCTGGCACGTAGTTGGCCGGGCCTTCTTCTGGAGGTACCGTCATTTTCGTCCCTCCTGAAAGTGGTTTACAACCCGAAGGCCTTCATCCCACACGCGGTGTCGCTGCATCAGGCTTTCGCCCATTGTGCAATATTCCCTGCTGCTGCCTCCCGTAGGAGTCTGGGCCGTGTCTCAGTCCCAGTGTGGCTGATCGTCCTCTCAGACCAGCTACCCGTCTTTGCCTTGGTGAGCCATTACCTCACCAACAAGCTGATAGGCCGCGAGGCCATCCCGAAGCGGCAGACCATTTCCTCAACGGACCATGCGGTCCAAAGAGGGTATCCGGTATTAATCCGGGTTTCCCCGGGCTATCCCGGTCTTCGGGGTAGGTTCCTCACGTGTTACGCACCCGTTCGCCGGTTTCCCCAACCGATCCTTACGGACCAACTGGTTCTCCCTCGACTTGCATGCATTAAGCGCACCGCCAACGTTCGTCCTGAGCCAGGATCAAACTCTCCATCGAAAAGATGGGAGAAAGAATTCCTGATCTTGCTGAGATCTGGAGATCGATCTCTCAAAGGATGGCCACATCGGGGACGGGGGTCCCTCTTTGATGTGGCCGAACTTGTACGCGTTCTCCCCACCTGCACCGCAAGCGGTGTCGACGGGTCGAACGCCTATTGGCTTTTGACACGCTGTTCAGTTGTCAAGGAGCCCGGATCCCTTCCCGTGCACACGCGTGCGTCTGCCCAGGTGGGGGGCCTCACAGTTTAGCACCGGTAGAACATACCGGCACCTGCTGCCGACCGGAGTGGCCGGCGGATTCAGTATTCAAGCACGTTCCCGGTGTACCGCAAATCACAACGGTGGATTTCTCAAGAAATTCCCGGAAAGCCTTGCACCGTCGGGGTCGCTGCCCCGCCGGCGGTCAGCGCTGCTCGTCGACTTCCCGCTTCAACCAGATGAAGAGGACAACCAGACCGATGACGACGAGGATGCCGCCGATGGACATGGCGGTGATGATGTCGAGGAACAGGGTCAGGGCCCAGACGATCGGCACGGCGAGGATGAGGATCGAAACGACGATCATCCACGTCGGGAAACGATTGTGGGTCGAGGATGCCATTGGGTTCCTTTCGGTTCGAAGCGAGACGATAGCGCCGGGCCGGGGCGAACCGCTCACTCTGCGACGAGACGGACGAATCGACGCTTCCCGACCCTCAGCACCCTGCCGACGAGGTCGGCCGCATCGACGAACTCGGTGCCCACCCGGACAGCATCGATCTTCACCGCTCCCTGTTTGATCATCCGGCGGCCGTCCGAGCGTGAAGAGACGAGTCCGGCATCGGCGAGAAGTGCGGGCAGAGCGATCTCGCCCTCCCCCGGGACCGGGTGGGTCGGGATGTCTTCCGGAGCCTCGTGCGAACGGAATACCCGATCGAACGCTGCTTCTGCTTCGACGGCCGCATCCGACCCGTGGTGGCGAGCGACGATGCGTCGTCCCAGTTCCCGCTTCGCTTCGCCGGGATGCAGGGATCCGCTTGACAGCCCCGTCTCGACCTCCTCGATCTCCGACCGGTCGGCCCCCGCCGCCAGGAGGTACCAGCCGGGCATCAGCTCATCCGGGATCGACATGACCTTGCCGAACATGTCCGATGGTTCATCGCGAACGGAGATGTAGTTGCCGAGCGACTGCGACATCTTCTTGACGCCGTCGGTTCCGACGAGGAGCGGGACCGTTGCCACGACCTGTCCTCTCTGACCCCGACGCTCCTGGAGATCTCTACCCACGAGGAGATTCCACAACTGGTCGGTGCCACCGATCTCCACGTCCGACTGCACGGCGACGGAATCCATCCCCTGAAGCAGCGGATACATGAACTCGATCATCGAGATCGGCTGATGCGCTTCCCATCGCTTTGTGAAGTCGTCGCGATCCATGATTCGGGCCACCGTGAACTCCGACGTCAACTCGAGAACGTCGCGCATGTCCATCGACGCAAGCCACTCGGAGTTGAAACGAACTTCCAGCGGGTCCGAGAGAAGCTGCGTCTTGATCACCGGCAGAAGACGCTCGGCGTAGGCCCTCACTTCTTCGGCGCTGAGACGCTTGCGGGTCTCGCTCTTTTCGGAAGGATCTCCCACCTGCGCCGTGAAATCGCCGACGATGAGCACCGCCGTGTGCCCCATCTCCTGGAATCGGCGCAGCAGATCGAACACGACCGCCCATCCCAAGGTCACATCGGGGGCGGTTGGATCGACTCCGAGCTTGACGCGAAGAGGACGTTCCTCTTCGAGCAGAGCGAGCAGTCCCCCCTCCGGAAGACTGACGTCGACGCTGTGGGTGATGTATGCGAGTTGTTCCTGCGGTGATGTCATGTGGAGGCAAGGCTAGACCCGAACGTGTCCAGTGCGATGAATCGCCACGGGCGGTCGACTGCTGCGGTGATCCCGATGCGGGGCCCTCGCTCGATGTTGATCGGCTCGGAATGGATGGGTTCGCCGAGGCGGACCGGTCCGTCGAGGAGCGACGTTCCGTTGTCATCGCCCGTGATCGCGAGCGCCTCGCAGATCTTCCCGGGCCCGTCGACCAGACCCGTCGTTCGACCCCTCCGCTTCACCATGGTTTCGATACCGGAGACCGGAACGCCGCCGCGAATCAGCACTGCGGAGGGGGCTCCGGCCGACCCGGTGACGACGTTCGCGCACCAGTGCATCCCGTAGATGCGATAGACATACAGCGTCCCCGCATCGGCGAACATCGCTGCGTTCCGCTGCGTGCGGCCCCGGTAGGCATGGCTCGCAGGATCATCACTACCACCGTAGGCCTCAACCTCAGTGATGATGATCGCCGTCTCGTGGCCGTCCGCGGTCGTCGTCAGCATGCAGCCGAGGAGCCCCCGCGCCGCAGCTACGACGTCCCCTTGCAAGCGGTCTACGACGGCTCCGGTCACACGACTCCGCGAAGGGTGGCCCCGGTCTCCGATTCGACGGCCTCGACGATCGCTCGTCGGATCGGAGCGACATCGTCGTCGCTCAGTGTGCGATCCGGAGCGCGAACCGTCAGGTTGACCGCGATGCTCTTGCGACCTTCCGGGATCGGGTCCCCTTCGTAGACGTCGAAGATCCGCCTGTCCTCGATGAGTCCTCTCCCCGCGCCGTCGATGGCGGCCAGGATCGCACCTGCCGGGACGTCGGATTTGACCTCGAACGCCAGGTCGAAGACCTGCGGCGGGTAGCTCGACGGTGGCGTGAACTGCCACGGTGCCCGCTCCTCGATGACCGGGTCGAGTTGAACCTCGCCGGCGATGACCCGGCCTTCGAGTCCGTGGGTTGCAGCGACGGCGGGATGAATCTCACCGACGTAGCCGATGACCTCCCCGTCTCGCATGATCCCGACAGCCCTCCCGGGATGGAAGGGTGCTTGTCGCACCGGCCCAACGGCGCAGCCATCGAGGCGCATCGACGCGGCGATCCGATCCCACAGTCCCGTTGCATCGAACACGTCGTAGCCGCGTCCGGGTGCATCCCAGCGCGGTGGCGAACCTCCGGCGGCGATGAAACCCAACCGGTCTGGCTGATCGGGAAGTTCCCCGCTGCCGGGTAGGAATACCTTCCCTATCTCGAAAATCCGCACGTCGTCAACGCGTTTGGCGAGGTTCGCGGATGCCGCCTTCAGCAGGCCGGGCAGCAGCGTCGTTCGCATCACACCTTCTTCGTCACGAAGGGGATTGGCGACGCGGATGCCGACCCTCGACGGATCATCGTCCGCGAGTTGGAGCGCATCGAGGTCTGCTGCGCCGATGAAGGAGAACCCAAGGATCTCGTGGTACCCGGCACCGACGAGCACCGATCGCAGGGAGCGGATACGACGCTCCCGGGTACCGAGACCTGCCCCGGTGCCGAAGCGCAGCCGTGCAGGGATGTTCTCGAAACCGTAGAGGCGGGCGATCTCTTCGATCAGATCGGCGGGACGGTGGACGTCGGGCCGACGGCTCGGAACTGTCACGGTGAGCGGGTCGCTGCCTTCCACGTCGAAATCCAGCCGTTCGAGCAACGATCGCGCTTCAGCCGGTTCGAATCCGATGCCCAGCAACCGAGTGATCTCACTCATGAACAGGTCAATCGCGACAGGAACGTGACGCTCCGCATACACATCTGTGACGCCACCAACGGTTCCGCCGGCGGTTTCGACCAGGATCTGAGCGACCCGATCGGCCGCCATGCGACAGAATTCCGGATCCATGCCGCGCTCGAAGCGTGCCGACGCTTCCGACCGCAATCCGAGACGTTTCGAGGTCAACAGCGTGCTTGCCGGGTCCCAGTATGCGGCTTCGATGAAGACGGCTCTCGTGTCGTCCGTGACCTCCGTGTCGGCACCCCCCATCACGCCGGCGATCGCCACCGGACGCGCGGCGTCGGCCACCACGATGTCGGTAGGAAGGAGCGTTCGCTCTACGTCGTCGAGAGTCGTGACCGTCTCGCCGTCGCTTGCCCGACGGACGATGACGGTGTCCCCGAGTTGGTCGACATCGAAGGCATGAGTCGGGTGACCGAATTCGATCATGGCGTAGTTGCTCGCGTCGACAACGTTGTTGATCGGACGCACGCCCGCCGCGACCAGTCGACTCCGGATGCGGTGAGGTGATGGACCGACGGTGAGACCGGTGACCTCTCGTCCGACGAAGCGGGCACATGCCGTTGTGTCTTCGATCGTCACTGAGGTCGATGCCACTCCCCCGTCGATCTCCAGATCGACCGGTCTGAGGGGGATCTGGTAGAAGGCGGCGAGTTCCCGCGCGAGACCGTAGACGGACATGCAGTCGGGGCGGTTCGGCGTGATCGTCACGTCGAAAACGATGTCGTCCGCAGGGAGCAGCGTCGAGAAGTCCTGACCGAGGCGTTCCGCCGCGTCCGGGTAGTCGTTGTCGAGCACCATGATGCCGGCTTCGTCTTCACCGACTTCGAGTTCGGACTCCGAGCAGATCATGCCGTTGGAGGTTATGCCGCGGATCTTGCGCTGCGAGATCTTGAAGTCGCCTTGCAGTACGGCTCCGGGCTTCGCAACCGGGACGACGGCGCCCGCCTCGAAGTTCCATGCCCCACAGATGATGTCGAGGATTTCATCCCCAACGTCGACCTTCGTGACGCGAACCTTATCGGCGTTCGGGTGGGAACCGACCTCGAGCACCCTTCCGATCACGACACCTTCGAAGCGATGCGCGATCCGCTCCCACGACTCGACCTCATGACCGAGGTTCTCGAGCGCTTCTGCGATTTCGTCGGGATCTGTTGTGGGGAGGTCGATGAACTCCCCCAGCCAATCGAGGGTGAACTTCATCGGTACTGCTCCAGGATGCGTTGGTCGGGATCGAAGAGATGACGGAGGTCGGTGATGCCGTGGCGAACCATGGCGAGCCGGTCGGCACCGATGCCGAACGCGAATCCGGTGACAACGTCGGGGTCGTAGCCGACCGCCTCGAACACCGCCGGGTTCACCATCCCACAGCCGAGAAGTTCCATCCAGCGGCCGTTTGCATAGACATGCATCTCGGCCGACGGTTCGGTGAAGGGGAAGTGGTGTGGGATGAACTTGGTCTCGATCTCCGTTCCGAGGAACTCCCTCGCGAAGTGGTCGAGCGCACCCTTGAGGTCACCGAAGGTCACGTCGGTGTCGACCGCAAGCCCTTCGAGCTGGTGGAACACAGGTGAATGGGTCGAGTCGACCTGATCTCTTCGGAACACCCGGCCGGGAACGACGAGGTAGACGGGCGGATCGTGCTGCTCCATGTACCGCGCCTGCATGGGAGAGGTGTGGGTACGCAGGAGGACACCTTCCGGGTCGTCACCGTATTCGAGGTAGAGCGTGTCGGACTCGAGACGGGTTGGATGCGCTGGCGGGAAGTTCAGCGCGGTGAAGTTGTAGAACTCCGTCTCGGCCTCGGGTCCGGTAGCGACCGTGTAGCCCATGGCGACGAAGATATCGACGACCTCGTCCATCACCTGCTGGACGAGATGTGTGGTACCCCGGGAAGGAATTCGGCTCGGCAGGGTGATGTCAACGGCGTCGTCGGCGAGCGCCGCGTCGGCTTCGGCTGAGGCCAGGACGGCCCTTCTGGCAGCGATGAGCGCTTCCAGTTCCTTTGCGACGTCGTTGATCGCGCGGCCGAGATCCCGTCGCTGCTCGGGAGGGACCTGGCCGAGCGAGCGTCGGCCGGCGGCGATCGGCGAACTCCGACCGACGATCTCAGATTCGAGCTCGTCGAGCTCCTCGGTGGATGCCGCCGCGGCGATCCTCGCCGGCGCTTCGGTCTTCAGACGAACGAGTGTTTCTGTGGTTTCCATGGGGAAGGTGAGGTTAGCGGTGCTTCCCGGCGTGGGGCCACAGCATGCAAGGGAGTTCCGAACTATGGTACTCAACAATGCGCTTGGAACTCACCAAGAAGACCGATCTGGCCCTGCGTGCGATGCAAACGCTCTGCGCGTGCCAAACCGACGCCGCAGGAACGATGAACGGCGGCGACCTGGCAGACACCATTGAGACGACCCGTCAGTACCTCCCGCAGATCATGGCTCCACTCACCAGGAAGCGATGGGTGTCCTCCACGCCCGGCCCGGGTGGCGGTTATCGACTCGCCGTTGATCTTTCGACGATCTCCATCCTCGATCTGATCGAGGCCGTCGAGGGCGAAACCGACACCGAAACCTGCGTGCTCAGCGACGAACCCTGTCAGGCTTCAGATCCGTGTGCCCTTCACGGCGCATGGTCAAGGGCACGCGATGCTCTCCTCCGAGAGCTGTCATCGATGTCCCTCGCCGACGCATGGGATGCATGCTGACGACGAGCGACAACGACGACAGGATTCTTCTCGCTAGTAGATGTCGTTCGCCGTATTGAACACGTTGAACTTGCCGGTCGGGGTGACAAGCCAGTCGCCCGTGATGCGGTCCTTCTCGGTCAGTGTCTTGTCGTCGTAGATGACGATTTCGCCCTTCTTGTCCCAAACGGAGGCCCAGACCTCGTCACCCGCCTTGTTGTACTCGAAGTGGACGACGCGGCCATGATCGGCGGCCGCGAAGCACTTCTCCATCTCCGCCGTCTCCTTGTTGTAGACGCAGACCTGGCGGGTCTCATCCTCGACGTTCGACAGCGGCGTGTCCATCCACACCCACGGCGATTCGGGGTGGGTCTTGAGGAACAGGCTTCCGGTGCCGGGAATCTCGACCTCCCGTACGACCGTCCAGGCAACATCGGGCCGGCCCTCTGGGTCGGCGCCGATAATGGTCAGTTTCCCCTCACCGAGATGCGTCGTCGCGAAGACCCATCCATATTCGGGATCCTCCCAGTTGGCTCCCCGTCCGGGGTGCGGTGTCTTGCCCGTCTCGATGCCGGCCACGAGCTCCTGGGTCTTGACATCGACGACCATGAGCTTGTTCTGGGCGTTCGCCGCAGTGATGAAGTATCGCCCGGTGTGATCCCATCCCCCGTCGTGGAGGAACAGATCGGCCGCGATCTTGTTCGTCAGGGGGAAGTCCGGTTGCGAGTAGTCCACGATTCCGACGAACCCGGACTCCTTGAGCCCCATCACCCACACGGGGTCAAAGTGCGAAGCGACGATGGCCGCGACTCGCACCTCTTCGAGCTCCTTGCCGTTGATGTCCGGTGTGAGGACGTCGTGCACCACGAGAGGTTCGAGCGTTTGGCCGTCGAACACCACGTACTGTGGCGGCCAGTAGCAGCCTTCCACGATGTACTGGTCCTCGTACCCCTCGAACTTGCTGCTCTCGACGCTGCGTGCGTCGAAACACCCCTGGACCTGTGCGACGATCTGCGGCGTCTCCGTCCACAGGTCGATCATCGTAACCCGCCCGTCGCGGCCGACGGCGATGAAATAGCGGCCGGTCGCCGATGCCCGCAGGATGTGCACGGCGAATCCGGTGTCGACAATGGCCACGGTTTCCTTGGTTCCCGCGTCGATGACGGCAACCTGGCCGGCGTCGCGAAGGATCACTCCCGTGAAGTCGTCCCAGTTCCGCGCCGTCTCCGGCTCCGTTGGCCGGTCCGCTACCGGAACGATCAGGTTCCACGACTCCGTGATCGCGTCGATTTCAAGCGGTGGTGGAGTCGGTGGTTCGATCTGCACGAAGTTCGCCATGAGTTCGATTTCGTCTGCGCTGAGGATTCCGGACTCGCCCCATGCCGGCATTCCTCCGGGTAGCCCATTCGTCAAGATGGTCTCGATTCCCGTCGTCCCGATCTCGAGTGTCCGGTCGTTTGGTTGGATGGCCGGTCCAGTGGCCCCCGCTCGCAACGTCCCATGGCAGCCTGCACAGCGGTTGAAGTAGATCTGCGACGCTTCGTCGAATTCGGCCGTCGACAGTTCCCTCGGCCCTTCGGGAGCGGCCTCGGGCGCCTCTACATCGCTCGTTGAGTGGAGGTAGGCGATCACATCGTCGACTTCGGTCGCACTCAAACCGAGTGCGGGCATCGCTCCCGTGTACAGCTCTGCCGCCGTTGCGTCGACGTCGGCGAACGCGGCCGGGTCCGTGATCCAGGCATGCAGCCAGTCGTCATCGAACTCGTCTGTGATACCTGCGAGGTCGGGGCCAACGAGTTGTCCGCCACCGATCGTGTGGCATGCGGCGCACCGTTGATCGAAGAGCGCCTGTCCGGCAGACACGTCCTCGCCGGACGGTGGATTCTCCGTCGCGAACGTCGTGTCTGTGGTCGTGGTGTCGTTCTCGGATGTCGAACTGCAAGCTGCAGCAGCGAGAACGATCCCAACCGCGATGGCAAGAACGATCAATCTGAATCGACGGCGATCTCGGGCACGCATCAGGTCTCCCATCGAGTGATACTCCGTTTCGGGTCTGATGAGAGCCTATCTGGATATTCTTGAGTTGTCTAGTATGCAACTCAGTATTAGTCGTTGCGCCGGCTATTGTCCCCGGCCCTACCCCATTGCGAACATGGCGATAGCCCCCGCAACCGCCGCATTCATGCTCTCGACTGCGCCGACCATCGGCAGCGACAGCGCAATGTCACAGCTGCTCACGATGTGCTCGGGCAATCCGTGCGACTCGCTCCCCACGACGAGGGCGACCGCCCTCCCCTCCGGAATGTCGAATGGAGGCTTTCCCCCTGAAACGACGAGTGCAACGGTCAGGTAGCCGGCATCGACGATCTCGTCGAAGTTGGAGATCGGCACCGGTGGGGCGATGAAGTGCGCTCCGGCTCCCGATCGCAGGACTTTCGGGCTCCACGGGTCGGCTCCGCGGAGTAGGGCAACCTGCCAGCCGAGCGCAGCGCCGCTGCGGATCAACGTGCCGAGATTTCCGGGATCGGAGATGTCGACGAGCACGACCAGTCGTTCAGAGTCGAGCCCCGGCTGCTCCGGAACTTCGAGAACGGCCACCGGGTCCTGCGGTTCGACCGTCGTGGCGATCGACTCCAGAACCTTCCGATCGGTCTCGATCACCTGAGCACCGGCCGCTTCGCATCGTCGAACGAGTTCACCACCGGCGTCGGTGTAGACCTCGACGGGGACGACGCCCGCATCGAGCGCGGTCTCAACGAGTTTCGGACCCTCCAGGAGCGTCCGGCCGGTTCGATGCCGCTCCCTCCCCCTGTGCAGGCGACGGACCGCTTTGACCCGCTGGTTCGTCGTCGACTCGATGCGCATCAGACGCGTGGAGACCCCGCAGATGCGGGGCCTCCGGTGGAACGATCGGATCGTCCTGACGTCGTCACTCGGAGCTCGCAGCTCCGGCGACCTCGACGAGCGCAGAGAAGGCGGTCGGGTCGTTGACGGCCATCTCTGAGAGCATCTTCCGGTCGATCTCGACATCGGCCGCCTTCAGGCCGGCCATGAACCTGGAGTACGTCGTGCCGTTCTGACGGGCAGCGGCGTTGATCCGCTGGATCCAGAGCCTGCGGAACTGACCCTTGCGGGCTCGCCGGTCGCGATGCGCATACTGCATCGAGTGCATGACCTGCTCCCGAGCGGTTCGGTACCGGCGACTCCTCGCACCTCCGTACCCGGAGGCGCGATCCATGAGTTTGCGGCGCTTCTTCTTTGCGTTGACTGAACGCTTCACACGTGCCATGCGATGACTCCTAGTTGCCCAGCAGGCGGTTCATGCGTTTCTCGTTGCCGCCGTCGAGGATCTTGTTCCCCTTCGTCCGGCGCCAACGCGAAGCCGTCTTCTTGTATCGATTGTGTCCGTGCCACGCCTTGGTGGTACGCACTTTCCCGCTTCCGGTGCGTTTGAAGCGTTTCGCTGCACCCTTGTGCGTCTTCATTTTCGGCACGGTTGCACTCTCCTACTTGTCCGTCTCGTCGCCGGTCGTTTCGTCGGCGACGACTTCTTGGGTTTCTTCGTCCGGCCGCTCTGATGCCCGAATCGGTGCGAGCACCATCGTCATCTGCCTGCCTTCGAGCTTCGGTGCGATCTCCATCTCCCCGAACCGGGCCACGGATTCGCGGAGCTTCTTGAGGATCTCTCTCCCGATCTCGGGATGGGTGACCTCGCGCCCCCGGAAACGCATCGTGACCTTCACCTTGTCGTTGTCCTGGAGAAAGCGCACGACCCGTTTCCGTTTCACCTCGAAATCGCTGGCACCGATCTTGGGCCGGAACTGGACTTCCTTGATGACGGTGCGGGTCTGGTTCTTCCGGGCTTCTCTGGCCTTCACGGACTGTTCGTACTTGAACTTCCCGTAGTCCATGAGGCGAACCACCGGGGGCTTGGCGTCGGGAGCGACCTCAACGAGATCCAGCTCGAGTTGCGATGCCAGCCACCGCGCTTCTTCGATCGGTTTGATCCCTATCTGCCCGCCGTTCGGATCGACGAGGCGTACCTCTTTCACCCGAATGCGTTCGTTGACCCTGGGCTCCTTGATCGGAGTACCTCCTGCTCGTACGTTGCGACGAAGCAGGCGCCTGGTGCCATGACAAAGGCAGCACGACGCGAGTGCTGCCTGAAATGCGACCCGGCTCACCTCATCCGGTGGCAGGGTGGGAAGCAGGCGCCTCCGCTTGCGTCAGTTGTTGGCAGGAGGGTAGGCACGGCGATCTGATAGTTCAACACTGATGGGCTGAGCCCGTAGAAAGAGGAAAGTAGAAAGTAGAAAGAACGCGGCACGGAAGGCCTCTCGACCTTCTCTCTACTTTCTACCTTCTACTTTTCACTTCTTCATGCTTCGCAGCAGCACAGCGGTCCTGATCGCGGCTTCGGCCGCCTCGCGCCCCTTGTTCTTCTCCCCCGGGGCGCTTCTCGCGAACGCATGCTCCGGGTTACGTACTGTGAGGATCCCGAAAGAGACCGGAACACCCGTGTCGAGGGCAACCCGCATCAGTCCCGCCGCCGCTTCTCGCGCGATGTGCTCATAGTGGTCTGTTTCACCCTCAACGACCGCTCCAACGGTTATGACCGCGTCGTAGCCGTCTTGTGCCAGGCGCCGAGCGACGATCGGAATCTCGAAAGCGCCCTCCACATCGAGCACGGTGACGTCATCGGCGCCCGCCTCTTCGAGAACCTCGAGCGCACCGGACAGGAGCCCATCCGTGACGGGCCGGTTGAAGAGCGACCTGACGACGCCGATACGCAGACCGCTCGCTGCGAGGGCTCCCCTCTGCGAGTTGTTCATCCGTTCGCTCCCAGGTGTCCGAGTTTGGCTTCTTTCGTCTCCAGGTAGAAGCGATTGTGATCGTTCTGGCCGACCCACAACGGGATGCGGTCGGTCACTTCGACCCCGTACATGCGGAGCTGTTCGATCTTCTCCGGATTGTTCGTCAGCAGACGCACGCCGGTTACTTTGAGATCGTGGAGGATCTGCGCGTCGACGCCGTAGTGTCGGGCGTCGACCGGGTGTCCGATCTTGACATTCGCTTCGGCCGTGTCATACCCCTGTTCCTGGAGTCGGTAGGCGGCGAGTTTGTCGATGAGACCGGTCCCGCGCCCCTCATGGGTGGGGTTGTAGACGATGATCCCCCTCCCCTCTTCTGCGATCATCTGCATGGCCGTCTCAAGTTGGACCCCGCAGTCGCACCGCAAGCTTCCGAAGACGTCACCCGTGAGGCAGACGGAGTGAAGCCGTGTCAGGACGTCTGACTGTCCCTCGACGTCACCGAGGACGAGAGCTATATGCTCGGATCCGGTGTCGATCGCGCGGTACCCGATCGCCCTGAAGTCCGCGATCGCCGTCGGAAGCTGCGCCTCCGATTCCCGGGAAACGAGCGCTTCGGTCTTCCAGCGATATGACACGAGGTCCTCGATCGTGATGATCGGTATGTTGT
The DNA here is from genome assembly GCA_024762335.1 of Acidimicrobiia bacterium. GTDB lineage: Bacteria > Actinomycetota > Acidimicrobiia > Spongiisociales > UBA5794 > JAHEEL01. The sequence goes on along the minus strand of JANTHO010000041.1, from coordinate 7,245 downwards.
GCTCTTCGGCGAACTGCATCAGGGATGCGCCACGGCTCATCGTCCCATCGTCGTTGACGACCTCGCACAGAACGCCGGCCGGAGCGAGGCCGGCCATGCGAGCCAGGTCGACGGCGGCTTCGGTGTGTCCCGGGCGTGTGAGGACGCCGCCGGGTTGGTACCGGAGGGGGAAGACATGCCCGGGCCGGTTGAACGACTCGGCCCCGATCGACGGGTCTACGGCGGCCCGGATGGTTTCCGCCCGATCTGCAGCGGAGATGCCCGTCGTGGTTGTCGGGGCGTAGTCAATCGACACGGTGAATGCCGTCCGGTGCGATTCGGTGTTCTTGGACACCATCAGTGGGAGGTCAAGCTGATCCAGCCGCTCTCCGGTCATCGGGAGACAGATCAGGCCGCTGGTATAGCGAACCATGAAAGCGATGTGCTCGGACGTCACCTTCTCTGCAGCAACGATGAGGTCACCCTCATTCTCTCGATTGACGTCATCGACGACGAGGACCATGTCGCCTCGTCCGATCGCAGCGATCGCTTCTTCGATCGTCGCGTAGCTCATTGTCCGGCCTCCATCAGTCGTTCCACGTACTTGGCAAGAATGTCCGCCTCCAGGTTCACGCGATCGCCGACCTCCCGGTGGCCGAGCACGGTGACCTCGAGCGTGTGCGGGATGAGCACGATCTCGAACCATGGAGCGGGATCGTCGACCGGAGAGACGGCGGTGATCGTCAGGCTGACGCCGTCTACGGTTACCGAACCCTTCTCAACGAGGTAACGGGCGAGAGGTGCCGGCGCACCGATCCGGATGCGTTTCGCCGCCCCCTCGGATTCAATGCTCCGGACGTCACCGACACCGTCGACGTGGCCCTGTACGACGTGGCCGTCAAACCTGCCTCCGGCTGCTTCCACGGGACGTTCGAGATCGACGCTCGACCCGTCGGTGAGATCTCCGAGGTTCGTACGTTGCAACGTCTCACCGACCGCCTCGACCGTGAACGCTCCACCGTCCACAGCGACGGCGGTGAGGCAGACACCGTTCACCGCAACGGAGTCCCCGATCCCGAGATCGGAGCACGTGTCCGGCGCCAGGACGGAGATCCGCGCGCCTCCGTCGGTTGGTTCGATGGCCGCTACTCGGCCGAGTTCGCTGACGATCCCGGTGAACATCAGTTTGCTCCTTCGATGCTGGCTTCAACCTTGAAATCTCTTCCCATCGGGGTGATGGATTCGATGGTCACCGGCTGCGCTGCCGAGATGGTGCGAAACGTGCCGTTGATCGCAGGAAGGCCGGTGCCTCCACCGAATTTCGCTCCGTAGTAGAGGACGACGCGGTGGACGACTCCACTCGCCAATGCCGCCGCGTCGATGGTCGGTCCGCCCTCGATGAGAACACTCACGTAGCCCTGCTCGCCCAGATAGGTCATCGCTGCGTCGAGGTCGACACGCCCGTCTGCGCCGACCGACACCTGCGCGACCCCATCCAGGCCGGCTTGCTGTTCGCCCGCGGTGAAGACCAATGGGTCCCGGCTCATCAACGCGGCCGTTTCGGGGATCGACCGTGTTCCCGCGACAATGACGGGACGGGGGTGAGGCCCGTCGTACCCGTCGAGTCGCACATCGAGGCGCGGATCGTCGGCGATCACCGTCCCGGCTCCGACCAGGATCACGTCGCTTTCGGCTCGGAGGCGGTGGCCATCTTCCCTCGCTTCCGGACCGGTGATCCACCGCGCCGTGCCGTCGGCGGCCGCGGATTGCCCGTCGAGGGTCAACGCCATCTTCAGTGTTACGAACGGTCGCCCCGTTGTGCGGTGATGGAAGTACGCGGGGTCGTTGGCTCGTACGGCGTCCTCTTCGACTCCCACGACCACTTCGATTCCTGCCGCCCGAAGAGCCGCCAGGCCGCTCCCGGACACGCGCGGATCGGGGTCGACAGTGCCGACGATCACGCGGGCGATGCCGGCCTCGATAATCGCATCGACGCAGGGCGGTGTCCGTCCGTGGTGTGAGCAGGGTTCGAGGGTGCAGATGACGGTGGAGCCTTCTGCGGCGGGTCCGGCGGCGGCGAGTGCTGCTGCTTCGGCATGGGGCAGCCCGGGCCGGATGTGGGCGCGCTCTGAGATGATCTCCCCATCCGGGTCGACCACGATGGCACCAACCCGCGGATTCGGATGTGGCACGGTGCCCTCGGTCAGCCCGATGGCACGCCGCATCAGCGACTCCGCGCGGTGCGCTGGGAACAGATTGTCCTCGACGCGGCGCGACATACGCCCTCCTTCTCCCATCCGGACTTTCACCGTCGACCCCGGAATTCCACCGGATCAACCCCTATACGGAGTTCGCGGGTTTTCACCGCCGGTCGGGAATTGCACCCTGCCCTGAAGGGGGCACCCGTAAGGCTAGTGCGAATCCGAGCATGCCGGGCCGCGATGGCCGGCAATTCACAAGTCTCGGACGACGGACGTCTGCGGCTACTTCCTGCGGTCCACCGCGAAGGTCGATCCGGGTTGGCGCTTCGCGAACTCCTTCATCTCGGAAGCGATCGCCGACGCTTCCCATTCCGAAGCCAGCATCCGGTTCTCGTTCGTAACGACGCCCATAGAGAACGACGCGATCGGGAACGCGTGGCGTTCTCCCCGCCGGTCCGTGACCTCGATGTAGCCCTGAACGGCGTCGGCGGTGTCGTAGAAATCGAGGATGCCGTCGTCGAATCGTTGGATCACCGTCTCACAGAACACGTCCAGCACGCCCGGATCGATCAAAGCGATGAAGTCATCTCCGCCGACGTGTCCGACGAACGCGTTCGGATCGGCTGCCGCGGTCGCCGCCTCCGCGAGGACTTCGGCGGTGAACTTGATGACCGTGTCGCCTCTCATGAAGCCGTAGTGATCGTTGAACGACTTGAAATTGTCGATATCTCCGTAGACGACCGCGATCGGCAGGCGATCCGCGATGCGCTGCTCGAGCTCGGCTGTGATCCGGAAGTTCCCCGGGAGGCCCGTGAGCGGTGACACGTCCCGCATCTGCTGGGCGCGCCGGATCACGGTGCGAACACGGGCGATCAGCTCTTCGACATCGAACGGCTTCGTGATGTAGTCGTCGGCTCCCAGTTCGAGGCCCTTCACCCGATCTCTGGCCAATGCACGGGCCGTGAGCATGACGACCGGCACGCTCGCCGTCGGGGCGTCGTTGCGAAGGTGTCTGAGGGTCGTCAGTCCGTCCATGCCGGGCATCATCACATCGAGGAGGATGAGGCTCGGGGGCTCTTCTGCCGCCAGGCGCAACGCATCGGCGCCGTTCGAAGCAGTGCGCGCCTCGAAGCCCTCGCGCTCGAGGTTCATCTTCACATACTGGAGGATGTCCGGGTCGTCGTCGACGACGAGGATGCGGTCTCCCATAACTCCTCTACCGACTGATCGCTGCTCTCATTTCCTGAACGGCGATCACGGGGTTCGGGGCTCGGAACACCGAGGTTCCCGCCACGAATATGTCGGCACCCGCGTCTCTCGCCTGGCCGATCGTATTCGGGCCGATCCCACCGTCGACCTCTATATCGGTCGAAAGTCCGGCGGAATCAATGAACTTCCTGACCCGTTCGAGTTTCGGCAGAACCGACTCCATGAATCCCTGTCCCCCGAACCCCGGATTGACGGACATGACGACGATCATGTCCGCGAGTTCGATGAACGGCTCGATCGCTTCGAACGGTGTCGGCGGGTTGACCACCAGTCCGAAACCGAGGCCCGCTTCCCTGGCCTCACCTGCGACCTTGTTCGGATCCGGGAAGACCTCGATGTGAACGGTGGCGATGTCGACACCGGCTTCTTTGAGATCCTCGAGGTAGAAGTCGGGATTGAGGGTCATCAGGTGACAGTCGATCGGCAGGTCCGTGACACGCCTGATAGAGGAGATCACCGGCATCCCGATCGTCAGGTTCGGGACGAAGTGTCCGTCCATCACATCGACGTGGAGGAGATCCACCTCATCTTCGATCAGCGCAATCTCTTCGCCGAGACGGGCGAAGTCGGCTGCGAGGATGGAGGGGGCGATGCGGGGTGCTTTGATCACGGATGCGAGTGTATCCGGTTCTCGAAACCGTGCGGCGGCACTCCCCCGATGCCTTCTCCCCCGTCTCAGCGATCGATGACGGCGATGAACATGCCGTCCGATCCGGTGAGGTGCGGTGCGAGGAGAATCCCTCCGCCGAGATCCAGTCCCTGAACCCCGGTCGGTGCACGAGAACCGGTCCCGTCGACAACGGCAGTTGTCTCCTCGCGTGTGATCGTGCAGACGGAGTAGACGAGACGGCCGCCGGGACGAAGGAGCGCAACCGCTGCATCGAGCATCCGCCGCTGCAGCCGGCCCGCCTCTTCGGAGCTATCCGGTTCGATCCGATGACGGATTTCGGGACGTCGACGCAACGTCCCCAGGCCGGTACACGGGGCGTCCAGGAGAACACGGTCGAACGTACCGGGGCGCAATGGAGGATCAGCGGCGTCCCCGATGACCCAGGAGACATCCGCTCCCGTCCGACGCAGGCGACGTGCAGCCGTCGCGGCACGTCGCTGATGCCGGTCCATGGCCACGAGCACCCCCCGGCCACCCATCAGATCCCAGAGATGGAGGGTCTTGCCCCCAGGCGCTGCAGCAAGGTCGACGACCCGGTCGCCGGGTTGCGGGTCGAGGGCGAGACCGACGGCGATCGACGACGGGTCGGATACAGTCAATGCGCCGTCGGCGATCTCAGTCCGGTAGCGGGCAACGTCGTCGAGAACGAATGCTCCATGGATCCCGTCAACGGCGCTTCCCGGCTGAATGCCACTGCGATCTCTCACCCCCACCTTCGCAGGCTGGTTCGATTCCTTCAGAAACGTTGCAGCCTCCTCCGCACCGTAGGCGTCGACCAATCTCTCGAACAGCCAAGCCGGGACACCCAGTCGGAGCGCCTCGCCCTCTCCCCCCTGAGGAAGCTCCGGTTCACCGTTGCGCGCGACGTTCCGGAGAACACCGTTGACGAACCCGGCAGCCCGTGGGAATCCAAGGGCCCTCACCGCCTCAACGGCGCTATCCACCGCGGCATAGTCGTCGCCGTCGGTGAAGAGGATCTCTCCCACTCCGATACGCAGCACGTTGCGGACGTCGCCGTCGATCGTTCTCTGTGCATACCGGTCGATCGTGCGGTCGATGCGAAGTAGGTAGCGGATCGCGGTGTAGACGAGCCGCTGGACGAAGACCGTGTCCCGTTGTTCGAGGTCACGTGTCCCCGTGCGGATCAGTACGTTGGAGTACGCCCCCTCGTCGATGATCCGTTCCAGAAGCGTGGCCGAGACGACTCGGGCTTCGACTCCTCGCTTCACGACGGGGCCGGGTCGAGACGACCACCGGCACCGCGACGCCCGTTCATCCAGGCAGCGCCCGTCATCGGTGCCTTTCCCGCCGGCTGGACCGTGTCGAGCTGCACGCTCCCGTCGGCGAATCCAAGCACCGGGACGCCTTCGCACGAGTCGATCACACCTGAATCGATCACCTCATCCGAAGGTGAGGCAGCGTGAACGCGGACGCGGACGCCTTCCATCTCGAACCAGGCACCGGGTCGCGGGTTGAACGCCCGGATCGCCCGCTGGGCATAGGTGGCCGTCCACCCCGGATAGATACGCGCTTCGGATCGCTCGAGACGTGGGGCGATGGTCACACCGGTTCGCAGTTGCGAAGCCGGTTCCAAACGCCCCCTGAGGTAGTCGGGAATCGTGTCGTCGATGATCATGGCACCGAGATACGACAACCTCCCGGTGAGAGAACCACCCGTTTCGTCGGGTGCGATCGGCGTCTCGACAGCGGCGATCACCGGCCCCGTGTCGAGACCCTGGTCGAGCTGCATCAAGCTGACGCCCGTCGTTTCGTCACCTGCCAGGATCGCTCGTTCCACGGGTGCTGCTCCACGCCATCGTGGAAGGAGGGAGAAATGCACGTTGACGAAGCCCCGCGGGAGGCTCTCCAGCATCGCTGCGGTCAGGATCCGCCCGTACGCAACTACGAACCCGATGTCCGCATCGGCTCCGCTGATCCACTGTTCGAGTTCGGTTCGACTCTTGGGCTGTGCGACTTCGATGCCCCATTCGACTGCCGCGGCTTTCACGGGCGGCGGAGCGGGTTTGCCGGAACGCCCCCGTGCGCGATCCGGTCGTGTGATGACCAGGTCGACGTCCGTGACGTCCATCACGGCAGCCAGGCTCGCGACTGCGGCAGACGGGGTCCCGAGGAAGATCGAACGCATCAGGATCTGCCGGGCGGTCGGACGTCGCGAAGCTCGCTGAGCGCCTCTTTGCGCATCCGCTTCGGCAGACGATCGAGGATGATGAGACCGTTGAGATGGTCGATTTCGTGCTGGAGAAGTCTTCCCATCAGTTCGTCACCGGCGTATTCGACCGGCTTCCCCTTCGGATCAAGTCCCCGCGCTCGTGCAAAGGCCGGGCGTGAGAACTCCCACCAGCGGCCCGGTACCGACAGGCACCCCTCCTCGAATTTCCATTTCCCGGACGTTTCGACGATCTCCGGGTTGATCATGGCGAACGGTCCGTCGCCGATGTCTGCGACGAAGATCTGTTTGGAGATCCCGATCTGTGGTCCTGCGAGGCCGACGCCGGGCGCTTCGTACATGACTTCGAGCATGTCGTCGATCAGACGAGACAGTTCGCTATCGAACTCGGTGATCGGTGTGGTGGCCGTCCGGAGTACGGGATCCGGGAAGACGCGAATGGGGTAGATCGGCATAGGGCTACAGCGTACCGGTTCCCCTGCGGCGGTACCACATCCGGATCCGGCCCTACAGGTCCAGTGGGTCTGCGTCGACGCGCACTCTCGCCCCTCCGTCGCGCAGGTGCTGGATCGCCGACCGGAGGCGGATCCTGACCTGTGAGAGATCCCGACCCTGGATGAGCCAACGTTGACGTTCACCTTCCGGAGCCGGTCCAAGCAGCACCGCGCCGGCCGTCGACTCTTCGAGGAGTGGCGTGGCGTTCTCGGCGTCCGTTTCGACGGCAATCAACTCCCCGACGGGAGGGAACCCGCTGCGGCCCCGCTCCTCCAGAACGTTGTTCAGGTACGGCAGTGGATCGCCATCGCTCAGAGCAGCCAGGGCGGGATGCCCCGGAATCGACGTTTGGATCAGGGCCCGCCGTCCACGGCCGGGCCGTGCAGCGAGCACGGCGCGTGCAAGGAGTCGCAAGGCTTCCTCGTCGGCGCGATAGTTGGGAG